>CALBSZ010000157.1 GCA_937967665.1 uncultured Planctomycetaceae bacterium
CCCAATACAAGAACGTACCGTGCTCTTCCGACTCGTCATCGTTCGGCTTCCGCGAGCGGGACATGATGCTGCTTTCGAGTGGGATCAATTCGCCATCCACGCGCAACTGCAGACGTTTCGTGAGCGCTCCGCGCGACGGAGTAATCAGCGTTTCGAAGATATTGTTGTGAAGTGTCCGCGCCGCGACAGTGCGATTCACGACCACCGGCTCGTTTCCCTGCACGCTGAGGCACGGAAAACAACGGGACTCGCGGCGATCGAACATCATATCGACGCGCAGCCGCGCCACGTTGGCATCATCGATTTCCCACTCGGCCAACCCCGGAATCCATCGTTGTGCAATGCGCCGCTGTGTCGCCGCGTCCGGCGGTCCGACACTGAACGTGGGGAGCATCCAGTCCACATGGTCACCGATATCCAGCGGCGGCGCGCCGGCAGGGCGTCCCTCATGAACCGCGTCAGTCGCCAGCGTCAGGGCCAAAGCGCCGTGTAGTGGCACTTCAAAACGCTGCGGGGCCTGACCGCCGCGCAACACCGGACTCGTATAAAGCACCTTTCCGACGGGATCCAGCAGCAGCCCGCGAGCGCATCCGGAGTCGCCGACGGAACGGTCGATTCCCAGCCAGCCGGAAACTCGCGTTGCAGGTGCCGGCAGCGCGATTTCCATCGCGTTCGGTGCGTGCACACCCATGCCGAAAGGTGCCGCGAGATCCCCGCACATCATGCTGTCCCCCGTCACGCAGGCGTCGCGTTTCGCCGGCCACGAAAAGACAAGCGCGTCGTTGGGAACCTGCTTGCTCGGCAACGCCGACAGCGGGACCTGGTTGGGCGGCAGGTAGACGCGCTGGGCGACCGTCGTCACATCAAATCTTAACACCGACAGCGCCCACAGTGGCTGCACAAAAAAGTAGAGTTCCTTCCAGCCGCGCCGATACGGGAAACCCTGGATGAACTGCTGCCGCCGCGAAGTGAGGACGCCGCCATGGCTCAAGTACAAACGCGCCGCCAGGTCGTCTGGCGCGATGGGCGGTAAGAACGCCTCGTCAAGCAGCGCATCAGCGACATTTCCCGAGCCGAAGTCGGCCAGCAGCAGCTGATCCAGACTGGCCGACACGATACCGCTATCGGTGAGTAGCCGCAGGCCGTCTTCGCTCCAGCGCAAACTGCGTCCGTTGACAAGGCGACCGTCGCGGAAAACCAGCGTGGGTTCGTCGTATTCAGTCACATCGCGCTTTTCGAGCACGATACGACGTATCCGATCAGCCCAAACTTCCACCACGCCTTCCGCCTCGGCGATCAGCGGTGGGTGCGGGCGAACGGCGACGCGATTCGGCAAGGCCGGCACGTCCGACGCCGCTCGAAATCCCTCGATATGCCCAGGCAAGCAATCGCCGCTGGCACACTCCACGTACGGTGCTGGCCGCCGGACATCGACTCCCAACTGCTGTATCAACACGACGGGATTGTTGACGTCGAAGAGTGGACGACCATCCGCGGTCGCTTTTTCTTCCAGGCTGTCGACGTGTTTCAGTTCGCGAGCGACTATGGTTGACCCATCCGCAAACATCAACCGAAAGGGTTCCTCCGCGCAAACACCCACACTGCATCCAAGAGCAGCGACAAATGCCAACAGACCTGTTTTCATAGTGACCATGACAGGAAACCAAGACTGCAACGGCGACGGGACCGTGCCCGGCGGCCTCGAAACCACGACGCCGAGGAAGGCACCATCCGCGCCAACCAAAACCAGCTTCGATGCAATCACCAGCATAATCGAAAACCACCACGACGACATTCCCGTGCCCGGTAGAAGCCTTCCTGTTGCGCCCGCGGAGAGCTATCGCCCGGGCCGTTTTCTGTCTAGAATAGCGGATTACATCCTCCCGCTCCTGCCCCGTGTCTCGCCATGCCTGACTCTGCCCGTAAAGGTTCCCTCGCGGTCATCTTTCTGACCGTCTTCGTTGACTTGCTTGGTTTTGGGATGGTGATTCCACTGTTGCCTATCTATGCCAATCACTTCAATGCCACGAAATGGGAGCTTGGCTTCTTGATGGCGAGTTTCTCGCTGATGCAGTTTTTTTTTATGCCCTTGTGGGGACGCCTTTCCGATCGTATCGGCCGTCGGCCCGTCCTGATGGTGGGCCTGGTGGCGTCGATTGTTTGCTACACGCTGTTCGGCGTCGCGACGGTGATGAAGAGTTTCGCGCTGCTGATGGCCTCGCGAATCGGCGCGGGGATTGCCGGAGCCACGATCTCCACAGCCCAAGCATATATTGCGGATTGCACGCCCCCGGACAAGAGGTCGAAGGGCATGGCCTTGATCGGCATGGCGTTCGGAATGGGCTTCACGTTCGGACCGATGCTGGCGTATTTCGCGTGCCCCGCCGGAAAAGGTGATCCCGGTCCGTGGCCCGGTTACGTCGCCGCCATTTTATCCGCTGGTGCGTTGGGGATGGCGATCTTCCTGTTGCCCGAGTCGCGGACTCCCGACAGCCAGTCCGCCGCACGCCGGATCTTCGATATCGACGCGTATCGCATCGCCCTCAGGACGCCCTCAGTCGGCTTGCTGCTGGTCGCCATTTTCGTCTGCATTTTTTCTTTTGCGAACTTTGAAACAACCCTTTCGATGGTAATCAAAGGAAGAAGCGACAACTTCGACGCTCCATTCGAATTCACCTGGCGGCAGGTCTGCTTGACGTACGCCTACATCGGCATCGTGCTGGCTGCAATTCAAGGTGGACTGGTCCGGCGTTTGGCTGGAAAGTTCAGTGAAGGGAAACTCGCTGTCAGCGGAGCCGTGATCGAGATCATCGGCTTTGGATTTGTCTTCGCCACGATTTACACCCGCTCCTTGCCGCTACTGCTGCTGGCCATGGCGATTGTGGCTTGCGGCTTCGCCTTCATGCAACCGAACCTCAACGCGCTCCTGTCGCGACGCAGTGATCCCAAGAACCAGGGAACCATCCTGGGTGTCGGACAGAGCGTCAGTTCCGCGGGACGGATTGTCGGGGCCGCATTGGGAATCCCCCTGTTAAAAACACAGATCGAACTGCCGTACGTCGTCGCCGCTGTGTTGATGACCCTCGGCGTTGTCTTGATCCTGCTGGCCTCCGCACGCGGCAGGGACTACGAATCGACAGCGGCTTAGCAATGCGGCAACAACTCTTGTCCGTTCTGGCGGCATGGCGCGCGCCGTCCGGATTTGCGGAACGGGGAAGTTGTTCTTGGTGCGAGTATGTCGTTCGGAAGAAGGCGGAGCCTCGCAGACAGTGCGTTCCCTGGCAGGAGCCAGGGAACGAGGCTCAAACATCCGCACAAACCGTTGCCGCGAGGCGACAATGACCAGGGCGACAAACAGGGACAAGCCGATGGCAACTGCCGCCAACAACACCGATGCCGTAGTGCGTTTCGCTTTTTCTGGAGCGCCGTGCTGAATCTTGTCGACCATCTTGTTCTGTTTCCTCCATTCTTTTCGAAAGAGCTCAAGCGATTGCAGTGCCGTGCATTTACCTGGCCATGAGTTCGCGGTACAGGTCAACGTGCCTTTGCACCATGCTGTCCACTGTGAAACACTGACGCACGCGCTGCCGGCCCCCTTGGCCAAGTCGGGATGCCAGCTGCGGGTCGTCGAGCAGAACATTGGCCCAGCGGGCGAACGCGGCACGATCGCCCACTGGGACGAGGTAACCGGTTTGATCCGGCACCACCAGGTCGCGGTTGCCCGGGATATCGGTAGCGATGACCGGCAGCCCCACCGACATGGCCTCCAGGATCGCATTCGACTGCCCTTCGTATCCGCTGGCCAGCCATAAACAGTCGCAATGCGGCAGCAAGTCGGGCACGTCGTCGCGTTGGCCCAGAAAGTGAACGCGTTCTGTCGTCCGTGTCTGCTGGCGGAATCGTTCCAAGCGCCAGCGTTGCGGGCCGTCGCCAACGACAAGCAAATGGGTGTCGGCGCGAAACGTTTGCAACAGATCGGCAGCCCAGATCAAGTCCTTGATTCGTTTCTGAGGCCACAAACGGTTGACGGCAACCAGCACTCTTGCGTCGTGCGGCAGGGATAGACTGTCCAACATCTGTTCGCGTGTCACAGTCGACGCGGCCGGATCGGCGACGCCATTGGCGATGACGCGGAACTTGTCGCCGGGGATGCCGTGATTCACGTAGAAGTCGCGGACGGCAGCCGAATTGGCAACGATGGCAGCTGTCTTCCCGGCCAACCGCCGGTCGATAGCCAGCTCGTGCCATACTTTCCAGCGGTCCACACACCGCTCGCCTCCCACAATCCGTTTTGTTCCCGCCGCGAGCGCCGCCTGGCGGCCGTAACTGTTCGCGGCGAAGAGCCAGGTGTGAACAAGATCGGGTGAAAGATGCTGGATATGCTTGCGAAGTCGCCAGTAGGCCGCCGGGTCTATTTTCCAGCGTTTGCCGATCACGGTATAAGGAATACCGTGTTCTCGCAAAACGGCCTCGAGCGGACCGCCGCGTGTCAGGCAGCACACATGCACGTCGAATTCGTTGCGGGGCAGCCCGGCAACCAGCAGCGCCAATTGCTTTTCGGCGCCGCCCCGATCCAGTGTGGGAATGATCTGCAAAACTCGCTTTGTCATGAACGCCCGACCAACGCTGTGAAGAGTTCCAGGTGCCGATCCACCACCTGTTCCAACGAATAATGAGCATGCACGAACTGCCTGGCATGCAGCCCGAGCAGACTTGCCTGTTCGCGGTTTTCCAGCAACTCCAACATCGCACGACTCAGGGCGGCCGGTGTATGCGGCGGAACGAGTCGTCCCGTTTGATCGTTCAGGATCGCTCGATTCCCCGGTATGTCGGTGGCCACAACGGGCAGGCCGGCTTGCATCGCCTCCAGCAGCGACAGCGACATGCCTTCCTCGTAGGACGGCAGCACAAACAGGTCCGCAGCGTGCAGAATGTCTTCGATGGTATCAAACAAACCGGGCATGAGAACCGTGCCGCGCAGATCCATGTCGCAGATGTGCCGCCACAAAACGTCACGTTGCGGTCCGTCGCCGATCAGCCACAATCGGGCTCGAGGCCAACGCGCCAAAACCTTCGGCCAGGCGTGAATCAGGTCCAGCAGCCCCTTGCCTTCGTGCAACCGCCCCGTGTAGGCGACCACGGGAGAGCGATCGCTAACCATCATTTCGGCGTTGGCGGCGGCCAGTGCCAGTCGAGCATCACGGCGATCGGTAACGGTAGTCGCACTGCGATTCCGTGTGCCGTTGGCAATCACGTGCACGCGACGCGCGTCGTAAGCCGCGGCGAGCAATTCGTCGCGAATCGGTTGGCTGGGAGCGATCACTGCCGCAGACTGCTGGCAGCGGCGTCGGATGCGCAGGCCAAAGCGTGCTGACTGTTGCCAGGTGCAATCTCCCGTAGCACCACCCCCTTCCGCGCGCAACACCACCGGTATGCGGGTACCGCGTAGCGCCGTGACGGCCGCGTGCGCGTCGTGCTTGAGCATGGACACGTAGACCAGATCCGCCCGCTCCCGCTCTCGCAACCAGCGCTGCAAGCCCATCATGTAGCGGAACGTTCCCCAGCCGCGGCCGCGCGGTTGCGGAATCCGCACGACGGGAATGTCGCGAAACACGACGCGCAGCGGCCAATTCGAATCCCAGGCCGCGGTGAGGATCGTGACATCCAGTCCACGTTGGCAAAACGCGTCCGCCAGATTCATCATGAACATCTCCGCGCCGCCCACCAGCGGCCAGAAACGGCGCGTAATCAGCACGACTTTCAAATCGTTCATGCCGAATCGGTCAAGTCCTGTGGTTCGAGCGCGGCGAGGAACGGCAAGTTGCGATACCGGTCTTCGTAGTCTAACCCGTAACCTACCACAAACTCGTCGGGAATCTCAAAAGCAACAAAATCGGGCTGCATCGCGACTTCCTGACGACCATGCTTGCGCAACAACACGGCGCTGCGGACAGAGGTCGGATGATGCTCGTTCATCAACGCGATCACTTTGACAAGCGTATGGCCCGTATCGAAGATGTCGTCGATCAACAGGACATCGTGATTCCTGATATCCAGCATCAAGTCGGCCTGAACCACCAGCTCGCCGCGAACCGTGGCAGTGCCGCGATAGCTACTGGCCTGCACCACGCCAACCCGCAACGGCATTTCCAGCAGGCGTATCAGGTCGGCCATCAGGACCACGCTACCGGTCAAGACTCCCACAATGGTCAACGGCCGTCCTTCGTAGAAGCCATTGATCTCGGCAGCCATTTTCTGGACACCGGCGGATAAATCCGATCTCGAAAGCAGGGTTTTCATGGGGGCATTTTACGGACTCTGGTGTCGCTCGGGTAGCAGTCGAAACGCCTTGTCGCGGGCCCCGGACGAACAGCGCTGGCACTCACGACCACGGGTCACACGATGAGCCAACCTCGCATCACGACTGCGGCGGCGGATAACCTGGCCCCACGTCGTTCGTCCTAAATCTTCATCCCCGTTGTTGTGGAACGGCGGTTCTCCTAAACTCGAATACATGAAACGGGACCAAGTCCGACAGCGCCAGGTTCCGTTTTCATATAAGCTCGAACCGCAAGCGAGTGGGTCATGTACGCCTGGATACACCTGCTTGCGCTGCGTGATTGTATTCTTGCCGATTGCCGCAAGGTTGGCGCTGTCCAACGAGCCGGGATTCGGTTTCGAGTTTCCGTATCGTGAGCCTCAAGATGCCGACACCGAATTTTTCACGAATCGCCGGCGGTCAGCGCCGAGCCGCTCACAAGAGTTAAGGCAGCCGGGGACGTCATCGGGCCGCCGAACTGGATTCCAATGCACACACTCAAAGGACAATGGCGTGATGGGAACGTGGACAGAAGATGAAGTGGCGGGGCATCCTTGTGACGTCTACGTACCCACTGAATGCAACGAACATGGCTTCGTCGTCATCTACTTGCATGGCGTCCATCTGAACCGGCTGGTGGACCAACCCGTATTCACGAATCTGTTCGAACGGTTTGGTTTGCCCGTGGTCGCGCCGCTCACGCAGCGCAGCTGGTGGACGGACAAGATCTGCGCCGAATTCGATCCTCGAATCACCGCCGAACGTCACGTCCTGGATAACGTCCTGCCCTTCGTCGAAGATCGGTTCGCCGCAAGACCGCCGCGTATCGGTCTACTGGGAACCAGCATGGGAGGTCAAGGCGCGTTGCGATTCTCCTACAAGCATCCCAACACGTTTCCCGTGGTGGCGGCCATCGCCCCGGCTATTGACTACCAGCAACGTTTTCATGAAGGGGACGAGACGATTCCCCGCATGTATCCCGATCCCGAAGCCGTGCGGCAGGACACCGCCACGCTCCACATTCATCCGCTCAACTGGCCGCGACATCAATTCTTCTGCTGCGACCCGGAGGATTACCGCTGGTGGGACGGCGTCGATCGGCTGCGCATGAAATTGTATTCCTTGGGCGTGCCCCATGAATGCGACCTGCGAACCTCGGGGGGCGGCCATGGATTCGACTACTATAACCGGATGGCCGAACGCGCGTTGACCTTCATCACCGACGCGCTCGAAAAGGAACGCCGCCGGATTGTGTAGCATGAGAATCAATTCGCGACGAATTGCAGGATTCGCGCGGCCGTGCCTTTGCTGCTGGTCTTGCTGCTGGTGCGAACCGTCAGCGTGTGTTCGCCTGCGCTGAGATCGTGAGCAAACATCACCGTGCGCGGATAGTGCAAGCCGCGGCTGAATCGATGATACAAGTCGATCGGCGCGAATTCGCCCCCGTCGATACTCGCTTCCAGCATCCCGGCGTCCGGTCCCGCCAGCACGAAGGCACCCACGGCAGTGCCGGAGAATTTCAGTTGCAATTCCGCATTCGGCTGGGAGGCGGAAAGCAGGGGGATGCCGGCAAAGCGACTGCGATTGCTCCCGCCAATCGCTTTCCAATCGGGAACTTTCCACTCCCAGCCGCTGATCATGTTCGCCGTCTGTGGGTCGACGAAGCGTCCGTTCTCGTAGTTCCCGGGTTCAATTGGCGACGCGGGTATGGGATGAGGTTGCATGACGGCGGCGGCCGGCAGAGGCGTTTGCCACACGGTCGTGAACAGCTGGTCAATCATCGTGGCACAGATCGCATTCCCGAACGGCGCGGGATGCGTGCCACCAAATTGCTTCCAGGTGAGCTGGCCGGCGGTGATCTGTTCGGCCACTTGCTTCGCCAGGTTGATCGTCGAAATATCGTACGCCCGCGCGACTTCACCATGTGCCGCTATCGTCAGCGGCGTCTGTCCGGCCTGCAGCTGAGCCAGCATGCCGGGATTGACGAAGTAGGTAATGACAATATCCATCTGTGGATTGTGCCGCAGACAGTGCCGCACAATCCCTTCCATGCCGCGCAGGCAGGCTTCCCGAGTGTGTCCGGCGTCCTGGTCGTCGTTCACGGCGAATTCAATGAAGAACAGATCGACTTTTCCGCTACTCAATACATCGCGCTCCAATCGAAATGCACCGGTCGTCGAACAGGTGGAGGAGATACCGGCATCGATAAAAGTAAAGTTCGTTTCGGGAAACCGCTCTTTCAGCAAGTTGCAAACCAGGGGACGGTATCCGTTCATCTCCGTGATGGAGCCGCCCATGAACGCCACTCGCCCTCGTTTGTTTCGCTCGAACTGAATCCGTGCGTTCTGCAAATCGCCGCGCAGTTGCACGTTCTTTTCCGCGGACACCGCGTTCGTCAGGATGAACTGCACGATCGGCGTCGGATCCTTGAGCGAATGGGGATGGTGACCAATACCCGATTTACGGATCACTTGAATGCTGCCGCCGAGCGCCCGATAGCGCTGCTCGACGATGTCCGTATTCTCGGCAACGGGAACGACGTCGTCCGCCTCGCCAACGACATGTATCTGCTTAATTTTCTTGTCAGTCAGCGGCTGCAGTTTGTCGATTCTATTTCCTTTTAATTCCAACGCCTGCTCTTCGGTCATGCCGTACGCTTCCAGGCACTGCCGCCAGCTGCCCGGGCTGCCCTGCCCTTTTCCTTTACCGCCGGGCCAACTCTTGAAATCGCAGACCGGCGCGTCGCCGTAAATGCACGCGACCTTGTCCGGATTCTTGGCCGCCCAGTTGTAAACAATCAAGCCGCCGCGACTCATCCCTTCCAGCGCCGCCTTCGGGGCAAAGCCGTATTCCTTGGTCACGTGCGCGTAGAACTGGTCCCAAAAATCGACGGCGGCGGGACTGCCGTACAATCCGGCGACGTCGCAGTAGGCCACATGAAAACCGCATTCGAGCAGTTCCAGATCCGCTTGCGGTTCGTGACCAAAAAAGCGAGCTCGCCAGATCCAGGGAAGGCCCGCGGCCGCCTGCCGCGGAGCAACAATGATACAGGGACGCCCTGCCACGGCGAGTTCATATCGATCAAAGCCGTGCCAGTCGCTCTTCTTGTCAGAGAACCCGGCTGCGCGAGCCTCGTGCAGCAAACTGGCAATCAATGCCAAGACAAACAGGCAGCGATACAGGAACAGGGATGCAAGTGGCCGATGCATGGAGCGTCTCCGGAGATGTTAGTTACCGAGCGTGTTGACGAGGCACCGCCGCTATCGCGCGAGGGGCGTTCGTGCGCTAATCTGCCTGACTGGCAACGCTAACTTTCAGGAGTCGCATCACCGGGCGGGACTTCGTCTTTGAGCTTGTCAGCGAATTCCTCATGAAGCTTTTCCACCTTCGGAATGATCGTTCGCTGGCAGTACGGCTCGAAACCGTTAATCTCGAAATAATCCTGATGGTAGTTCTCGGCAACGTAGAATTTTTCGAACTGGGTGATCTCGGTTACAAGCGGATCGCCGAAGACGCCTTCTTTGTCGAGCTTCTCCTTGTAATCATCAGCTACCTGCTTCTGCCAATCATTTTGATAAAAAATGACGGAACGGTACTGCGTGCCGACGTCAAAGCCCTGGCGATTCAAAGTCGTTGGATCGTGCGTCTTGAAAAACACCTCCAGCAGTTCACCAAACGTAATGACTTGCGGGTCGTAGGTGATCTGCACAACTTCGGCGTGACCGGTCGTGCCAAAGCAGACTTCGCGGTACGTGGGATTTTCCGTGATACCCCCACTGTAACCCGATTCCACCTTCGTAACACCTTTGAGGCGGTGAAACACGGCTTCCGTGCACCAAAAGCAACCGTTGCCCAACGTCGCCACGGCCAGTTCGCCTGCGGCCACCGAGGGATCCCGCGTAGCATTTTCGTCCGACTCGGCAGCGTTCGCCCGTTCCTCAACCGAAGGAGCTGTCACCGTCGTGTTATTCTCGGACGGCGGATTGGATAACGATGGACTACAACCGGCAGCCAAAACGAAACAGAATAGAAAACTCAATCGCATCGCAGGGATCCTCGCTGTATAACCTGTTCGAGAATGGTTGAGGATACACGCTGACGGACGGGTCGAGCAAGTCACATGTTGACTTGGAGAACCGAAAACTGGTGTCGATTCGCATACCGATGAATCGTTTTCGCCTTCGCCGACCGCTGACCTGCATGGAATCGACAAAAAAAACCCGCAATGCGAACACGGCGTTCAAACCGGTTCGGATTGCGGGTTCGGGTGTACCGCGCCAGCAGCTTTGCGTCCTCACCTCTTCTCTGTTCCATTGCCTCGGTGAAGACGCGCGGCGTACTGGCCCGTGGAGTCCGTCGTGGCGACCCAGCCGAGGGCACTCGTCCGAGTCATTTCTCTTCCATCGAGACGGCTCAGGCACGTACCTGAGCCGCTCGTTCAATGTCTCAGTCAGCCCGGCTGCTACGAGCAACCGGGCTGCTTGCGGAGTCAATCGTTGCTACTGATTTGTGGTTGTTTTGGCCGCTGTTTCGTGTCGCCCTGCAGGCGGACTCTCAATCGGCATGCACGGGAAACCCAACGCTCGCGGTTTCACAGGGAAATACGGGCAGTGCCGGCGATTTCTCCTGCGGTTCGTCGAAATCACGAACAATGTCTTCTAATTCGCCGCGAATGATGCGGACGTCGTCGGGGGCTTCGATGCCCAAAGTCACGCGGTTACCGGCCACGCGATTGACAACGATCGTGATGTTGTCATTAAGAATAATCTTTTCGCCTGCTTTTCGAGTTAATACCAACATTTCAATCCTCCCTGAATGTTGACGACTGCATTGCATGCATACCGGGTTTCGTTTGATTCAGTTCTCATCTACTGTAGAGACGCGTCAAGCCGGAAAGTTATTCGCTCTCTCTGACGCACTCTTGGGGTAGCAAGGACCATGCCGGAAAAACAATTTCCCCGAAAGATCTTCCAGCTCGCCTGATTTTTCTTGCGTTTTCTCTGGGAAAGTAATACGGTCCATGGCGTCCGTTTGTTCTCAGTTCATTCCTATTTTGATAATCTGGTCTCTGATTGAGACAAATCCGCGATCAAATTCGCACGATAGCAGTATGCGGAATCGTAACACTCGGAGCCCATCATGAAACAGCGCATCGGCCTGCAAAGTTTCGCGACCATCACCATTCTCGTGCTAGCATGCCGGCCTGTCGGAGCCGCCCCCACCGCGGGCGAGCTGCTCGAACAGGCGCTCGCAGCCAGCGAACAAGGGGACAGCCAGGCGGCGGTGGAACTGGCAACGCGGGCGATTGCTGCGGATCCAAAGTTGGCCGAGTCCTACTACTATCGTGGCAGGGAACGCTTTCGACTCGGCGAAATCCGCGCCGCAGTCGAGGACTTCGATCGTTATGTCGAACTACGCCCGGAGCGGGCATCACGACAATGGGAGCGTGGGATCGCGCTGTACTACGCTGGCAAGTTTGCGGAAGGCGCCAAGCAATTTGAACTCTACCAGACCTATCACGATAACGATGTCGAGAATTCGGTCTGGCGATACTTGTGCATGGTGCCGACAACGGGCGTCAAGAAGGCCCAGTCGGTGATGTTGCCCATTCGCGACGATCGCCGTGTCCCGATGATGCAGATCTTCGAACTCTATCGCGGAAATCTGACCCCACAGGCGGTTCTGGAAAAATGCACCGACGACGATCCGCCACCGGATGTGCTGGCCGGCCGCTTGTTCTACGCACATCTTTATCTCGGGCTGTATTTCGAGGTCAAGCAGCAACCGGAACTCGCGGCGAAGTACATTCGCCTGGCGGCACGAAAGGAAAATCGCGAGGCACGCGTCAATCGCTACATGTGGGACGTAGCACGCATCCACGCCAGCCGCCTGCCTGCGAAAACGCAGCAAGGACAACCTAAAAGGAAATGAACATGCAGCGAATGTTTATGGTGATCTCGGTAATCCTGGCCTGGTTTCCAAATGCCTCGTCGGCGAGTGAATTTGCCAGTGACTGGAAGGGCCAGCATGACCGCGTGTGGCTCGGCGCCAGCTACTGGGCGAATCCGATGGAGGACTGGAGGATTGCTGACGGTCGGGCGGATTGGCGCGGCGCGGATATGAAAGTGGTCTGTTCTCAAACGATTTTCTGCAACCTGGCGAATTATCACGGCGGCAATCAGCAGTTCATCTTCGCCGATCTCGATTCCAACGGCTGGCCGCAGACTGGCCGCAATCGGGCGCTCGCCGCCATGCGACGCGGCTTTGCCTTCCATTACGCCGGCGACCAGCATCTCGCCTCCATCGTCCATCACGGCATCGATGCGTGGAACGACGCCGGCTATTCCTTCTGCGTACCGTCGATTGCCGCAGGCTATCCGCGCTCGTGGCTGCCCGACAAGGAAGGTCGACCAGTTCAGCACCGACTGCATCCGGAGTTGCCCAATACGGGTGAATACCGCGATGGTTTTGGAAACTTGATGACCGTTCATGCGGTCGGCAATCCGGAACAGGAGCGGCGCAAGCCGGTGCTGGAACTGCTCCATGACAAAGCGTCCGGCTACGGTATTGATTGGCAAGACAACTCTAGGCACCAACGTGACGTATGTTCTATCCGCCAATCGAGAACAGTTTGCTGTAGGTGCGCAGGTACATGTGGCCGCCGGAAATTGCCGGGGTAGCGCGGCTGGGTTCGCCGAGGGGCATTTTGCCGAGCAGTTGGAACTCTTTGCTGGCGGCCACCACCACCACGACACCGTCTTCGTCGATCCCGTAAACGGCGTCGCCGGCGATCACAGGAGAACCGGAGAAGCCGGAACCGAGTCGTTCGGTCCAATGGGCTTCACCGGTCTTGGCATTGATACAGGTGCCGACTCCTTTGTCGCCGAACAGGAAGACCAAATCGCCGTGAGCCACGGGGGTGGGAACGTAGGGGGCGTTGCGTTTGAAGTCGTAAACGATTTCAGGCTGCGCGCCCGGTTTCACCGCGACCAGGTAATTCCCGCCACCGCCGGAACCGGTACTGCCGAAGATCAGGCCGCCCGCCACAATCGGTGAACTCACCGTCCGCATTGAAAACGCGTCAATGCCCCAGTTCTTTTCGCCCGTCTTGGGATTCAAGCTGAAGACGCCTTCACCCGTGCTGGTCGCCAATAACTGCGGGCCAGCGACGGTTTCCAGAATGCAAGGCGTGCCGTAATTCGCCCGCACACTGACGCGCGGACTCTGCCAACGGACCTTCCCCGTCTCGCGGTCCAACGCGATCATGGCGCTTTCACCGGGCTTCTCACCCGATTTCAATTGATCCGCCTGTTGCGAATTGAAAAGGATCACCGTGTCTTCATAGACGATTGGCGAATTACCGTAGCCGTGCTGGCTGACCCAGCGCCCCAGATCCAAGCTCCACTGTTCATTCCCGGCGTGGTCCAACGCTTTCAGGGTCGTTTCCTTTGGCGTCGACCAACTGACGTAAACGCGTTCCGCGTCCACGGCGGGCGTGCCGCTGCCGAACGTATTGCGAGGATGCAAGTGATGCGGCTCCGAAGCATATTCTTTCGTCCACTGAGTACTACCATCTTTGGTATTGATGCAGATCACGTAGCGTGTAGCGGATTTCGGATCGGCGCTGAGGACAAACAACTTCTCTCCCCAGACTACCGGGGACGAATTGCCGATACCGGGCAAATCGACACTCCAGTTATAGTCGTCTGCAGTCCATTTCGTCGGAATGGTTTTCGTATCGCTGACACCCGTTCCATTGGGACCGCGAAACCGGGTCCACTCCTGGGCAACAGCATGAGAAAGTAAAAGACTGGCAGCAACGGCGAAAGCGATGGATCGAACAATGACTTGCATCGGGCGTAATCCTCTGGTGACAAACGGTCGCGAAGGGTACAAACTGTAAGGGCACGCCTGGCGCGCCGCTACCATCATATCCTCTCGAAAATCCAAACTCCATCAGAGAATGACCATGACTTCCGAGAAAAAAGACGGCTATCCGGGAATCTTCCTCTCCGCAACGGACGCGAACCTGCCGTCCTGGTTCACAAACGATTTTCGAAAATACTCGAAATTCCAGCAAATGGGTGGGGGCGGCAACGGAGTCCTGCACGCGGCCTACGACGGCAATCTGGGCCGGCGCGTGGCAATCAAGCGGCTGGCTCCGTCAGCAGCTAACGACGAAAAGGAACGCCGCAGACTGCTTCGGGAAGCCCGTGTCACCGCGCAACTACAGCATCCCAATACCGTGCCGGTCTACGAGATCGGCAAAGATGACGACGGCCAGATTTATTTCACCATGAAGAAAATTGAAGGCGAGAACCTGTTCCGCATCCTCGGCCGTATCGCCCAGGACGACATGGAAACGCTGAAAGCCTATCCGCTCGACCGTCTCCTCGGCATCCTGATTCAAGCCTGCAACGCCCTGGCGTACGCGCACGCGCACGGTGTCATCCATCGCGACGTTAAACCGGAGAACATTATGGTCGGTTTGTTCGGCGAAGTTCTGCTCATGGACTGGGGAGTCGCGAAAGTCTGGGGCATGCCTAACGAAGACGGCGACGACGAATCCGGCCCCCGCGCGGCAGGCTACCAGCGACTCACCACCACCGGCCAGCGGCCCGGAACGCCATTGTACATGTCCCCCGAACAGGTTCTGGGAAACAAGCACGTCGACGAACGGACCGACATCTTCAGCATGGGCGTCGTGCTCTACGAACTGCTGGCGCAGCGTGAACCATTTCGAGGCCCCACGATTAAGGACACGTTCGACAACATTGTGAACGAAACGCCGCCGCCGCCTAGCCAGGTGACGCGTTCCCGCACGGTTCCCAAACGCCTGGACGCGATCTGCTTGAAGGCCATGGAAAAACTTCCTCGCGATCGCTACCAATCCGTGCAATCGATGATCGACGACATTCGCGGCTTCCGCAACGACGCGATGCAAGCCAACTTCTAGAGCGCTCGTCGCGTAAATGTAGCGTCATTTTCGTCACTTGACGCGAAAACTCACAACGCCGGAGACGCTAGAGTTACGTGCAACTTGCACGAATCCAAGTCGCAATGATGCGTCGCCGGCCGGCGCCGCTGCTCCAGTTCCTCCACCACAAGTATCACGGCCACGTCATGGGCCTCCCCTTCGCCGCTGGGGCTGGCGTTGAGCGAATTGATGACCAGCAGCGCGTCGTGCGGGCTGACCGAACCATCGCCGTTCACGTCCAGATAAGGTGGCACTTCGCCGTCGGCCGGCGGCGCCGGAAGCATACGGGAACCGGACAGGTTGATGTTGTTTACAACGATCAAGACGTCGATCGGCTCGACCTTGCCGTCGCCGTTGACGTCGAGCGGGTCGGTGGAATTCTGCCAGGATTGCGCGGGCGTGTCCGACACTTGAACCAGGACCTCGGCAGGCTGATACCCGGCCGCGGATGCGGTGATGCCGACAATCTGCACGCCGTCCGTCTCGCCATCGTCCACGGCATTGACGGCAAACTGAACCGACGCTTCGCCAGCCGGGATGGTGACTTGCGCGGGCACAGTCAATTCCGTGGTATCCAAGCTTGCCAACTGCACCAGCAATGGTACGTCCAGATCGGTATTGTTACGCGTCACGGTAGCGACCGTTTCCCCGTCCCCGTCCGTTTCCGTAAGCGTGTCATTCGCGACCGTCAAGGACAGGGTTTCGTAATCGGTGACCAGAAACCCCGCACTGCCGTTCTCGTAGCCGCTGGCGAAGACCGAAAGCGTGACGGCTTGCGTGCCGTCCAGCAGGTCGTCGTCGATGGCCCCGACGTTTACGGTTACGGTTTGCAATCCGGCCGGGATACTCATTGCCGCGGGAACGCTGGCTTCCGAAGGATCGTCCGTCGCGAGCAGCACGGTCAGTTTCTGCGCTACGTCGGTATTACTCCGCATTAACGTCGCCACGGCCGCGCTGGCGCCGGCGTTCTCCGCGATCGATGCGACGTTGAGCGAAACGGTCAACTGTTCGTGATCGCCCACGTCCAGCGTACTGACGGCACTCGTATAGCCGCTGGCGCTGGCAGTAATGCTGACCGCCTGCGTCCCGTCCAGCAACTGGTCGTCGACCGCGGCAACATCGAACGTTGTCGAAAACTGTCCGTTCGGTATGACAACCATCGCGGGGACGACGGCTTCCGATTCGTCGGAAGAATACAACGTGACCACCAAGTCGCCCGCCGTACTGGCTCGAGAAACCGTGCCGGCCGTCGCCTGCGCTCCAGCATTCTCGGAAAAGGCAGCGGCAGCCCACGACAATTCGAGCGATTCGTGGTCCGTTACCGTCAGCGAGTCCTGGCCGCTTTCGTAGCCGTTGGCCAGGACGGTTAGCGTGACGAGCCGCGTCCCATCGACCTGGTCGTTGTCGAGCGCACCGAGTGTGAACGTGGCGGACATCTCGCCGGCCGGGATGGAAACCACCGTGGGTGCGTTGACCGATGTCGCATCGGAATTCAAGACGGTGACGGTCAACTTGGCCGCCGTATCCGAATTACTGCGCGTCACGGTTGCCGTCGTTGCGTTCGCGCCGGCATTTTCGGCAATCACCAGATCCGCGATCGCCAGGGTCAACGTCTCATGGTCAAGAACGGTCAGCGACGTCGTCGCGCCGGCAACGCCCGCAGCGCTGGCGGAAAGCGTGACCAACTGATCGCCATCCAGCAGGTCGTCATCGAGCGCGTTGATCGTGAAGGTAGTCGAGGCGGATCCGGCGGGAATAACGACGGTAGCAGGCACGGCGATTTCGCCGGGGTGATCGTTGTGCAGCGTGACCGTCAATGCCGCAGTCGTGTTCGCGTTGACGCGAGTGAGTGTCGCGGTCGCGACTCCCGCACCCGCATTTTCGGCAAACTGATCGTGATCCACCGACAAGCTGAGTGACGACGCGTCGGTCACATTCACTTGAAACGTCTCCGTTGCCACGCCCCCGTCGTCGTCCTCGACGACCACAGTGACCGTGTACAAACCGGATTCGCCATAAGTATGCAAACCGTCAAACGACCCGCGCGTCGGAGACCCCGCGGAACCCAACGCATCGATCGTGGCTGAACCTGTATGGACGATCGATCCATCGCCCCAATCAATCGTATAAGTAAACGTTTCATCGGAGGGTGGAATCGCGGAGTTATTCCTGAACCCGGAATCCGTGATCGTGCCGATATCGGTGATCGATAAGGTATCGTTAACCGTAATCGTCTGATCCCCAGCAACGGTCAAGACCGGCAACGCGTTATCAACAGTAATGACCTTGTTCTGCGTAACCGAAGCGCCGGCGGAGTCACGCACCGTAATGGCCGCATTGTAGGAACGATTGTCCGCGTACACGTGCGAGCCATAAACGGTTCCCGGACCGCCGCTCGCGTTGATCGACCAGCCGATGTCACGGAATCCAGCCAGATCCAGTGCCGTCAGTTCCACGCGAATGCCATCGGTAATCGAAGGCCCCATCAACGTGCGCATGCCGCCTTCCCTTACCGTGGATGACCAATGCGCATTGCCGGTGGCCAGAGGAACGGCGCCGGAATTGTCGTATTCGGCGGACGACGCGGGGCCTGTGAAGTTGCTGCCCGATACATAGTTCGACCACGAATCGGAAATGCCAAAACCGAGCAGATGGCCCACTTCGTGCATCGCCACGGTCAGGAAGTCCGTTTCGTCGTTTTCCAATCCGGCCGTCGTCGCGCCGAAGTGCCACGGGTTACTCGTGTCGAAGGTCAACGAACCGCCCCACGGACCGTAGTCCGTCGCGGGCAGGTTGGCAGCCCCGGCCTGGCCGCGATACATCACCGTATTCTTGAACGACTGGCTAGCGCTGCCCGCAATGGTGTGTCCGCCGGGTCCGCCCTGCCCCAACGTATTGCCGGCAAGATTGCGACCGCCTACGTAGATCACAACTTCGTTGGCCGCTATATTCAGGTTCGAAATCGTCGCGACGCCGCCCGTACCGGGGTGATTGATCACGGCCGACCACGAATTGTTGCCGCTCGGAGATATCGCCGCCAGTTGATCCTCAAAACGACTCACCATCGCATCGGCGGCGATCTGCATGATGTTGCGTTTTTCAGCCGTATTGAAAAAATTCTGCGTGTCGTACGTGTAGTCGATCCGAGCGGACACATTGCCACTGCCGCCGCCGATCACGCTGCCGTTCGACGTGAATCCGTCACCCCAGTCGATCGTTGCCGTCAGCCCGTTGCCGAGACTGCTGACATCCACCATTTCAGTAAGATTGAACGTTTCCCCTTCGGCGGTCAGCAGCCGGCGGCATTCCAGCGACTGCAGCGCGCACCGCCGGCGCAGAGCGGTACTTGCATTTCGTTGCCTCTTCTTCCAGAACATCATCCGTCGGCCAAGTGCCCGTCGTGGAGTTCGTAATCAAGCCTGACGCTGGCGCTCCCCTGCAAATTACAGTATAACAGTCGCTTACAAATCGCCCCACTTTTTTTACCACAAACACAATGAATTCCCCTTGGCAATTCTGGATCGACGTCGGCGGCACGTTCACAGACTGCTACGCGCGGAAGCCGGACGGCTCGCTACAGCGAGAAAAGGTGCTAAGCTCGGGAGTCACCAAGCTGGCCGTCGGCGAAGGTAGCAATTCACGAAGAATCTGCCTTTCGGGGTCCGCGTTCGCCGCTGATTTCTGGAACGATTACGAGGTCCGTTTGCTGGACGAGTTGGGTCAAACGGCGGCGGAATCGGCCGTTCGCGCCTACGACCCTGTCTCTCATTCTATAGACCTGAAAACAGACTTGCCTGTCACGCCCAACCGCTCGCACACCGTGGAACTGTTTTCCCATGAACCGGCTCCACTGCTTGCCATCCGGCGCGTGCTGGAACTGCCCCTTGATGCCAAGATCGACAATGCGATTGTGCGCTTGGGAACGACACGTGGTACGAACGCGCTGCTCACGCGGCGCGGGGCGCGTACCGGACTGGTCACCACGCGCGGGTTCGGCGACATTCTGGATATCGGCAACCAGGCGCGGCCCAAGCTGTTCGCCGTCAGCATTCAAAAACCTCCCGTGCTGTACTCCTCCGTCATGGAAATCGACGAACGCATTCTCTCGGACGGCAGCATTTCGCATCCCCTGGACGAGGCCGCCGCGCGACAGGCATTGCAGTCCCTGCGCGACGCCGGGATCGAATCACTGGCCATCTGTTTGCTGAATGCCTATGTCAACGCCGAACATGAGCAATGCTTGCAACAACTGGCGCAGGAATTGGGCTTTGACGAAATCAGCTGTTCGCATGAAGTCGCACCGTTGATCAAGCTGGTATCGCGCGGCGATACGACGGTGGTCGACGCGTACTTGAATCCGGTTCTGCGTCGATACGTCGGCCGTCTGCGCGGAGCGCTCGGTAATTGCGAACTCAAACTGCTGACGTCGGCGGGTGGCCTTGCGTCGGCGGAAGTGTTCACGGGAAAGGACAGTATCCTCTCCGGCCCCGCCGGCGGCGTGGTTGGTTTCTCGCGTGTGTCGGAAGCGGCTGGGTTCGACCGCGCGATTGGATTCGACATGGGAGGCACCAGCACGGATGTCTCCCGGTTCGACGGCCGATTCGATCTGGAGTACGAGACGGAAAAGGCGGGGGTGCGTATCGTAGCACCGATGATGGCAATCGAAACCGTGGCGGCCGGAGGCGGTTCTATTTGCTCGTTCGACGGTATCAAATTGGGCGTTGGTCCCGACAGCGCGGGAGCCGATCCCGGGCCCATGTGCTATGGTCGTGGCGGTCCACTAACCGTGACGGACATCAACTACTTTCTGGGCAAGATCCCCGCGGATCACTTTCCCTTTCCGCTGATTTCTCGCAAGACGATCGAATCGCGCATCCAGGAACTCGCTGAACGCGTGAATCGAGAAGCCGGCATCCTGTATTCCCCTGTCGAGCTCGCCGACGGTTTCCTGCAGATCGCCAATGCGAACATGGCCAGGGCCATTCGCTCGGTTTCCATTGCAAAAGGCTACGACCCAGCCGACTACGTTCTGGTGGCGTTCGGCGGCGCGGCCGCGCAACACGCCTGTGCGATCGCCGACGACTTGGGAATGCAGCGCATCTTGAATCATCCCGACGCGGGCATCCTCAGCGCGTACGGCATTGGGATGGCCGACGTTGTGCGGCATCGCATGCAGGGAATCTACCGTCCTTACACGGCCGACACACGAACCGATATCGAACCCGTTTTCCAACAGCTGTCGGATGCGGCGGCGGACGAAGTTGCCGCGGAAGGAATTCCGCGCGAAAGGATCGAGGTCACCCGGTCGCTGGACCTGCGCTACCAGGGACTCGACGCCTATCTCACCGTGCCGTGGGACAACCCGGACTACGAAGGCGAATTTCGAAAACTGTACGGCTACACACACCAGGATCGACCGCTGGAATTGGTGGCCCTGCGGGTAGCCGCCGTCGGTCGCTCCGACACGCGCCCCCCTGTTTCTCGACGCGTTGCGGTGCAAGAAGTGGAATCACGCTCGGTGACGAGAGTCCACTTTAGGGCCACGGCTTACGATACGGCTGTCTTTGATCGCCAGGATCTACCTCCCGGCGCGCGCGTCGTCGGGCCGGCCATTGTCCTGGAACCGCATGCGACCACCGTCGTGGATCCGGGTTGGGAAGCCGCCGTGCTGAGTCGCGGCGAGCTGCTGCTAACGCGTTCCGCCCCCTCCGCGGACCGGACAGCGGCGGCGACCACAACGTCCGCCCCCGATCCGATCCAACTGGAACTGTTTAACAACCAGTTCGCTGCCATTGCCGAGCAGATGGGCATCACGTTGCGCAACACGGCCAGCAGCGTGAACGTCAAGGAGCGGCTGGATTACAGTTGCGCCCTGTTCACCGCGACGGGAGACCTGGTGGTCAACGCGCCGCACATTCCCGTACATCTCGGCGCGATGGGCGAAACGGTGAAGTGCGTGCTGCAGGACAATCGCACTATCCATCCCGGCGACGTCTTCGTCACGAATGATCCGTACCGAGGCGGATCGCATTTACCGGACATCACCGTGGTCACACCAGTGTTTGATCAAGCACGCCGGCAGTTGCTGTTCTTCACGGCCAGTCGTGCGCATCACGCCGAAATCGGCGGTGCGACGCCAGGTTCCATGCCGCCGTTTTCCCAGACGCTGGCAGAAGAAGGCGTCCTGATCCGCAACTTCAAACTCGTCGATGCCGGCACACCTCGTACGGACGCCTTACACAGCCTGCTCACCAGCGGCAGGTTTCCCTCGCGCAACCCTTCCGAAAACCTGGCGGACATTGCGGCTCAAGTCGCCGCCAACGAACAGGGCGCGCGCGACTTGTGGCGGCTGGTCGACCGCCACTCCTGGACGGTCGTGCAAGCCTACATGCAACACATCCAGGCCGCCGCGGAGCAGAAGATGAGGCTCGCGCTGGCGGGACTGGAAGATCGCACATACACGTTTACCGACCACCTGGATGACGGCTCGCCAATCTGCGTGGCCATTACGGTCGCGGGGGATGCGGCCACATTCGACTTCTCGGGGACCGGGCCCGTACTGCCCACGAATTTGAACGCCAACCGGGCAATTGTCACCGCCGCGGTGATGTATTGCCTACGGCTCTTAATTGGCGAGGACATTCCGCTGAACCACGGCGTGCTGGCACCGGTGACGATCATCCTGCCCGAATGCCTGCTCAACCCTCCCGCGTCGGAATCGGCCGCCGCCTGTGCCGCCGTCGTTGGCGGAAACGTGGAAACGTCGCAGCGCGTTGTGGACGTCATCCTGGGGGCGCTCGGCATCGCCGCCGCGAGCCAGGGGACGATGAACAATGTCCTGTTTGGGGATGAAACGTTTGGCTTTTACGAAACCATTTGCGGCGGGGCCGGCGCCACCTCCGACACCGACGGCGCGGATGCCGTTCACACGCACATGACCAACACTCGGATCACCGACCCCGAAGTCCTGGAACAACGGTACCCGGTCCGCATTCACGAGTTCTCTATCCGCGCTCAGTCGGGCGGCCGCGGCCGGCAGCGCGGCGGCAATGGCGTGACCCGCCGGATCGAATTCCTGCGGCCGCTTGCAGTTTCCGTCCTGACACAGCGTCGCGGCGAGTATCAACCTTTTGGGCTGCACGGTGGCGACGATGGAAGCTCGGGCAGCAACGTCATCCTGCGACGTGACGGCCAAGAAGAGGTACTGGGCAGCAGCGCGCAGACGACCGTAGATCCAGGAGATCAATTGCGCATCCAAACACCCGGCGGCGGCGGCTACGGTTCGACTTCCTCAACCGAATAGCATCCCGGCGTACCCGACGACGCGACTGGTATCGCCGGAAGCGTCGGCGCTGGTGGCATAGCCGACACGCTGCGCCCGCGAAAGGGTGCCGAGCGTCTTCAGGGTCTGCAGGATGGTCACCGCGGGCAGCATGCCGCACATGCTGATGTTGTGAGTCTGGCAGGTCTGATAGAGGCCCTCGAAGTCGAATCGATCGAGCTGGGACAGGGCCAGTTCGTCGAGTCGCCGGTTTTCGGCGTCGGGAGCATAGTGGTTCATGTCGCTGGAAATGACCAGTAGCGGCATGCTTTCCAGGCCGCGAAGCACTCCCGCCAGGCCCTCGGCGAACCGCCGGCAACGTTCCAGGTTTCCGCCCCCCATGGTAATGCCAACGACCTTGGTGGTCGGAGCGAGACGTTGCAGGAACGGCAACTCCACTTCAATACCATGCTCCTGCTGGTGGGCCGCCGCGTCCAATTCCAGTCCGTCGATCGCCGCCGCCAACTTTCGAGCCAATTCGGGATCGGATTGAACTTCGCCCGTCGGCAAAGACCACACCTGATGCGGGGCAACCGCCCATTCCACTCCGAGACGCGTGTGCTTGGGACCGATGACGATCACCGTATCAGGAATCTGCACATGCTTGAACGTCGCCGCGGCAATTTTTCCTGAATAGCGTAATCCGGCGTGCGGCACCATGACCGCCGGCCAGGCGGCCGGTTCGGCATCACACCCTGCAAAGCAATCGTCCACAGTCCGACTCAGTTCCGACGCATCCGCTGGGTAGAAGGATCCGGCCACGGCCGGCGGGCGAACGCCCGGTCCCGCTTGAGGTCGCGGTACACTGGTCGAAGACACGGCCGCCGCGTTGGTCCAGACATTCACGCTTTGGACGGGCGCGAATTCCGGGCTGCGAATCTGCGCCATCGTCCGCGCTTTTTCCAGGAGCTGTTCGGCAGTCTGGCGAGGATCAAAAACCCAGCAGCTGCGATTGGCCTCCATCACCAAGATCGCGCGGCGCGCCGGCTCGAAACCGCGCAAGTCGGGATCGGCCACGGTACCGTGCATGGCGGGATCGGTCATGATGGTCAGCGTCACCTGCAATTGCTGGAGGAGCGCTCGATCCAAGCCGCGAATCGCACCCGCAGCCGCCTCGGCCAGACCCTGCAGCGTGGCTTGAATGGGCATTCCAGGCCGCAGACTGATCTTCGAAACCTGCGGCGGCTCTTTGACGCCAGGCCAGGTCAGGTGCAAACACAAGCCGACGGCCGTGCCATCGGGAACGCCGAATAAGTAGTAGTTCGGGGTCGCGCCGTGAACGAGCGCCTGAATGTTGTTGCGGCAATGATCGGCCAACTGCTGCACTTCCATCGCCGACAACAGGCTGGTCTGGATCAGGGTTGGGCCGAGTGATTCCGGATCGAAATCGCCCGGAATGGAGTGGCCTTCGAATGTCCAGAGCTGCACGTCATCCGCAGTCCAGGCCGTGGACGGCAGTCCGGCCTTGCGACAGACTTGCCGCAGGAACTCCTCACTGTCCCAATCGTTTTCGACGGGGACCACCGGCAACAGCAGCCCGGCAGACTGACCGCGGCGAATTTGCAATCCGTGCCGCCCCACTTCTACCGCCGCTACCCGTTCATCCCCGTTTTCCGTCATCGGCCGATTGTTGTAGAGCAGTTGCACGTCAACCGACAGGTAGCGCAGTTCCGACGGCGAAATGGGAGGAAACCGATTGTCCTCCAGCGCCGTCCGCTTCGCCGCGTGCTGCACAGCTTCCAACAGACCGGCCGACTGCGTTTGCGCCAGGAATCCGCAACACGAACGCAACTTCCCCTGTCGCTTGAGTGTCACAAACGCGCCCATGACAGGCTTGGCAGCGGCGTCCTGCAGTTCGGACGGGATCGCGCGGGGCTGCCGATGCTGCACCGCCGCGGCAATGACTTCGCAGGCCAGACGATGAATCGCCTCTTGCTGCGCTGATGACAATTGCGGACCACTCGCGACGGCGGCGGCAGAGGGAGTACTCATAGACGTATCTTTCTGTGACAAGTTCACGATCGGCAACGCTGACGCGTATTCCGAAATCTTGACGGGAAGGCGTTTGCGCCCCCAGTCGCCTGGCTTGGTTTCGAACAAGCCGGCAATCTCCGTGCGGCAAAACTTACACCGGTTACTTTCCAGATGATACTGACCCAGCGCATGCCAGTCCCGTTCGATCAGTAGCTGCTGGCAGTGCGGACAGTAGGTGCTTTGATGCTGCGTATCGTTGACGTTGCCAACGTAAACGTACTTGATGCCCTGCTCGCGAGCGATCTGATAAGCGGTCAGCAGCGTTTGATGCGGCGTTCGCTCGCGGTCCTTGAGACGGAAATCGGGGTGAAACGCCGTAAAATGCACCGGCACTTCGTCCCCGACATGCTGCAGCACCCAATCACACATTTCGCGGATTTCGTCAGGGGAATCGTTCGCGTCGGGAATCAGCAGGTTGGTGAGTTCAAACCAGACTTGGGTCTCGTTCTTCAGCCAGGCAATCGTATCCAGCACCGGTTGAATATGAGACTGCGTCAGCTTCCAGTAGAAGTCTTCCGTAAAGGCCTTCAAGTCGACATTTGCGGCGTCCATTACCTCATAGAATGGACCGCGTGCCTGGTGAGTGATATAGGCCGCGGTGACAGCGACCGTCTTCAGACCGCGATCGTGACAAGCGCGGGCGCAGTCGATTGCGTATTCGGCCCAAATCACGGGATCGTTGTAAGTGAACGCCACGCTGCGGCAACCGAGCTGCGACGCCGCTTCGGCCACCTGCTCGGGCGTCGCCAGTTCGCTCAACCGCTTTACCTCGCGCGATTTCGAAATGTCCCAGTTCTGGCAGAACTTGCAGCCCAGGTTGCAGCCAGCCGTGCCGAAGGAAAGGATCGCAGTGCCCGGAAGAAAATGGTTAAGTGGCTTTTTTTCGATCGGATCGATGCAGAAGCCCGTACTGCGGCCGTAGGTAGTGAGGACCATTTCGCCGCCGATGTTTTCGCGTACGAAACAAAAGCCCTTGTCGCCCGGTTTCAGATGGCATTCGCGCGGGCAGAGATCGCAGACGATGCGATCCGAAGAATCCTCGGTGTGCCACCAACCGCCTAGCCGAGTGCCATCGCGGTGCAAGCCATTTTCAGGTGGTAGCAGAACGGTGCGACCCATGACTTCGATCAAACCCACTATGTTTGGAAAAGGAGTCAGGAATCAATAGCCGGACCAGTCCTTCAGGAGCGTCACACCATTGGTCCTGACACCTTTACACACTTGAATTATCTCCAGGTTCGGAATACTGCCCCGGACGATCGCCGGATACGCTGACAGGCGGAACCGAACGGCCGCTTCCGCTGGCAAGTTACTCGCAAATAACCGGCAGCCAACGCGCCGATCTGCCCAAGAGCCTTCTCGATCCCGGACAGACTCCTAGGCCGTCGGCGCTTCCGGCGGCTCGGGGGGCTCGGGCGGTTTCTTTGGGTCTTGCTGTTGTTGACGCTGCTGCTGCACACGTTCCTGAAACTGCTTGAATGTATTCTGCATCGAATCCAGGAATCGCGGGACCTGAGGCGCCGAAAGGAAAACACGATTGGATACGGCCGACTGAGGAAACAGATTCGAAATGAAGTCGAATTTGAATTCCGACGGCGTATGCCCGATCATCACGGCATTGGCATACGAACCGGCTAGTTGATCGTCGGGGATCTTGAGATCGTCGTAGATTTGCTGCGCCGTGGGCTTGGGCGCGTTGGGATCCGGTTTGGGAAGGTCTGGCGGAGGACCGAATCGCTGCGTGTACATTTCGACATTCTTCTTCAGGGCGTCGATGAACTGGGGCAACGCGCCGTGTGGCATGATCACGCGGGCAGCAATCTGCGCGGGCTGCCCGACACTCTGGATGAAATCCAGAATGAACTCACTCCCCCCCGTCATCACGATCACGCCCGTGCTGAAGGCACCTCGACTGATCTTGTCCGGGACGCGCGCACTGACATGCTGCACCTTGACCTGTTCGCTCTGCCCGTCGCCCGAGGTGTGGGGTCGTTCGTCGTGATTCATATCTTGCTGCGTGCTTCGCGATTGCAGTGTTCGCTTGGATTCGCGCTGACCGCTTCACGCAATCCTCATTTCCCTGACCGGGCGGCCGCCGCCATCGGCCGCGACCTTGCCCCGGCACTCAGTACTCAGTCCATTCTACCACTTCAGTCCGAATTGTTCGCCACCGGAAGGTTTATTGACACCCCCTTTTAGTGGCCCTACGTGCTTCGCCACGGCGGATTCACGCAACGGTTCCTCCACTTCTTCCTCGTCCGCATTCGCCTCCGCGGCCTGGCCGGCCTGTTTCATGGACAGGGCCATCTTCTGGTTTTCCGCGTCGACCGATAGCACGCGTACTTCCACGTCCTGGCCTTCCTGGACCACGGTCGATACCCGCGTGACGCGATGATGCGCCAATTCGGAGATGTGGACGAGCCCTTCGATACCGGAATCGAGCCGGACGAAGGCGCCAAAATTGGCGATTCGCGACACGGTTCCCTTGACGACGGAATTCACCGGATACTGCTGTTCGGCATTCGTCCACGGGTGATCGAGCAAATCGCGATAGGACAGGCCGATCTTGCCGGTTTGAGGATCGATCTTGTCCACCTTCACCTTCACGCGCTGGCCCTCTTCCAGAACATCACTCGGATGATTCACCCGTTCCCAGCTCAGCTGGCTGATGTGGATCAGGCCATCGACGCCTCCCAGATCAACAAACGCGCCGAAATCCCGAATGCTGCGGACGATCCCTTCGTACGTCTCGCCGACCTGCAGATTCTGCAACGTTTCGGCACGCTTCTCTTCGCGCTCGCGCTCCAGAACCGCACGGTGGCTGAGTACCAGGTTTCCCCGCTGTGGATTCAATTCGGTCACGATGCATAACAACTTCTTGTCCACGTAGTCTTCAAAGTCCTCGACGCGATACATGGCCACCTGGCTGGCGGGAATGAAGCCGCGGATATTGCTGACCGTACATTCCAGACCGCCCGAGTTGGCGGCGGTGACTTTGGCTTCCACCACGGCGCCTTCCGCCAAATCCGCCCAGTCCGAAACGGCCACCGAAGCGCCGGGAACGCTGAGTTCATACAGGCCATCGTCGCGGTTAAAGCCGCGAACGATGACGTCCATCACCGTGCCTTCCGCGGGGGGGTCACTGAATTGACGTAGCGACGCAAAGCCTTCGTTGATCCCGTCGATGGTAAAGAAGACGTCGTCTCGATGGATTTTCGTGACCGTAGCGCGAAACCGTGAATCAACTTCCAGCAGTTCTTCGCTTCCCTTTGCGATGGGAGCGGCGTCGAGGACGTCTTCCAGCGAAACGTCGCTGAAAACGGCGTCCAGCTCCTCTTCGACCTCAGGATTCACGACCCCCTTGCGCTTGGACGGCACGGGGACTTTGTCGCTGGGCAGCATTTCCACCGTCTTTTCGATCCGAATCGAACGCGCATGCTTGGCCAGCCCGTCCTCGATCGGCTTTGCTTTGGCCGTGGCGGCGGGCGCGGGCGCTTTGCCAGCCGATCGACCGCCGCGCAGTTTCGCTGCAATATCTTTGGCCTTCTGGCTCATTTCCGGCGATTCCGCAGGCGGCGAGGATTCTGCCGAGGTTGGAGTTTCGTCGGTGGAAGGATTCGGTTCGGGATGCACTTCGGCGGACACGGGTCGCGTTCCTGTCTAAAAAAGATTCGTTTTCTTGGATTCGGCCCGAGCTTAACGCGCGGAACGTAATCCGTTAGCATATCATGCGACGGGGTTTTTCGGTAGAACGGTGCGGGCTCCGGGCGTCGAGTCCTAGGTTCTATTTTAAAACCGGGGAAGGGTGGCTGTGGTGGAGCGAAGCGACCCCACAGAACCTT
>CALBSZ010000158.1 GCA_937967665.1 uncultured Planctomycetaceae bacterium
ACGTGGGGAATGTTGTGGTGGTGGATGGCGAGCGCGTCGCTCGGGTGTAGTGGGTCGTCGGAGGTGACGGAGGTTTCCGACGTCTCGGAATTGAGCAACGGCACGGGGGCGGCAGGTAGTGGTGTGGACAGTATTTCAGAGCTTTCGGGTCAGATCAAGATCGACGGATCCAGTACGGTTTATCCGATCAGCGAAGCGGCCGCGAACGAATTTCGCAAGCGGTATCCGAACGTCAGCATCACTGTCGGTACGTCGGGTACGGGGGGTGGTTTCAAGGTCTTTACGAAAGGCGAGACCGACATCTCGGACGCATCGCGTCCGATCAAGAAGGCGGAGTTCGAACAGTGCAAGGAAAACGGCGTTGAGTTCATTGAAGTTCCGGTGGCTTACGATGGATTGACGATCGTCGTGAATCCGGAAAACGATTGGGTGACGCAGCTTTCCGTGGACCAGCTGAAGCTGATTTTCGGCGAGAAGGAAGCGGCCCAGAACTGGAGTGACGTGAACGCCGAGTGGCCTGCCGAACCGATCAAGATCTACGCACCCGGAACGGACTCGGGAACCTTCGACTACTTCAAAGAAGTCGTTGCCGACGAGAGTTCGTTGCGCAGCGACATGTCTGTCAGCGAAGACGACAATGTTCTGGTGACCGGCGTCAAGGGCGAGAAGAACGCCATCGGCTTTTTCGGAGCGGCCTATTACTTCGAGAACTCGGAGTCGTTAAAGGCGGTTCCGATCGTCAATCCGTCGACCGGTGTGGCGGAATTGCCGAGTCCAGAAAGCATTGAAAGCGGCAGCTACGCTCCGTTCAGCCGGCCCTTGTTCATTTACGTTAACGTGGCATCGATGAAGCGTCCTGAAATGAAGGAGTTTACCAGCTTTTATCTGGACAACGCGGCCAAGTTCGCGGTGCAAGTGGGTTATGTGGGTTTACCCAGTTCCATCTATGAATTGGCCGGAACGCACGTCAACGACCGCATGACGGGGACTCATTTCATTGACGCGGCGGGCGAAAAACGCTCGGGCGCGTTGCCGGCCCTCTATACGACCGACAATTTGATCAAGTAGTAGCGCATGGCCACGAGCATCCTTACGAACGAGACCGTTGCGGCGATGCCGCAACTCGATATCAATCGCCGTTTACGGTCTCGTTCGGCGCTGCGCGTCCGCGAACGGATTATCAAGGCTCTGCTCGTCCTGTGCGGCGTCTTCTCCGTCGCGACGACGGGTACGATCATCGTCGTTCTCTCGATTGAAGCCTTTAGTTTCTTTCGCATGGACGGTGTCAGCTTTGTGGAGTTTTTTACGACGAGTCAATGGAATCCACTACTCGGCGAGGAAAAGCATTTCGGCGTCTGGTCGTTGATCTCGGGGACGATGTTGGTGACGGTAGTGGCCATGGCCCTGGCCCTGCCGTTGGGCCTGGTCACGGCGGTTTACATGAGCGAGTATGCTCCACGGCGGTTGCGTTCCATCTTGAAGCCGACACTCGAAGTTCTGGCCGGGATCCCGACGGTTGTCTACGGCTTCTTTGCCCTGACCGTCATCACGCCGGCATTGAAGATGTTCCACGAGGGCTTCAACATTTACAACGCCTTCAGCGCGGGAATCGCTGTTGGCATTCTTTGTTTGCCGACGGTGAGTTCGCTGGCCGAAGATGCCTTGCAGGCGGTGCCGCGCAGTTTGCGCGAGGCCGCCTACGCATTGGGGGCGACGAAATTCGACGTTTCCGTAAAGGTCGTCTTGCCAGCCGCCTTATCCGGGATCGTTTCGGCGTTCCTGTTGGCGATCGCGCGGGCGATCGGCGAGACCATGATTGTGGCTCTGGCAGCGGGAAGCATGCCGCGTCTGACGATCGATGCGCGGGAAGAAGTGCAGACCATGACCGGTTTCATGGTCCAGATGGCGCTCGGCGACGTCAGTAACTTCGGCCCCGAATACTCGTCGATGTATGCGGTGGCCGCCACGTTATTCCTGATGACTTTCACGCTGACCGTGATTGGCGGCCAGGTGCGGCGACGATTTCGGGAGGCGTACACATGAGCCAGCAGCCCGTGTCCCGCCCCGGCCAAAACGCCGAACCGCGATCCGTAAAGGTGCGGCAGACACTGGACCGTAGTTTCGTCCGGTTCTGTGTTGCCACGGCATCCATTTCCATTGCGATCCTGGCCGTCTTGCTGACCGCGATTTTTGTTCAGGGGCTGCCCAATCTTTCCTGGCAGTTTCTCACCAGCCCGCCGAGTCCGGATACGAGCGAAGCGGGGATTTATCCCGCGCTGTTTGGTACGATCTGGGTTTGTTCGGCCTGCGCGTTGTTTACTCTTCCCATCGGCGTTGGCACGGCGATCCTGTTGGAAGAATTCAAGCCGTTTTCGCGCTGGTCCAGGGTGCTCCATGGTTTCGTGCAATTGAACATAACGAACCTGGCGGGAGTTCCCTCGGTGGTCTACGGGATCATTGGCCTGACGGCTTTCGTCGGGATGTTCGGCTTGCTGGGTTCGACCTCCGACCCCTTCTACGAAATGGGAGTTCGTTACTACGATCAGTTTGTCAGCGAGGGCGGCCGCGTTCTGTTGGTGCCCGTGAATAGTCGCCATGCGCCGGTAACCGTCGCCACAGAAGGGCTCACCGCCCTGGTGGGCGAGAAGCGATTCAGGGTAAATGTCATCGGTCCGGAAAGTCCCTTGCCGTCTGATAGCAACTTGCGGGCAGTCACGCTGCGGACGGATGCCGAGGCGGGGCGGATCAGCCGTAAGGCCTGGTATTACCTGCAACTGCCGTTTGGGCGCGGTGTGCTGGCCGGGGCCCTGACGCTGATGCTGGTGGTCTTGCCCATTGTCATTGTGTCCTCGCAGGAATCGCTGCGAGCCGTCCCCGACTCGCTCCGCGAAGCGGCCCTAGGGCTCGGTGCGACACGCTGGCAGGTCGTCTGGAATGTGACGCTGCCCGCGTCGATCCCGGGGATCATGACGGGTTCGATTCTGGCAACGAGCCGGGCGATCGGGGAAGCGGCGCCGATCTTGATTATCGCCGGCATCGTTTACATCGCGTCGGCTCCGGGGCACCTGATGGACGACTATTCCGTCATGCCCTTGCAGATTTACAACTGGGCGCAGCGCCCCCAGAAAGACTTTCATGGCTTGGCCGCGACAGGAATTATTGTCCTGCTGGTCATTCTGTTGACCTTCAACGCGGTGGCGGTCTTCATTCGGCAGCGTCTACAGAAATCTCGCATCTAACGGCATCGACTTGATGACAGCCTCAACAAACGGAAACGCCATGTCCGACATCATACCCGCGAACGAACAAGAGAAGGAGCCGGCGGCAGCCAGGTCAGCGAGTGTTCCGCGGCCTGTCGTAGCTCCGCTAACGCCGGATTCGTCGCCATCCACGGAAGATACGGCCAACGAACAACCGACCTCGATTCGCATCGAGAACTTGAATACCTGGTACGGCACCTTTCAAGCCTTGCACGACATCAACATGATCGTTCCCGAGCGGCAGGTGATGGCGCTGATTGGTCCGAGCGGTTGCGGGAAGAGTACGCTGTTGCGGTGGACCAACCGGATGAACGACACGGTCCCGGACGCGCGTGCCGAAGGGACACTGCAACTGATCGACCTGGATGTGCTAGCGAAGTCGACCGATGTGGTCGACCTGCGGCGCCGCGTGGGGATGGTTTTTCAGCAGCCGACCCCGTTCCCCAAGTCCATTTACGACAACGTCTCGTTTGGTCCCCGCCTGCACCTGAAGATTTCACGTAGCGATTTGGACGCGCTGGTCGAATGGTCGCTCCGCAAGGCGGCGGTTTGGGAGGAAGTGAAAGACCGTTTGCACCAGCCCGCGTTGAGTCTGAGCGGCGGCCAGCAGCAGCGATTGTGTATCGCCCGCGCCATTTCCACCGTCCCCGAAGTGTTGCTCATGGACGAACCCTGTTCGGCCTTGGACCCCGCCTCGACGGCACGGGTGGAAGACTTGATTTTTGAGCTCAAGGAGCAGTTCACGATCGTCATTGTGACGCACAACATGCAGCAGGCGTCACGAGTATCCGATCGCACGGCGTTCTTTTATCAGGGCCGCGTCGTGGAAGTGGGCGCCACTACGGATATCTTCACTCGGCCTCAGAAACAAGAGACCGAGGACTACGTTACTGGAAAGTTTGGATAACGATGACGAAACATTTACAGCGCGATTTGGAGTCGGTCTACAACGAACTGTTGACGCTGTCCGCCGTGGTGGAAGAGATGATCGACCACGCGGCGCTGGCTTTGATCGAAAGACGCTACGACCTGGCGAATAGCGTGATCGAATCGGACGCCACGGTGGATCAGCGCGAGGTGCGGATCGAGGAAGAGTGCTTGAAAGTCCTGGCTTTGCATCAGCCCGTGGCGATTGACCTCCGCCGCATCGCCGCGGCGATCAAGATCAATAACGATCTCGAACGAATTGCCGACCTGGCCGTCAATGTGGCGGAAAGGTCGTTGTCGCTCGACGAATTCATTGGCTTCCCCGTCCCGCAAAAAATGTCGCGGATGGTGTCGTTGGCCACCCAGATGGTACGCGGCAGCCTGGACGCGTTTGTCAATCTGGATACCTCCGCCGCCAAACGGATCATGAGCATGGACGAGACCATCGACGAACTGAATGTCGAGGTTATCAACGACCTGCAACTGCTCATGCAGAGCGATTCGGATATGGTCATTCCGGCGCTCCACTGTTTTTCCGCATCGCGTCACATCGAACGCATTGCCGATCACGCCACGAACATCGCGGAAGACGTGATTTATCTTGTGGCTGGAGACATCGTCCGCCATCAACACATTGAGTGCAATTCGAAGCTTGACAACGTTGAAAATGGGTAGCGCGCGCATTCTGATCATTGAGGACGATCGTTCTTTGGCGCAAACGATGTCCGAGAATATCCGCAAGGCGGGATACGAAGTGACTTTGGCTCACGACGGCCTTGAGGGTCTGTCACGAGTCAAATTGACGACACCGGACCTCGTGATTTCAAACGTCACGACGCCGGTCATTGACGGCATGGACGTCTGTCGGCGTTTGCGGGCGGATGCGTTGACCAAGGACGTCTTGATCCTGCTCCTGACCGCGAAGGCGGCCGAATTGGAGGAATTGGTCGGTCTGTCGCTCGGCGCGGACGATGTCGTGGCCAAGCCGTTCAGTGTCAAAGTACTGCTCGAACGGATCAAAGCCTTGCTCCGCCGTCGGCAGCCGGACGTGGGGGACGGAAATGTCGCTGCCTGTCACGGTATCGAGGTCGATCGCCGCCGGCACCGCGTAACTGCTTCGGGGCGCAATGTCGAATTGACCAGGTCGGAGTTCCGGTTGCTGGAGACCCTCATTCGTCAACCCGGGCGCGTCTTCAATCGCATGGAACTCATCGACGCCGCACTCGGCGAAGACAAGGGAGTTACGTTGAGAACGATTGACGTGCACATTCGCGCGGTCCGCCGGAAACTTGGCCACCAGGGCGACGTGATCGAAACCGTGCGCGGCGTTGGCTATCGCTGTCGGGACGTCGAGAGTGACAGGGAAGAGGAATCGGAAACACTTGCTGCGCAGTGACGAAACCCAAGGACTTGACGAAACCCAAGGACGTGACGAAACCCAAGGTTTTGGTGAGTCCCCGTCGCCGTGCCACTGACGATCGTGACAGCCCGCTCCCGGCTTGCTATGCTGGAGCGATGGGGACAAACATCGATTACTCGAATCTTCGACTTCCTCGGCGTCAACGCGAGAAGTGCGGTTTTACTCTGGTTGAACTGCTGGTAGTGATGGCCATCATCGGGATCCTGGTGGCCCTGTTGTTGCCGGCCGTGCAGTCGGCCCGTGAAGCATCGCGGCGCCTGCACTGCTCGAATAATCTCAAACAGATGGGGCTGGCCTTGCTGGACTACGAGTCGGCTCGGCGCACGTTCCCGTCGGGATCGCGTTCGCACGCCAGTGACAATAGTTGGACCTGGGGCTTTTCCTGGCACGTGGCCATCCTGCCCTACTGCGAACAAGAAAACCTGTGGAGCCAGCTGGATCATACGGGTGCCCAAGCCTTGGCCGCGGGATCCGGTTTGCCCCATACGGGACTGATTTATCAATCCTCTCCGACATACAACATCTACAACGGCCGCCTGCTGGCCGGCCACGAAATCAGCTACATGATCTGCCCGTCCTCACCGTTGGAACTGTGGGGATTGCGAGGTACGGTCGTTCCCGGCGACTCCGGCGCGCTCTCCCCCATGTACACGGCCATTACCGGGGCGATCGATCATGATAGTGCCGAAGACAAGTCGGGACAGTCAGATCCGCATCGCCATCGAGGTATTCGGTCACGCGGAGGTGTGCTGATCGGCAATCAGTTCCTGGCGCCGCACGACATCACCGACGGTTCGTCCAACACGATAATGATTGGCGAGCAATCGGATTATTGTCGCGGTCCGGGGAAGCAACGCATCAATTGCCGCAGCGATTTCAACCACTCCTTCACGATGGGAGCCACTCCCGAGGCGCATCCAGACGACCGCTGGTTCAACACGACCACTGTCCGTTACCCGATCAATCACAAGGACTGGAGTTCCCCCGGAGTTGGCGACCAGTACTATGCCTGCAATCGTCCCATCCAGTCGCCGCATCCCGGTGGCGCTCATGTGGTCTTGGCCGATGGCAGCGTCCGTTTGTTGTTCGAGTCGTTGAGCCTGCAGGTGTTGTTTGATATGGCGAATCGCGATGACGGACACGTGCTGGGAGATTTTTAGTGCGATTTTGTAGCTCGGATCAGGCCCGACCGAAAAATCGTTGAGATTGACGGGTCTGGAGACCCGTCCTACGAGAGTACGCCACTTCAAGAAACGCATGCGAGAAAAAACGCATGCGAGGTCTTGTAGAGGCCTTGCCTCGCTGGCACGTCGGACTACAGTGAAGCGCGCTCGCGATGCATGCCTGGGTATCATCAAATCACGAATGACGAGAAATGCAATTGGGAGAAGGTAGTCGATGAAACAACTTTTCACAGCGCTGATGCTCGCTTTCCTATTTGGCGGTTGCGGCAGCCAGACGCCGATGGGAACTGTCTCCGGACACGTAGCGCTTGATGGACAACCACTCGACGGCGCCATGGTGGTTTTCGAAAACCTGCAGACAGGGTATGCGGCAAGCGCCAACCTGGCCGCCGACGGGTCGTTCGCCTTCGACACGGCGAGCGGAGTTGGTTTGCCGATCGGCCAGTACGGGGTGGCGGTGCAACCCGGGGCGATCGGCAGCGGCGAAGCACCGCTGGTCGGTGAAAGGGAGGATGCGCCGCAACGGATTGCCATTCCCGCCCGGTACCACAGTTCCAAGACCAGCCTGCTCACCGCGACTGTTGTGGAAGGCGACAATCCTCCCTTCGAATTTCAACTGACACCCTGAGCTACGCGTCACGAGGTGCCCCATGTCCGATCCGCAAATTCCTTCAACCGAGTATCCGCCGCGCAACGCCGTCACGGTGGAACTTCGGCGATTGGGGGTTCCGGCAACTCTGTTTCTTGCTGCGTTGACGACGGGCAATCTGCGACTGGTCGCTCGGGGCGCGGAACGCCCGCTGAACTTGCTCATTATTCAAACGGACGAACATCATTTCGGTACACTCGGTTGTTACGGCGGCAAGATGTCACCTTCTTGCGCAGTACTGCTGGAAAGACGGTCTGGCTGTGCGCCGTGACGAAACAGTACAAACTGGTCTACTCCAGCAACGACGAACCGTGGCTTGTCGATATTCAGGCCGACTCGAACGAACTGGTCAATCTCTACGGCCTTCCCGCTCATGCGGACACAGTGCGCTCCCTGACCGACCGCTTGCTGGCCTCTAGCCGGACGCACAACGACGTGTTTGCCCGGGAGCCTCAAATCCCGAGCCCCAAATCCATGAGGCACTACTGTCGGTTCCATACAACACCGGGGACCCTGGAGGTGCGTGCAAGTTGCACTCGCTGCCAAGTCGTCCGTTTCCAGCGGCCAAATGACGAGTACTACAGCGTGTAGTCGCAAGGAACTTGTTGAACGCCGTTTGCGGGAAGGCACGACTTGGTGACAGGAATCGTTCGGATTGGCTTATTTTTCAATCATCCAGCTAGTCAGAGTGGTAAGGCGTGCTACAGTATTCTTTCAAGCCATCCGTTGCTTCAATCAAGCGCCGGCTAGTTACTGCCCCAACTAGTTGGCGTCCCCGTGCGGGTTTACCCGCACGGGGTGTTTTTTTTATCGTACCCGTCTCTCTGCAGGCGGCAACTTAATTCACCGTACGGGAGGAATTGGCCTGCCAAGCGATTGCGCGTGCGGACATCCTGAAGAACGGCCGGTCGAGGCTCATGGATCACGCCCAATCGAGGCCGGTCGTTTGCTTCACGCGGTCTTGATAGTCACCCAGCAGCCCCCCCACGACGTCCCAGCGATCGTGTCGGCGAACTTCGATATCGCCATGTTCGTTAATGCGAACGATCGTATCGTCGTACACGCCGGCGTCTTCCAGGTTGCTGGAGTGAAGTTCCTTGGCGCTGATGATTTGTCCTAGCGACTTACCGGTCAATTCAATGAATTTCATGTTTCCGATTCCTGCTCTGCAAGTAAAGTAGCATGCTTGTCCCGTCGACTTTATTCCTGGCGCCGCGCTATTCCAGTCGGGCACGCAGGTTTTCGCAGAGGGCGAGCATGCGTTCCAGGTTAAGTTGTTCGGCACGTGCGTCGGGCCCCAAGTTCATTTCGCCCATGACGGCATCGACGGTCGGTTTGTCGAGTCGCCCTTTGTAGGCGCTCAGGATCACGCTGCGGAGGAACTTGCGCCGATGAAAAAACATCGACCGCACGAACTCCTTGAAGAATGCCAGGTCGGGAATCCGTGCGCGTTTCTCCGCGTTCGGTACAATGTGAACGATTGCCGAGTGAACTTTGGGTCGGGGCCAGAACACGTCTGGAGGCATGATGCGCACGATTTCGATGTCACATAAACTCTGCATCCAGATGCTCAGCGAACTATAGTCCTTGGTGTTGGGTTTGGCGATCATGCGTTCCGCCAATTCCCGTTGGATGGTTGCCGTCATGCTGCCGGGAATGTGTTCGATGGTGAGCAGGTTGGATAGGATGGGAGTCGCCACGTTGTACGGCAGATTGGCTGCCAGTTTCAGCCGTCGGCCCGGTACTTCGCGCAACTTTTCGTCGATCGTTGCCAGTACCTTGGGGTGAAAGTGGTTCTTGTTCTTCAGCGCGTCCTGTTTCAGCATGGTAACGTTGTTGAAGTCGATCAGTTCTTCACTGGCCAGTTGAAACAGCTTGCCGTCAATTTCCACCGTGATCACGGCGGAGGCCTGGGGAGCCATCATGGCCGTCAGCGATCCCGTTCCCGTCCCGATTTCCAGCACGACATCGTCGGGCCCAATCGCGGCCGTCCGCACCAGAAGTTCGACCAGGTTAAGGTCGATCAAGAAGTTCTGGCCGTGCCGCGTCTCCGGGAAGATCCCCGTCTCTTTGAAGCGACGCATGAGGAAGGAGCGAGTCTGGCGATCGTTATTCATTGGGGTTTTCGGGGGGAGGCATCAGGAGACGGGGGAGTCGAGGACGGGAGTTCGGACCATGGCGGACCCGCAGCTTGGGGATCCCGGTCCAGTAAAGCCTTCTGAGCGTATTTGGCCAGCAGGTCGGTTTCGATATTGACGGGATCGCCCACTTTCAGCTTGCCCAGGGTTGTGACATTCAAGGTGTGCGGAATCAAGGCCACGCTGAAGCGATCCGCTGTGACATCGACCAGCGTCAGGCTCACGCCATCGACGGCGACAGATCCCTTGCTGACCATCTGACGCGTTAGCGCGCTGGGCACGCGAAACCAGAGTTTCGACCAGCTTTCGTCATCATGACGTTCGTCCAGCTGTCCGACTGCGTCAATGTGGCCGCTGACAAAGTGTCCTCCCAGACGGTCGCCGACGCGCAGCGAACGTTCCAGATTCACCATGTCGCCACGTCGCAGCCGGCACAGGTATGTGCGGCTGGGCGCCTCTTCGCCAGCTCCCAACGCCACTAGTTGCTGGTCCAGGGCAA
>CALBSZ010000159.1 GCA_937967665.1 uncultured Planctomycetaceae bacterium
CGCCGATGTAGCCGGCGTGACCTCCCAGGATGGCGTAGTCGATCGTGGTGGTGTCGGCGACCGAGTGGTAAGCCAGCCGCTTGAACTCGCGGCGCACTTGCGCGATGAATAGGCGTCCGGTCTGTGAGGCGTTCCCGCCAAAGTCCATGGCGCCACCAAGAATCACAACCCCGGGGTCAATAATGTGCACGAGCGTCGTGACCCCGATCGCCAGATACCGCGCCGTTTCGAGGATGATCTCCATGCTCAGTTCATCGCCGGCCTCGGCTTCCTCGTAGATCATCAACGACGTCAACGCGGCTCGATCGACGCGATCGTTTAGCGAACTGCGGCGTCCGGCGTCAAGCGCTTCCTGAGCACGGGCGACGACGGCGCTGGCGCTGGCATAGGCCTCCAGCTGTCCCTTGCCGCCTCCCCAGACACACAGCCGGGCGTCCGGGCTGCTGTCGATATACATGTGTCCGCATTCGGAACCAAAACTGTTGGCGCCGTCGATCGATACTCCCTCGTAGATAATCCCGCCGCCGACGCCCGTCCCCAGAGTCAGCATGATCATGCTGTTGAAATCACGCGCTCCGCCGATCCAGTATTCGCCGTAAGCGGCCGCATTGGCGTCGTTGGCGTAGGAAACCGGTTTGCCACAAGCTTCGCTCAATTCCTTCACGATCGGATAGTTTCGCCAGGTCGGCATGTTCGGCGGCTGCAGGATCAGGCCCTTGGAAATGTCCATCGACCCGGGGGTACCGAGTCCCACCGCGGCGACTTCATCCCAGTCGACCTGGATGCTGTTGAGCAGTTCGTCCGCCGCGGTTTTACTCCGCCGCATCGCGTCGGCAACACCCCGTTCTTCGTCCGTCGGGATCTGCATCCGCCCAACCGTATGTCCCTGATTGTCAAGGACACCGACCTTAATGTTCGTCCCGCCGACATCCACTCCCAGAAAGAACGGGCGTTCGGCATTTGCAGTCGAAACGATATCGGTGGGGCTGGGCATGATGAATTGGTTCAGGAATGTCAGCGAATTCGGTACCTGGCAATGGCCTTCGCGGCTTGCCGGGAAAAGTATAAAGACTGCCCGCCCAGGGAACAATGCGGCCCCTGGTTTCTCGCTGTCACTGCCGCAGCTGCGTGGACGAAATGTCTTCGCGAAATTCTGATTCGGAAATCCCGCGGCAAATTCGACGCAGCGAAGCAGGCAGGCGCAGGTGTTCGAGTGTCTGGAATTGCCCTGAATTCCAGCGACCGAACACGAGGAATCGACAGCCCGATTCCGTCAGCCCGCGCAATGCGGTATCGCGAAGCGAAACCCGACCCTGATAATACCGTGGGCTGCCGATGCGAACCAACGTATCCGCGCCGACCACAAAGGTAACCTCGGGAAAGAGCCTCGCTTTTTCCACAAACGTCGGGGCCCGGGTGAGCCAAACTCCCGAACCTTCCGGGAACAGGGCCAAACGCTGTTCCAGTTGTTCAGGCGACAGGGGGGGCTTGTCGACATTCTCCACCGAGATCTCGAAACTGGGTGCCACTCCCAGCTTTTCCTCGGCAATCTCCGCCATTCGCAGATGTCCCGCATGCACGGGATTGAACGCCCCAGGAAAAACGGCTTCGCGCAAGCATTGGCCCTGAACCAGAATCGAGGGGCTGCCCGATTGGTACCATTCTCGGATGCTCGAATTCTGTCGCATGCCTGGGTTCATGTTGTTTCGATCCGGTTTCGAGACCCTGCGCGACGACATCACGCAAGCGAACTCATTATATCTGGAAAAAAACTTGCGCCTCGACCGGCAGTCTGGAAAAGCCCAGGATGCTCCTTCTGTTCAAGTCACCCGTCACGTAACTACAATAATCAAGTGAACCTCAGCCACCCACCTCACTCCCAGCCGCCCACCGGGCGACGACACTCGTTGGCATCCCTGAAAGACTCGGTGATTTTCGGGACGCTTTGCGGACTGTTTTCGGCGGTAAGCTATACCGCCTCGAACATCTGCCTGCGCTCTGTGTCAGAGGTCGATCCCGCCTGGGTATCGGCCATCAAGGCCATTCCCAACGTGGTCTTGATTGCCCCTTGGATGTTCGTTCGGATGGCGCGTAGCCAGCACATCCTGCCACCGCCGCGAGTTCTGTTAGCGCTATTCAGCGCCGGCGTATTCGCGCAGTTATTCGGCAACGTCATGTTTCAAACGGCCTTGGGAACCGTGGGCATCTCGCTCTGCGTGCCGCTGGTGTTGGGAACGCTGATCCTGACCAGCGCTCTGCTGGGCAAGTTTTTCCTGAAAGAAGTGATTACGACACGGCTCGCCGTGGCGATGGGGATCCTGATCGTCGCGATTTGCGTGCTGTCGTCGGGCGCCGACGAGGCGCACCAGTCGATGCAAGCACCAGGAACCGCGGCCACGGATGCCGCTTCGGCGTGGGAGTTAATCCGTGGAGTGGCGGCGGCTTGTTTCGCGGGCTTTTCGTACGCCGTGCTGGGGGCCGTGATTCGACACGGGGTGTCCGATACGGCACCGCTTTCGACGACTTTGGTGACGGTCGGCTTGGCCGGAATCCTGGCCGTCGGTACGCTCAGTTACTATACGATTGGCTGGAGCGGCATGGCGGCCACCACGTCCCAGCAATGGTGGTACATGGGCTGGGCGGGGATTTGGAATGCCGTTGCCTTCCTGGCTCTAGTGAAAGCGTTGCAGCTGACGACGGTGACCTACGTCAACTCCCTGAACGCCTCCCAGGCGGCGATGGCCGCCTTAGCCGGAGTGGTTTTCTTCAAGGAAACTCCCTCCCACGCCATGTTCATCGGGGTCGGCCTGACGGTGCTCGGACTGGTCGTCATGAAACGTACGCGCCGTGAATCGCCAAAGCCCGCGCCATTGCCTATAATGGAGCCGGTTGTTCCGGTATCCTCCCCGGAGGTCGCGACGGAGCAGAACAACCGTTAGCGAACGCCGGGTTCGCGCCGAGCGCGTGCGTGCCCAGCGAAACACCGTCCCTGCGAAACCTGCCTCCCAGGCCCTTCCCTTACTTGCGAGTTTATCATGAAGACCTTGATCCTTGCCGCGGCTGCCTGCGCGCTGCCCCTTTCCCTACGAGCGGACACGAACTGGCCGGAGTTCCAGGGACCACGCGCCAACAACCAGAGCGATGCGACGGACCTGCCCACCACCTGGAGCGAAACGGAGAACGTCCAGTGGAAGACACCGATTCACGGGCGCGGATGGTCCTCGCCCGTGATCTGGGGAAATCAGATCTGGATGTGCACGGCCACCGAAGACGGCAAGGAGATGAGCGGCATCTGCGTCGCGCTCGATACCGGCAAGATCGTCTATGACTTAAAACTATTTCACAACGCCGAGCCTCGTTTTTGCCATTCCATGAACAGCTATGCTTCATGCACACCCGCCATCGAAGCAGGCCGCGTGTACTTGCACTTCGGCAGCTACGGAACCGCCTGCGTGGATACGGGCAGCGGCAAGACCATCTGGACGCGGCGCGACTTGCCCTGCGACCATTGGCGAGGCCCTGGGTCGTCGCCGATCCTTTTCGAAGACCTGCTGATCGTCCATTTCGATGGCTACGACTATCAGTACATCGTCGCGCTGAACAAGGAAACCGGGGAAACGGTTTGGAAGAAGGACCGCAACATTGACTTCCAAACCGACAACGGCGATTTCAAGAAGGCGTATTGCACTCCATTGCTGATCGAAGTGGACAACGCATTGCAGTTGGTCAGTCCCGCCGCGAAGGCAACACTTGCCTACGACCCGAGAACTGGAGATGAAATCTGGAAAGTTCGCTATGACCAGCACTCGGCGACCGCGCGTCCCATTTACGACGGCAAACGGGTCTACCTGAATACCGGTTTTTCGAAAGCCGAGTTGCTGGCAGTCGACCCTCGTGGAAAAGGCGACATCACCGATACCAACATCGTTTGGCGGGCCACCAAGAGTATCCCCTCGAAACCGTCCGAGTTGCTGATTGACGGGTTGATCTACATGGTGCACGACAACGGTGTCGCGCTGTGCCTGGACGCGGCGACCGGCGAAGAAGTCTGGACTGAACGCCTGGGAGGGAAGTACAGCGCTTCGCCGCTGTTTGCGGACGGTAAGATCTACTTCTTCAGCCATGAAGGGAAAACGACCGTTATTGCTCCCGGACGCGAATTCCAGAAACTCGCCGAAAACGAATTGCCCGACGGCTTCATGGCCTCGCCGGCCGTTTCCGGGAAGGCCTTGATCCTGAGAACCATCACGCATTTATATCGAATTGAGAAGTAACTTCCGGGGAGGCACTGCGGGTACGGAACGCGAAACGATCCTCCGCAGTGATTCCCGCGCCACGGTAGTATTGGTTTGATTGGCGTTCCGCCGGGACTACAATACACGGACGGTTTTTACGGAGACCTGAATGACTCGACTTGCTTGTATACTCATGATCCTTCCAGGGTGGACCACCGCCGTTCGGGCTGAACACCCGTCGGTGCTGATGATTCCGGATGCGGCTGCCAGCGTGGAAGCCGAAATGAAACCCTACGCGGAATTGATCGAACACACGCGGACGACGGTCGACATGCTGCCCATCCCCGGCGGCACGTTCGTGATGGGCAGCCCCGCCACGGAAGCGGAGCGGAGCGGGGACGAAGGACCGCAGCACGAAGTGACGATTTCGCCGTTTTGGATGAGCAAGTTCGAGGTGACCTGGGATGCGTACGAGGTCTGGATGTCCGACACCGACATCCTCCGGCGCCAGGTACTCGGCATTCCAGAGAACGAACGAGATCAGCTGGCGGCGAAGTACCAGTTGTCGCAACCGACGAAGCCGTACACGGACATGTCGTTCGGCATGGGCAAACGCAGTTATCCCGCGATCTGCATGACGCAGCACGCCTGCCGCACATTCTGCAAATGGCTGAGTGCCAAGACGGGCCGCTACTACCGTTTGCCCACTGAAGCCGAATGGGAATACGCCTGCCGGGCCGGTACCACGACTGCGTACTCGTTCGGAGACGACCCGGACCAACTGGACGACTACGCGTGGTATTTTGACAACAGCAACGAGAAGTACCAGAAAGTGGGGCAAAAGAAACCGAATCCCTGGGGACTTCACGACATGCATGGGAACGTGGCCGAATGGGTCCTGGACCAGTACGCGAAGACTGGTTACCGCGACCTGGCCGCAAAAGATCCGCTGAAAATTCCCACGACTCTATATCCGCGCGTGGTCCGTGGCGGCTCGTGGGACGACGATCCCGACCGGCTGCGGAGCGCCGCCCGTGTCGGCTCGCACCCCGATTGGAAAGAACAGGATCCACAGCAACCGAAGAGCATCTGGTACCACACCGACGCCTTGGGGGTTGGCTTTCGAATTGTTCGCCCGCTGCTTGAACCTTCGGACGAAGAGAAGGCAGTCAAGTGGGACAAATCCGAACCGTTGCAGATTGACGAATGAGCTTCGCTGTTTCGAAGATAGACATTGAAATAAGGAAGAGGAATGATCATGACTGACAAACAAGACTCCACGCGCCGCGATTTTCTGAAGACCACGGGAACGCTGGCCGCCGCCTCGGCGCTGGTGGCTGGATCGACGGGGCACGTTCACGCGGCAGGGGACGATACCATCCAGGTCGCCCTGGTCGGTTGCGGCGGTCGCGGCACAGGTGCTGCGGCCAACGCACTGTCCGTCAAAAACGGTCCGATCAAGCTGGTTGCCATGGCGGATGCCTTCGAGGACCGGTTGAAGGTCAGCCACAAGAGCCTGTCGACCAGCTTTGGAGACAAAGTGGTGGATGTTCCCGAGGAGCGCCGTTTCGTCGGCTTCGATGCCTACCGGCAGGCCATTGACTGCCTCAAACCCGGAGATGTGGTGATCTTCGCCACGCCGCCCGCGTTTCGCTGGCTGCACTTTACCTACGCGATCGAAAAAGGGGTCAACGTCTTCATGGAGAAACCGGTCACCGTCGACGGACCAACCAGCTTGCGGATGCTGGAACTTGCCAAGCAATCGCAGGCCAAGAACTTGAAGGTCGGTGTGGGCCTGATGTGCCGTCACTGCCGGGCCCGCGGTGCCCTGGCGGACAAGATTCAAAACGGCGAACTGGGGGACGTCTTGACGCTCCGCGCTTACCGGATGGCCGGCCCCACCGGTTCGGCGGCGACGGGTCGAGCGCCGGCGGGGAGGAACCAACTGGAATGGCAGATTCGCCGCTTCCACGCCTTCCTGTGGGCCAGTGGCGGCGCGGTGAGCGATTTTCTGATTCACAATATCGACGAAGGATGCTGGGCCAAAGGCGACTGGCCCGTCCAGGCCATCGCGTCGGGAGGCCGGCACTATCGCGGCGACAACGTCGATCAGAACTTCGACACCTATTCGATCGAATACACCTTCGGCGACGGCACCAAAATGTTGGTGAATGGCCGCACGATTCCCGGTTGCAAGAACGACTTCGCGACCTACGTGCACGGTACCAAGGGCTCGGCGATCTTTTCGACCGCCGGGCATGTCCCCGCCCGCAGCCGCATCTTTAAAGGGCAGAACTTCACCAAGGACGATCAGGTGTGGGCCTATCCCGAATCCGAACCCAATCCCTACCAGATGGAATGGGTTGATCTGATCCAGGCCATCCGTAACGACGAGAGTTACAACGAAGTGGAACGGGGCGTGAAGTCCAGCGTGGTGACCTCGATGGGACGCATGGCGGCGCACACCGGGCAGTTGATTACCTACGACGACATGCTCACCTGCGAACATGAATTCGCGCCCGGTCTGGCGGAACTCAGCTTCGACGGACCCGCTCCGGTCGTCGCCGACGCCAATGGCAAGTACCCGGTCCCGATGCCGGGCCTGGTGGTCGATCGGGAATATGAAGGATAGTCGCGCGGGCGAACAAGCCCTTCAGCAACGATGTTCACCGTCGCTGCGGGCAGGCCCCACCAAGCCTGCTCGCAGTGAACCTGGCGGACGCCTCCCGCCTGAGATGCGGTCTCATCCAAGCAGCGCCTGGAACCGTGTTTCAACAACTGATTCTGACGACCCCGCAATAATACGGTCCTTCCACCGAGACAATCTTTTTCCGTGCCTGCCGACAAACTAGTATCCCTGTTCTTTCGGTCTCGAGGCATGGTGGCGTGGGCCATTGTCGTACTGTCCGCCGTGGCCATCTGGGGCGTCAGCCGGCTGACGTTCAACGACAACCTGGCCGACTTCTTTAGGGCGGACAACACCGATTATTGGAATCTGGTACGTCTGTTCGACGACTTCGGCGCCGACGATACCAGCTGCGTCATCGTCCTGACCGCCGACGACTGGTTTCATCCCGAGGCCACGCGGGTTCTCGAAACACTGACGGAAAACGTGCTGAACGTGAAGGGCGTGGAGCGCGTGCAGTCGCTGTTAACGGTAAATCGCCTGGCAACTGGTGGGTTCCTGGGCCGAGCGCCACGCCCCTTGGTGCCGCACCAGGACGCGCGTCCGGAAACTTTCGCGGAAGCGCGCAAGCTGGCACAGCAGCATCCGCTCGTGCGCGGCCATTTGCTCTCCGCGGATGGCCAGACCACCATTGTGCTCATTGATGTCGCGGGTCGCGATATCCCGGTGGGAAAAATGAGACCCCTGGTTGAAGCCATCCAACGCGCTCTGGATCAGGCCGTCGAGGGTTCGCGGATTCAAGCGATGCTCACCGGCATCCCGCCGCTGCGAGTGGAAATCTACCATGTTGTACGCCGCGATCAGGCCGTCTTTACCGCCGTCGGATCGGTCGTCGCCGTAATCATTTCAATCCTCCTGTTTCGACGATTCACGGCGGTGGCCATCGTTTGCGCCGGCCCCGCGCTAGGCACGCTCTGGACCATCGGCGCGCTGGGAATCGTCGGCGAACCGATCAACACGTTCAACTCCATCCTGCCGGCGCTGGTGCTGGTCGTCGGTTTCACCGATTCGGTACACATCATGGTCGACATTCGGCGGCAGTTGAACCAGGGGCAAACGCCCTTGTTGGCCGCGCGGACAGCCCAGCACCATTTGTGGTTGCCCTGCGCGTTAACTTCGCTGACGACCGCGGTCGGCTTTGGTTCACTGCTGGTCGCCAAGATTGACGTCATTCAGCACTTCGGAGCCGCCTGCGCGGCCGGCGCCGTCATCAACTTTTTCGCGGTGGTTTCCATTCTACCGCGAATGGCCAGCCACAGGCTGGGCAATCATCTGGCCGGCGGTCGCAGCCGCGTGATGGAGTCCCACAGTTACATGTTCCTGTACCGCATCGTGCAGCGGGTGACACGGCACGCGCGGATCGTCACGACCGCCGGCATTCTGCTCACGGCAGGCCTGCTGGCCGCAGCATTCACGCTGGAACCGGACAATCGTATCGCCGAAAGCATTCCGGCGGACAGTGCGTCGTATCAAGCCCTGCAGCAGTGCGAAGAATCGTTTGGCGGCGGTCTCTATTCCTACGTGGTCGTGCAGTGGCCGGAAGGCAAGGAGTTGGAATCGCGCGAGGTGCTGGAAGCAATTTACGACGTGCACCAGGTCCTGGATCAGCAGCCTGAACTGGGCACCGCCTTCTCTGTCTTAAACGTGATCGCCTCCTTGCCCGGAGGCAGGAACCTGGAACGCGGCGTCCAATACCTGGACCGCGTCCCCGACGACGTGCTCGTGCCGCTGGTCCGGACCGATATTCACAAGGCTGTGGTGAGTATCCAAACACCTGACACGGGCACGCGAAAGATGCGGCCCGTGTTCGACCGAGTCGAAGCAGAACTGAACCAGCTGATCGCAAACCGCTATCCCGAGTTCCAGGTGACGCTCACGGGTTCATGCGTACTGGCGTCGCGCAACATTCATTTGATCATTACGGACCTGTGCAAAAGCTTGTCCCTGGCGGCCATTATTATCTTTGGAGTGATGTCAGTCGTGTTCCGTTCCGTGCGTCGAGGACTCATCAGCGTCCTGCCGAATGTATTCCCGCTGGCCGCTGCGGCGGCGATGCTGGTCGTGGCGCGCAACGGAGCTTTGGAGATATCGAGTGTGATTGTGTTCAGCGTCTGCCTGGGAATTGCGGTTGACGATACCATACACTTCATCAGCCGCTTCGACAGGGAGCGCAAGGAAGGCAAGGCTGTCCGTGCGGCCGTCGAGGAAAGTGTTTCCAAGGTAGGCGCCGCGCTGCTCGTAACCACGCTCACGCTGCTCGGCGGTTTCGGCGCCGCGATCTTCAGCCAGCTTCCCGCGCTCCGCGTGTTCGGATTGCTCTCCTGTGTCGCACTCGTCGCGGCGCTCGCGGCCGATGTATTGGTATTACCGGCACTGCTGGTCTGGTGCGAGAAAGAATAGCCTTGATCCGCGCTACAGAGACCGCACCACGGCAGCTACCCGCGGTTGCGGTTCGCCGATCCGCTCTTGCGAACTGCTGGGGGCGTGCGGCTCTTTCGGCTGACACAAGCGTTCGCAGCGCGATCGCTTGTGCTGGCGAACCAGAAAAGCCTTGTCACGCTGTAGCCGGCGGAGGTGTTCTTGGGCGGCAACCAAGTCGAACGCAAGGAACTCCCGCGTGAACGAAAACGCGGTCGTGTACCGATTCTGCGAGTAGTAGGCCACCTGCCGCTGCAGGGTCGCCAGTTCGGCCCGCGCCAGGCGAATGTCCGAATCGTAGCGCAACAACTGCTCGCGATACGCGCGAACCTCGCCAGGACTCGCTGGAGTGAAACTCGCCGTCCGGTCGCAATGACACCAGTCGGACAGCGAAATCGTACCGATCACCGTCATCTCAGCCGCGTGAACTGAGGAACAAACCAAAAGGGGAAGAACACAGAACAGGAATCGTGAAAGATGCATCGTCAACCTCGCGAATGCCAGGAGGGAAGGGTATAAGCTTCACTCTAATCACGATCCGGCGAGTGCTCAACAAGATCTGGCGTAGATGTCGCAATTTATGCGTTGGCGGCATTCTTACGAGTGTACCGAAGAGTAGCGATGATTCAAAATGACAGCGCGGGTCCACCGCGCACAGGGCACACGATCGGCCTGAGCGAACCGCGAGAAATGCGGATTATAGCGATCGCGCCCATAGAAGAGCAG
>CALBSZ010000160.1 GCA_937967665.1 uncultured Planctomycetaceae bacterium
TGAACTACGGTGGAGTCACGCCTGCGTCCACACCTCCGGCAGACCTCGCGGGTGTGAGTGGCACGTCAACGCGCTCGTTGGATGCGGCTTTAACGACTGTCGAATTGGACGAACTGACGATGGACGGCGGCGAGTTGATCATTGGCGGCACCGCGACGCAGCAAGTCACCTTTAGCGGTCAAACGACCATCAATGCAGGCACAAACACGGTTACGACCAATAGCGACCTGGTATTGAATGGCGTCACTGGTGCAGGAGCATTGACTAAGCAAGGCAGCGAGACTCTGTTCCTGAACAACGGCGTTGCCACCAACGATTACGCCGGTGTAACGACCGTTAGCGTCGGGGATGTAGTCGTCGGCGCGGACGGAGCTCTCGGCGCCGTTGGCGGAAACACCGTTGTTTCCAGTGGCGCTCAGCTCGTGCTTGCTGGACTCAACTACACGACCGCGGAGCCGCTTTCGTTAGGCGGCAACGGTGGAGGCACTGGCGCGCTCCGAACTACGGGCACGAGTAGTTATGCAGGGGCCATCTCGCTGGCCAATCCAGCTGAAATCCAGGCCGATAGTGGCACACTGGCGTTATCGGGCGGTATTAACAACGCAAGTAACAATCTCACGATTGAAACCGTCGGAAACGTGGTCGTTTCAACGGCGGGAATTACCGGTGGCGGAGATGTTATCAAGGAAGGCGACGCGAACTTGACATTGAACGTTGCCAGTACTTACGGCGGCGCCACGACGATCAATAATGGTCGCGTCATCGTCCAAAACAATGATGCACTCGGCGACACGGTGGGTAACACGACCGTCAACAATGGCGGCACGCTACGATTCGATGGCGGCATCACGTTGCCCGCTGGCGAGACGGTTTCCATTCGTGGCAACGGCGAAAGTAACGAAGGCGCATTGCGTAACCAAGCCGGCACGAACGCCGTCACCGGCCAGATTCTGTTCGGTGCAGGCGGAAGCGCTCGTATTACGGCCAACGGCGGAACACTCAACTTGTCCGGTGGCATGAACCTGACCGAAGATTTGGACATTCACGGCAATGGAACGGTAAATGTTACTGGGCAAATCATCGGTGCGGCTGCGGCCGATGACATTGACAAGAATGACAATGGCACGTTGATCCTGGCCAATGCAACCAACAGTTTTGCTGGTCCCTTGGACGTCAATAATGGCATCGTGCGGGTTTCGGCCAACGGCGCCTTGGGGGCCACCAGTGGTCCCACCACGGTGGCCAGCGGCGCGACGCTGGAATTTGTCGCCGTGACGTACTCTGATGCCGAGCCGATTAGCTTTGTTGGTTCTGGCGAAGGTGGAATCGGGGCACTCTCGAACAACAGTGGCGATTCGACCATCGACAGCGCCGTTGTCCTTACAATGACTGGCGATGCGACGATCTACAACGCCGATGCGACGAGTGTTTTCACAATCGAACCAGATGTCGAACTCGGTTCGGCACTAACATTTGATGGCCCTGGCGACACGGTAATGAACGGCGACATCAGCAGTTTCGATATGACGGGCGTGACGGCCACGGCAAACTACGACACGACAGTCAACGGTATCGGGTCGCTGGAAGCCTACTGGAAGTTCAATGAAGGCTCGGGGACGACCATTTTCGACGAAACAGCCAATAACCATGACGGCACATTAAGTGGTGCGGTTGGGTTGCCAGAGTTCACCCTGCGTGGTCGCACCGGAGAAACCACCGATCCCAGTTTGGATTTCGATGACGCTGGGAATGCCAAAACCAACGGTCACCATGTCGATCTCGCCTTCACCTATCCAGCGACAGCCAACTTCCTGCCCGAAGTCACCGTTTCTACCTGGTTCAAAACGGATGCCGCTATCGGAGGAAATACGGACGATTGGGCGTTGATTGACTTTGATCGATCCGATTTCTACAACCTGGCCGTCCGACCGAACGACGGTGGAATCGAATTCGCCACCGCCGCCAGCGGTAGCGGTATTGATGACATGAATACGACGACTCATGCCGTAGGAGCGGCTGTTAATGGTCTCAACGATGGCGAGTGGCATCACGTGGTTGCCACTTACGACAACGCGGGAACAAAACGCATTTATGTAGACGGAACGCTCGCCGCAGAGAAAACGGGTGCGCATGGTGGAGCTGGTTTGGGCATCGGTAACGCCCGCACGGGCGTGTTAGGTGACGGCAGCGAGGGCGGTATCCCGGACCCCGCACGCAACAACCTGTACTACGACGGTGAAATCGATGACATGGCGGTCTATCATGCAACTGCCACAGCCACCGACGTCAAGAATCTCTACGTATCGGGCGGAACTCAGTTCCAGGCCGTGAGCGTCGTCAAGAATGGCACAGGCCAACTCACGCTAGGGGGAACGAATGACTACCTCGGGTTCACCAACGTCAACAATGGCGTTGTGATTGCTACCAATAACAGCTCGCTCGGTTCAGTCAGCGACGACACGGGTGCAGAAATCACCGCTGGAACTGTTGTAGCGGACGGCGCAACCTTGGCGATTCAAGGTACTGGATTGAACTTGGGCGAAAGCATTTCGATTACCGGTGACGGTGGCCCCATCGATACCGATGGAAACAGCGGAAACGGTGACGAGATTAGTCCAGGCATAGGTGCGCTGGTGAATATCTCGGGCACCAACGAAATCAGTGCAGCGATAATCATAGCGGAGACGGATGGAGGAATCGGCTCCGATGCGGGAACGCTGACTATCAGTGGCGGTCTAGATTTGGCCCTCGGTAATGTTAACTTTGATGGGCCTGGTGACATTCACATCGATTCCGTTGTCGGCGGTTACGGCCTTGGTGTTCCGTTCGCTACTGAAGCTAACAACTATGCTCCGGACGGTTTTTATCAGTTCGAGGAAGGTCCGCACAGTACTGTCTTCGATGGGTCGGTTAACGATCGTGACGGCACGAGAGTTGGAGCTGTGCATGCCGCAAGCCCCGCTTTTTTCGAGGGCGGCTACGCGATGCAGTTTGACGGAAACAATGACTACGTCACGTTGGGTGATGTCGATCTACTTGAAGGTTCCGAGTTCACAGTGGCCATGTGGTTCAACCGACTGGTTGGAACGACCGGCACAGGCAATGACAGCAGTCACCTTGTCAACAATGTCCTGGTATCGCAGGCCTCAGCTGCGGCGAATGACAACTTTGAGTTAGGCACCGAGGGCGACCTGATCGAGATCTACATGGATTCATCACTTGGCCTGGACGGCCTGGCGACCGTTGATGTGTCGGCACTCGGCGGAATCAGCGACGGCGACTGGCATCACATAGCGCTCACTTACGACACTGCAGACGCGACCGAATTGAAGGTTTACTTTGATGGACAGTTAGCTGGGCAGACGGGTGATTTCAGTGGTGCGCTTGATCCATCAAATACATCACCCTTGGGATTAGGCTTGGGCCGACCCGGCAGCACGAATAATGGTGACTTCAACGGTTTGATGGATGACGTCGGATTCTTCCCGTCTGCACTCACGCTGGCTGAGATTCAGGCGTTGATGGGTGGGACTCCCGACAACGCGATGGCGAAGGCAGGCGCCGGTGACGTCACGCTGACGGGAGACAATACCTACGACGGTCCGACGACCGTGACGGCCGGGAAGTTAGTCGCTTCGTCAGACACGGCACTCGGAGCGACGAGCAATGGAACGGTTGTCGCCGATGGCGCTACATTGCAGTTGGACAATACGCTGATTGCGGGGACGGATGTCAGCGGATTTGTTGAGATACCGGCCGGAGAAGACCTTCAACTGGGATCATCCACGTCCAGCAATCCGGGTACGCTGGAAAATGTTGCAGGATCGAATACCTATGGCGGGAATATCTCCGCGGAAGTAGCCGAAACAGGCGAGATTGAAATTCTCTCTTCATCCGTTGGTGAGTTACTTACGGTTACCGGCGGCGTTGCTCTCGGCCAGTCGAGTCTCAATGTAGACGGCAGTGGTAACACTACCATTACAGGTGCGATTTCGTCTACCGATGTCGTTGCCATTGGTGAAATCGGCCAGGTCTCGAATCTGGATGGAACACCGCAGACGATCAGTTTTTCTAATTCGTATACGAATCCTGTCATTGTGGCATTGCCCGAACAGAACGACACAACCTCCAATCCGTTAAATAATGACCCGGACACGGTGGAGGTCCGAGTCTCCAATGTAAATCTACTGACAGGGAATTTCGATATCGAGCTGATTTCTCCGCCCAGCGGATCGCCTGGATTCCCGATGCAGGAAACGGTGAATTACATTGTGCTTGAAGCCGGCGAATACACGCTGGATACCGGGGATGTTTTGAAAGCAGGCACCGTGAGCGTGCCTGGAAACGCAGATCAGACGATTACCTTTAGTGGACCCGCATTCTCTGCTACTCCTGTGGCCGTCACGACGTTGATGTCGGAAAACTCCAACACGTTTGTCAAGCCGCGACATCGAGGGGGCATCAATACGTCTGGATTCGATGTATTCCTTGAAGAAGCCGCCGGAATGTCGCAGCACGCTTCGTCAGAGACCGTTAGTTTCATAGCAATTCAGCCAACTTCAGGTATGACCGGCGGCATCGTTTTCGAAGCAGGCAATACGCCTGATCTCGTGACGCACGACGAGTTTTCCGTTAGTTTTTCCAATACGTACACCAGTCCGCCAATTTTTGTTGGAGACATGCAAACGCTTGACGGCGGTGACCCATCCAGTATTCGATTCCGGTACGATGGCGTTGGTGTCAATGTCTTTACGGACGAAGATCTGAACGACGGCGATGGAGAGACAGCACACACGACTGAAGCCGTGGGCTTTTTGGCGTTCGCCAGCACGGGCAATTTGGGTTACACGCTGGCACCAACTGTGAGTTTGACCAAAGAAGGATCTGGCGCCCTGACACTTACTGCCGACAACACCTATGAACACGGCACGACCGTGATGGGCGGAGCCTTGTTCGTGAACAATCCGGGGCCTGGATCGGGAACTGGCAGCAGTGACGTTAGCGTGAGTAACCTAGCGACGTTTGCGGGTAGCGGGACGGTCGCAGGAGTTGTCACGGCGGAAAGTGGATCATTCGTAAGTCCCGGCGCCATCGCGACAAGTACGGCCGACTTGGGCACGGGCGATTTGAACCTGGATACGGGCTCCACTTTCACGGCGGAGCTAAATGGTACGAGCCCGGGAACCGATTACGACCAGTTGGATGTGACCGGTATGGTGGACTTGGATGCCGATAGCGGCGGTGGCGCGACTCTGTCCGCTTCGCGCTTGACCAGCTTCGTCCCGGCCAATTCCGACACGTTCACCATCGTCGACAACGACCTCACCGGTCCAGGCGACTCCGTGCTCGGCACCTTCAACGGACTCGGCGAAGGCGCGACGGTGACGCTCAGTGGCATTCCGTTCACGATCAGTTACGTCGGTGATGATGGCAACAACGTGGTGTTGAGTACCGTTACGCCGACCACGGTTTACGTCGACGACAGTTGGGTGGGCACCTCACCGGGCACGACGCCGGCGACGAGTGAACCGGCCGGCTTAATCTTCGGTTACAACGCGTTCGACGTCATCCAGGACGGGATCGACCGTGTGGCGACCAATGGCACGGTGGTGGTCTACGGTGGCAGCGGAGCCAGTTACAGCAGCGCCGTCAACGTCAACAAGACATTGACGTCCATTACAACACGTACCAATACGAATATCCCGGCCGAAACCGTCGTAAACATCAACGGCGCCGTCACTTTGGACGAGAGCACCACGATTGCCACAGATACAGCCGATGTTACGTTCGGTTCCACCGTCAACGCCGTCGGTGGCAATGAGACCCTGGCGGTCAACGGCAACGACGTACTGCGATTCAGTGGCCTTGTCGGTAACACTAGTCCGCTAGGCGGACTGTCCACGGATGCCGGCGGGACAACTCAGATTAATACGTCCAGTATCGCCGCGCAGGGGGCGGGAATCGCTTTCAACAACGGTGTGGTACTGATGGCGAACACGTCGCTTGCCGATTCTGGTGGTACCGGTATCTTTTTCGATACGACGATTGAAGGAGATGGACTCGGACCGTGGGATCTATCCATCACGACGACCAATGCGGCCGCGGAAATCGAATTCGGTGGTGCTGTTGGCAGCAGTAATGCGTTGGATGTGGTCACGCTGACCAATGCCGGCTTGCTTGACATTCAAGCCGCTGCCGACTTCAACCTGGAAGGTTCCTTCACGCAAAACGGCGCGGGTGTCGTCGACCTGGCTGGTGATGTGACGACGACGGCCGACGATATCTCGATCGCGACGGCGGTGACACTGCGAGCGAACGTCAGCCTGACCACGGGAGCAGGAATCGGCGATATCACTTTCGCCGGCACCGTCAACGACGATGGGGCGACCAGCAATCGCGATCTCTTGCTAACAGCGGGTATGGGCAGCGTCGACCTGCAATCGGACGTCGGTGGCGCGACGCCTCTGGAGATGTTTACGGTCGCCAGTGCCACACAGGCGGACCTGGCTGACGTGAGCGTCGAGTTGACGATTTCCGTCACCGGGACGAATATCGATCTCAACGGCAATACCTATTCTAGCACAGACGACGCGATCACGTTTACCGGTGCGGTCGATCTCGACGCGGCAAGTGCGGCGATTACGGTAACGTCGGGAGGCGCTGCCGGCGACGACATTACCTTCACCGGCACCATCGAAGACCCCGGAAGCAACAACGAATTGTATTTGGTAGCAGGTTCCGGAAATGTCGAGTTGCAGTCGAACGCTGGTGGTACGAATGCGTTAAGTCGATTTGAAGTTACCAGTGCGGTTCAAGCCGATCTGGCAAACGTTGCCGCCACAGGCGCGCATTTCGTGACGGCAACCAATATCGACTTGAATGGTACCAGCTATCTGTCAGCGGATGGGACGATGGTTTACAACGGTGCCGTTGATCTGGAATCAGCCGGGCTTGTGACGTTCGACAGCGATACGAACGACGATGGTGTCGATGGCGGTGTGCAGATCACGGGTACTGTCTCGGATCCTGGCAGCAATAGTTCGCTGACGATCGACGCAGATGACGGCCAGGTTGACATTGCCAATATCGCGGTGAACGGTGCTCTGTCTGTCACCGGCGGTAACATCGACCTTAACGGAACAAGCTACAGCAGTAACGATGGCGCGATTGCGTTCTTCAGTCCGGTAGACCTCATCGGCGCGGGTATCTCAATCGATAGCGACGCGAACAGCGACGCTACCGATGGCAACATCAGTTTCAGTTCCACGATTGACGGCAATCAGACGTTAGCCTTGGATGCGGATACGGGCACGGTTTCCCTTAACGGCAACGTAGGGGATGCAACGGCGATCAGCAGTCTAACTGTGTCCGCGGCGAGTCAGGCGGATCTTGCCGGTATTACGACCAACGGCAACACGGACGTCACTGCGACAAATATCGACCTCAACGGCACGGCATACACCAGCAATAATAGCAGTATTCTGCTCACTGGTAATGTCGACCTGGACTCTTCCGGAGTGTTGGCAATCACCAGCGGTATGGGGACTAATGACGACATCACGGTGACTGGCGTCATGAACGACACCGGCAGCAACTCCGATTTGGAGCTAATCGCAGGCAGTGGAAATGTGGATTTGCAGTCGAATGCCGGCGGCACGGGTCCACTAAATCGATTTGAAGTTACCAGTGCCATGCAAGCCGACTTGGCGAACGTTGCCACGACCGGGGCACATTTCGTGACGGCAACCAATATCGACCTGAATGGCACGAGTTACCAGTCTGAGGATGGAACGATGGTTTACGTCGGTCCTGTAGATCTGGAGTCATCCGGACTGGTGACTTTCGATAGCGATTCCAACAACGACGGCAACGATGGCGGCGTGCAAATCACCGGCACCATTTCGGATCCTGGCAGCAACAGTTCGCTGACGATGGACGCGGATGCCGCCGGACAGGTGGATATCGCCAACATCACGATAAACGGCGCTGTGTCGATCACAGGCGGCAATATCGACCTGAATGGCACGTTATATTCCAGCGCGACGTCCGACGTTACTCTTAACGATCCGGTTGACCTTCACGCCAGTCCCTCGGTTTCGGCGACCAATATCACTTTTCAAAGTACGATTGACGAAGGAACCGGCGCGACGTCCTCGAATTTGACCACGTCGGCCACGGGATTGACGCAATTCAACGGCAACGTCGGCAGCGCAACACCGCTGGACAGTCTGGACGTCACCACGGGTGGTCCGTTCAACCTGGCCGTCAATGTCACGACTGTTAACAACGTCGACATCACCGTCACCGACACGGCTGCGGTCGGCGATAGTTTGACGATTAGCAGCGGGACCACCCAATCCAGTGCGGGCAACATCGTGCTGACCGGCGGCGATTCGGTCGGTCTGCAAGCGGCGTCAGCGATCACCGCCAGTTCGGCGGGAGCGACGTTGACCGTGAATGTCGATCCTTCGGCGGGCGATCCGGACACGACCGGCGGCACGATCGACGTCGACGCGACCGTGACGACCGATTCCGGCGCCTTCCTGGTGGGCGGCGACGATAATGACACGTTCAATCTGGCGCCGCAATCGACGACAACGTTCGACATCGACGGCAATCCGCCTGTCTTCGGCGATGCCGGTGTGCCGCCGGGAGACACGTTGAATCTGGACGTTTCTGGCACGACCAGCCCTACGCTCACTTTGGGCGGCACGCCCGGTTCGGGAACGTGGACGTTTGATCCGCCGCACCAACAAGTCACCTACACCAGCATTGAAACAGTCGACACGACCGGCGATTACGATTTGATCCTCGACATGGCGGCAGCCGGATTCCAGGACGGCAGCGGCGATACGGTGGAAATGGAACTGGTCAGCGGCCAGACACTGCTGGAAATTCGCGTCAACGGCAACGTGATTTTCCAGGGCAATGACGACCGCGTGAATTCGTTCACGTTGATCGGTTCGACCGATGATGATTCCTACAGCATCATCGCCGATTCGACCGGTGCACTGCCGAACGAGGGGGGTGGATTCGCCGGCGCGGGAACCTTGCCAACACCACGTAAACCGCTGAGCACCGCGTTCCTGGCCAGCGGACTCGCGCCCAGCATGCCCAATCCGCCCGTGATTTACTACGATGGCGGAGCGGGAACGGATTCTCTGACGATCGATTTGTCCGCCAGTCCGGTCGCGCGCGATGCGGCCCACTTCTCCGATGACAATGGGTCCTTCAGCGCCAACCGCGGCGACGTCAACGTTGCGTCTGGAGGCGGCCCGTTAACCGGAATGACGATGACGTTCAGCGATGTCGCCCCCGTCCGCTTCGACGGTGTGGGCGGAACGTTGCTCGTCGACGCCACCAGCACGCCCGCAACCACCACGCTGACGGTGGCCGACAGCGGCACGGGCACAGACGGTGAGAACCAAATCACCGGAGACGGTGCTTTGTCCGCAACCACATTCGTCGGTTTCGATACGCTCACCTTGCGAGGTGGTGGCGGAGGTGCTGGCGAAGCCATCACGCTACAATCCGCAGATGGTAGCGCACCCGGCGGATCGGGTGCCGCGCTGACAACGATCAACCTTGACGGCGACGACACCACGGGCAGCGACGCCAACGTAGACGAGCTGAACGTGCAATCGTTCCCCGCTACGATCACGGTCAATGTCTCCGGTGGTGACGGCAGCGACGTCGTCAACGTGTCCTCCGACGCACCAACCAACGCAGGCAACCTGGACGGTATTCTCGGTACGTTGAACGTTAACGGTGAGAACCACGATGCAGGTTCGACGGCACTGATGATCAAGTCGGACACGAAATCGCTCGATACGGGCGATATCCTCCATGTGTCCGATGCCGGCACAGCGGCGGGGTCGACGTATGTCGTGACGGGCACGACCGTGCAACGCACCAACGTGGCAACGGGGGTAATCAACTATGCCACCACGGAAACGCTCAACGTGACTGCCGGCAGCGGCAATGATGATATCGACGTAACCAGCACGGCTGCCATCAACACGACCGTCAATGGCAGTGCCGGGGTGGACGATATCGACATTACTACGACGGCGGCTGCCAGCAACCTGTTTGTCAACGGCGACGCCGGGGCGGACGTGATGGACCTGCTCGGCACCGGCGACGGCGCATTTGTACAAATCAACGGGAACTTCGATTCCGATACGATCACGCAGCAAGGCAACGGTGCGAACAGTCGAGTCCAGTTTAATGGAGACCAGCCGCAATCAGGTGGCAGCGGCGCGAATGGCAATGACATTATCAATGTCCAGGCATCGGCTACTGGCAGCCTCACAGATCTGTTTGGCGGATTGAACAGCGACCTCGACACCTTTAATCTCGGAAACACGTCGAATTCGCTGGACGATTTGTTAGGTGATATCTGCGTTGACGGTGGCGGCAACCTGGCAGCGCCCGTCAGCACGCTGACCATCAAGGGTGTGGACAATTCGTTGGCGGTCGGTGACACGCTTAATATCAACGATCAGGGCGACACCGATAACAATTTCTACAACACCAGCTTCACGCGCGGATCGCTGTCGGTCTCATTCACGGGAATCGAGACGTACACCATCAATGCGGGAAGCGGCAACAACACGCTCAGTTCAACCTCTTTGCCCGGCGGTATGAACTTTACCTATAACGGCGGGGCGATGGTTGACACGGTAACCTTGAATGTGCCCACCGGCAACGTGGTCCTGAATGGTGCTGCGGGCAATGATGTCATGAACGTGGCGGCCGCATCCCTGGCTGCGGGCAGTTTCACCATCGCCAATGGTGAAGACGGTGACGACACGATCATTCAACACGCCGGGACGACTTTCGCTGACGCTACAACGCGCGTGGAACTGAACGGCGACGGCGGCGCCGACACGCTCGAAGTACGAGCATCGAATCAGCTGAACGTCACAAACATGCAGGGCGGAGCCAACAACGACATTATTCGTGTAGGCCACAATCCCACTGGCTTGAATAACGTCCTCGGAGAGGTTTGTGTTGAAGGTGACGCTCACGATGCCACGCCGGTTGTGACACAAACAATCAAAACCTCGACCAACACGCTCGATTTCGGTGATTCCCTGGTTTTCAACGATTTCAATGACGTCGACAACAATGTGTATAACCTGTCCGCAACCACCTTCCAGCGAACGGCGGCCGGCACACCGACGGGCGTTGTCACCTATGGTACCGTCGAACGCGTTGTCCTCAATACGGGCTCGGCGGGTGGTCACGATATCAATGTGACCAGCACGGCAGCAGCCGTGAACACAACGATTAACGGCGGAACGGATGCGAATGATATTGATGTGACCACGACAGGCGATAGTAGCAATGTCGTGATCAATACTGGTGCTGCGGCGGACGATATCAATATTGCGAATACGGGAATGGGGACCTTCTTGATTGCCACTTCGGCTGGCTCCGCCGACATCATCACGCAGCAGAACAGTGGCACCAATAGTCGTACACAGTACAACGCCGAGGACGGAACGGACACGATCCACATTCAAGCTTCCGGATCGGGGAGCGTCGCGGATGTGGTCGCTGGCAGCAACACCGATACGATTAACATTGGCAGCGCTGCCAACAGTCTGGACGGTCTGCTGGGCGACGTTTGTGTCGAGGGAGACAGTCACGACGCCGGCACCACGCCACTAACCATCAAGGGCGATACCAACACGCTCGATTCCGGTGACATGCTGAATGTGAACGATCAGGGGGATGGCAGCTCGAATACCTATTCGTTATCTGACACGCAGTTTGCTCGAAGCGGTACGGGCACGGTAACTTACGGGACCGTCGAAACGCTGGACATCAATACTGGCAGCGGCGCGAACACGGTGAACGTCTCGGATACGACGGATTCGGTGAACACCACCATCAACGGTGGCAGCGACACGGACGACATCAACGTCACGCTCACCGGCGATTCCAGCAACGTCATCATTAACGGTGGTGGCAGTGCCGACGATGTGGACACCACCACCACAGGCAGTGGTTCGTACGTTCAGCTGAACGGCAACGCGGGCAACGATAACATCCAGGTTGATGCGAACGGAGCTGGCAGCAGTCACACGGAACTGAACGGTAACGACGACAGCGATACGCTCGCGATTATTTCCGCGCAGGCCGGCACGGTGGTGAATATCAGCGGCAATGCGGGGAATGACACCATCAACGTCGCGTCTGCCACCAGTTCGCTGGACGGTATCTTGTCGACGATTTGCGTCC
>CALBSZ010000161.1 GCA_937967665.1 uncultured Planctomycetaceae bacterium
CTCGCCTGCAAACGGTTTGGCGGCGAGTGTCACGAAATGGGCGTCATGTTCCTGGTGCTGACGCCGTGCCTGTACTGCAACGTTTCGGATAGCTGGATGTTGCCCAGTAAGTGGCAGCGGGCGGCGATCGGAGCCGCGGGCATGTACGTCGAAATCGTCTTAGCGTCGCTCTGCACGTTCGTGTGGTGGTTCACGCATCCGGGGATGCTCAACTACCTCTGCCTCAACGTTATGTTCGTGAGTTCCGTCAGCACGATCCTGTTCAATGCGAATCCGCTACTGCGTTACGATGGATACTACATCCTGTCTGACCTGAGCGAGATTCCCAACCTGCGACAGAAGGCCAATACGATCCTGCGCCGCAAGCTGGGCAGCTGGTGCCTGGGTTTGCCGGAACCGGAAGATCCGTTTTTGCCCCAGCGCCGCCAAACATTCTTCGCAGTTTACTCGGTGGCCGCGAGTATCTATCGGTGGGTCGTGGCCATCTCGATCCTCTGGTTTCTCTATCACGTGTTTGAACCGTATGGCGTTGAGATCCTGGGGCAACTGATCGCCGCCATGTCGTTGTACGGGTTGCTGGTGCATCCGCTCTGGCAACTCGGCAAGTTCTTCCACCAGCCAGGGAGGATGGATCAAGTGAAAAAGCCTCGATTGTTGCTAACCATGGGGCTGTCGAGTCTTATGCTGTTGCTATTCTTGTTTGTTCCCCTTCCGTACCACGTCTCCTGCACGCTCCATCTTCAGCCGCGCGAAGCGGCGTCCGTCTATGTGGAAGCCGCCGGGCTGCTGAAACAGATCAACGTCCGACCGGGGCAAGTCGTCGACACAGGGGATACGCTGCTGGAACTGGACAACGTCGACCTGACGTTGCGAATCGCGCAACTGGAAGGTCAACGCGAGCAACTGCAATCGCAACTGAACAGTTTGCGGCATCGGGCGTTGAGTGGCGACGACAGTGCGATCACGCAAGTGGATTCCACCGCAGAGACGCTGGCCGGCGTCAAGGAACAGTTGCAAAAGCGGCAAGACGATCTGCGGCGGCTGACGATCACGGCACCGCGTCCCGGCGTCGTCATCCCGCCGCCGACGCGTCCCGATCCGGACGAAGCGTTGGATACGCTCCCCACCTGGTCAGGCAGCGTCTTCGACCACCGTAACCTCAACGCGGCGCTGGACGATCGAGTCCAAGTCTGCCAAATCGCCGATCCCCACAAGCTCGAGGCCATTCTGGCAATTGATCAGTCGGAAATTGAATTTGTGCGTGCCGGCCAGCAGGTGGAAATCCAGCTGGAGCAGGATCCTGGGCGGTGCTATGTCAGCAGCATCGAGCACATTTCGAAAGCCGAGATGCGATACAGTCCGAGCGGCCTTTCCCGCCGCTCCGGCGGCGACCTGGCCACAAACACAGACTCCCAGGGCCGTGAAAAACCGAGCAGCACGACGTATCAGGCCAGCACGCCGCTCGACGACGAAACGGCCCTCGTCATCATCGGCGGCGACGGCCAGGCCAAGATCCACGCCGGTCGCCAAACCCTCGCCCGCCGCACCTGGCGTGCCCTCTGCCAGACCTTCCACTTTGAATTATAGGCGTGACCGTAAACGGGATTTTCATTGAAAAAGTCCGCTCTTCGGCGGCTAGCCAACATATTTTCTTGAACGGCGCCTAGCCGGTTTTCCAAACCGTTCCTTTCCGGTAAGATTTGAGTTTTCCAGAATCGATTACCCGGGTCGCCGAGCCGTACAGACGATAACAGTACGATCCGGCCCACCGGTACACGGCGGAGTAGCTCAGCTGGTTAGAGCAGCGGAATCATAATCCGCGTGTCGGGGGTTCGAGTCCCTCCTCCGCTACCTTATTAAACCCAGAAACAGCAACGATTTACGCGAAAAACGTCAGCTTTGCGGCTGGCGTTTTTTCGTTCCTGTTGCTGTTCCGACTGGATTTGACTGGATAATTTGTATTGGATATAATTCCGCGTGTTGCCCGTATCTGGCCCCGCACAAGGAACCGTATCCATGCCACGCTCTACCAAACTTGAGCTTACCCCGTTTCGTGCTGGCCGATGCTGGAAGAAGTACCGCAACGGCAAGGTTTACTACGTCGGCAAGGGGCAGACAAAGGACGATGGCTCAAGCCCTTGGGATCATGCGAAATACGCCGGTAAGCGAACAGACTGCCCGTTCTATCAAGCGGCCTTGAAGGAATGGAACGCGATTGATTCCCGGCTGGAAATCGACGAATCGCATGGTATCGACACCAGCACGCCCGGCTACCAAAAAGCATTAAAACGGTGGCGTCGGGAATTGGTCGAATTGCTCGACTCTGCGGACACGATTTCAACTCTACGGCTGAATGATCTACTCAAGCCCGCAGCAAACGCAAACGGATCGAAACCGCAGCTTGAGTTTGCGTACCTTGCTCCGCCGCCCTCTGCAATGTCGGTCCAAGCGAAACCGACTGACACAGCGATTAGAGACCTAATTGAATCATACTTGGGGAACCAACGTGCGAAAGTGCCGACGCAGTTTTCGGTGAAGCACTATCAGGAAATGCACCACAAGCTGACGTACTTCCTTGAATTCGCCGAAGCAAATGGACTGACCGACGTTTCCGAAATCACGGCTGCCCGCTTGCAGCAATTCCACAACGAGCAACTGTACTGGCTTTCCGCCCCAAAGGAACAAGGTGGTGTGAGTCTTGCGACGGTCAAGAAGCGTCTGGATTGCCTCAAGAACTGGTTGCTGTGGTGTGAGGAAATCGGCGTGTACCAAACGCCCGGCTATTTGCTCAAGTTCAACAAGGTAAAGAGTCCACGAATCGATCCTGAGACCGTCGCCACAAACGGCAACGGCAATCCTACATTTTCAGTCGATGAAATTCGGCAGCTTTGGCAACTGGCGACCGACCGTATGCGACTGTACTTGCTCTTGGGCTTGAACTGCGGCTTTACTCAGGTCGATATTTCGACGTTGCACTGGAATCACTACGACTCCAATAACGCCACCATCGACCGACTACGCCACAAGACAAAGCACCACACGCACGCCACCCGACAAGTTTTCAAGCTGTGGCCAGAGACGAATTCTCTATTGCTCCAGTTCGCAAACGCCAGCGATGGACTCATGCTGCAAACCGAAACTGGAAACGAGTTAGTAACGCGACGGATTAACGAAGATGGCAGCGTTACTGAAACAGACTCGATTCGATTGGCCTTCAACCGATTGCGAAAGCAGTGGTTCAAGCAACAGGTATTCGGCGACCATCCTGAATTGGCGGAGCGTTGCAGTACGCCCGATGAAACAAAGCGAAAGAACAATCGGCTGGATTCACTTCTGTTGCGAAAACGCAAGGCGGACAATCGCGGTTTCAAAGTGCTTCGCAAGTCAGCCGCCAACGAGCTAGAGCACACAGCGAAATACAAGGATCAAGTATCGCTGTTCCTTGCTCACAGTGAAACAGCAACCAAAAAGTTCTACACGAATCCTGACTACAAGGCACTTGCCCCCGCGACCAACTACTTGCGGCGTACTTACGGTCTGAAGCTGTGACGTTTCGTTTTCGACGATGTTTGTTCCACTACGGAGTTTTCTCGCATGGATACCACGCAACTTTCGCCATGTTCCAAACCCGCCATGTTTGAATGGTGGTATACAGCTTTGATCGATGGCCAACGTAAGCGTGTTGGCATCGTCTACGCAACGTCAATTGCCGAAGCGAATCGCCTGGCTGCCGAAAAGTTTGCAGCTTTCGAGAATGTCATCATGGATTGCGGTTGGCGATGTACGGAAAACGAGTTTCCGCACGAGTGAATTCGTTGCTGGCCTTGTGCAATCGATTGCACTGGCATGGCATTGCAACCCGCCAGCACGTTCACATTTTTCGCAGCGAAAAAAAATACACAAGCACTGCGGGTCCCTCCCCAACAATACGGGAAAGTGGACACGCTGTTCTGGATTCGGGGAAACCTAGCACTGCCGGAATGTGTGCAACCTGCAATTAGGTTGCTCGAAAGTTGATCGTTTTCCGAATCGTCGATGTTCTGCGGCGAATCGGTCGTTTAGAATACGGCGTGTTGAATTTGCCGTTGTGTGACTTGGGAGAACAAACCAACAGAGCAAACAAAATAGCGAAATAGTTAGCCAACATCTGATTTGTCGTCTTGGGGAAACTGCGACCTTCTCTGTGCAAGCCGACGTTCGGTGTGGCTCCCGTATGGGAGCCGCCGGACGTTACCGCTTGCACGGCCTGTCGCAGGGCTCCCCAAGAGGTATGCCGGTGTGCTCCCTGTTTTTTTGGGGATAGCTGGCCCAGAAACGCGGGAGCCAATATGTCGCCTCAAGCACAACAAACCGCCTGCCCCCGATGCGGACTTTCGATTCAGAACGATGGAAGTTTGGGCGGTCAAGTCGTGTCGTGCCCTTCGTGTCAGCAGCAATTTCAAATGCCAATTGTCCTGGCGGTAGCAAAAGCAAAGCCGCCAATCGCTACGGCAGCAAACGGTTTGCCTACCGTTTCAGACCAGGCAACAACGGGCGGACAATCGCGTGTGCGGATACGGCCCCGGCTGAGTGGCCTTGCGGTTAAGTCGCTCCTATTTGGGCTGCCGGGCTTGTTTTGTTTTCCGCTTGGAATCGTCAGCATTGTTTTGGGGCTGCAAGCCTACGGCAGAATAAAGGACAAGCGTAACCACGAGACCGGCAAAGGAATTGCGTTGTCTGGCGTTGGCCTTGGAGTCGCCAGTATCTTGCTGGTTGCCATCGTAGCCGCCGTTTCTCCGAATAACGATGTAGCCAATCGCTCTGAAGCAACCGCGTCTATCGACTGGCGAGAAGTCGATTCTTCAAGCGAAGCCCGTACAGAGACTTGGCAGCTAATCCTCAAGCAAGAACAACGTAAAGTTGCAGAGGACGCAGCAGCTAGAGCCGGGATCGCTCCCCCGCGAATCGTCCAGAACAACGAGTCGTTTTTCGATGTAGAGCACCTTGGAAATCAAGTCTACCGCGTGACCGGCGAATACTCCGAACAACTCTCAGTCGGTTTGCGGGGAGCGATGGGAGACCCCAACTACCGCAGCAAGTCAGACCGCAAGGTTTTTGAGGCAAAGGTACAGCAAGTTGCCAAAGGTGAATGGCAGATTATCGATTTCGATGCGGAGTTGAAATCAGAATCCACGATTCGCGAATCGGCAACTACGCCGACAATTTCAGACGTTCGCTACGGATTGTCGGAAAGTGAACGGAAGCGATTCTTTCGTCGATACGTGCTGATCGAAGATTTGCACGGAGTTCACTCGCCCGAATCACAAGCCGCAAAGCAACGATTGTGTAACGAGTACGGCATTACTCAGCAGCAGGCTATACAGATTGCCGTTGAATCGCATGAGAAGAATTGGCCACTTCCATGAATTCGATCAGCGTCATGGTTCTTTAGTGGTTTCGTTACGATTTCGCGTGACGGTCGAGCATTCTCTTAACGGCCATCTTGTTCCACCCGCCGGGCGGTCGCTGTCTAAGGTTGAGCAAATAAGCGATTTCGCTGAGTGACTTTCCTTCGCAATGCAGCAAATAGGCGTATTCGACCGTTTCGCGTGCTTCCTTCGACGTGCCAGCCTTGGGCGGCCTGCCGCACGGCGTTCCGAGTCCGTGTTTACGCTTGTACCGAATCCCGCGTAACGAGTTCCGGTTTGGCTTCCCCTTTTCCCGCCCGGTCGAAAAGTGGCGTCCCGTAAGAATGTCTGCCGGATCAACTGGATTGCCCAAGTCGAGAACGAGCAAGTGAATGCCATGCTTTGTCAACTTCGCAGTAACTTCCGAAAGCGGCTGTTTAGAAAATCGGTCAAGCCCGCAGCAAACCAACACTCGCCCCGTTTCGCTGGCGTGTTCAATGGCGACTGTAACGTCCGGCCCCCAGCACAGACCGCTTTCGGTTGCGGTATGGGTGAACTGAAACCGATACGGGTGATTCTTGGAATTGAAGCCCGTAGGCGTGCCGTCAAAGTCCAAGTCAAATTTGGATCGGAATTCGGCAATCTCGTCGGCTTGTGCTTCAAGCGAACGAGATAGATAGTCGGCTTGCTCCGAAGTCGAAACGCGAATGATGCCGGTGAACGCGAGCGACCGACACTCATCGGACCAACGCAGGAAGCGTTCGACGGTAGCGAATTTATCTGGTAAGGTTGGCGTTGCAGTAAGCAAGTTTCGGCCCTCCATCATTGCTGGCCGGACACAAAACCCCATCGGTCGCCCGCCAAGTTGACCGTTGGGGTTTTCGCTTAAAATCTAGCGGCATCATGCCGCTGCAAATTGTTTGGCTCGTTTGGCCACTCGCATTACTTGCGTTGGATTCCACGGTTTGCCGGTTCGTGTCGTGTGGCCATCGTTGTTTAACTTGTCGGCAATCTCTTGCAGCGTCATACCGCTTTCGTTCCATTCAGCGACATCGGCGTATAAGTCTGAGTACGCTTCGTTGGCCCGTTTCCGATGCGACTCACCTGCCGCCTTAGCACCGACTCTGCGAGCCTTGTTGGTCAGGTTGCGGCATTGTTTTCGTGTTGCACCTAGCTTGCCGCCACGGGCCTTGTACGCGGCTAGAGCGGCCTTTGTACGTGCCGAGATTTGTTCGGCTTCGTGTTCGGCCATCGCTGCCAGAACATGAATGGTCAGCTTGTTGGCGTACTCGTTATCGCAAGCGATGAAATCAACGCCGGATTCGAGCAAGCCGGAAACGAAATACACGTTGCGGGCAAGCCGGTCGAGTTTGGCAATCACAAGAACAGATTTTGAGCGTTTCGCGTGCGAGACGGCCTTGCCGAATTCCGGTCGGTCGGATTTACGCCCTGATTCGGCTTCGACGTACTCAGCAACGATCCTAACGCCGTTGCGGTTAGCGTACTCTTTGATCGCTGCCCGCTGGCCTTCCAAGCCGAGACCGCTTGCAGCTTGCTTGCCGGTAGAAACTCGCAGGTAGGCGACGATGGTTGCTTTTCCTTTGACCATTGCTTGTATCTCCGATGGTTTTGCCGTTTCGGTTTCGCGATGATGCAATTTTACAGTATCATCATCGACCGTTCAAGGTGGTGTAATGACGCTTTTGGCCCGATTTTTGGCGTTGTGCAATCGGTTGCACTGGCGAAGTCAACCGATCATTGCGAGAGCAAGCAGGGGCACGATTCGCTGCCCTTGGAATTTGGAGTCCATCGTCCACACAAGAACGAATACCACTCGCAGCAGCAGAGAAGTAAATCACGGCCTGAGTTTCTAGCCAATCGCTTGTGTCAGCAGCACACAACGCAAGAGCGTCACAATTCCCAAGCGGTTGACTGGCTTGCACTAATGCCAAACGCTCTACGCGACGGCCTGAGATTGGTTGCGATTGCGAAATCGAGACTTATTAACTACCCAGGGGTAACACACAAAACGCGGCCATACCTCGAAAACTGGATAAGGAATTAGATAATCCATGCCGTTCGCATTTTGGTCGATTTCCGAAAGCCCTTAACTGCAAGGGGTTTAGGCACTTACGGCATTGCCAATCGACTTGCGGCATCATAATCCGCGTGTCGGGGGTTCGAGTCCCTCCTCCGCTACTCGGGCATTTTCCAGAAGCCCCACAACTTCCGAGAAACTCGCGTTTTCCCGCACTTTCTGAACAGTGCGGGTTTTCTTTTGCGAGTCGCCGCGAGTCCCAACGGGCGTTTGCGTCCCCAGTTGATCCCCAGTTTCAGCCGCAGCTGCGAAGTGAGAAACGGGAGTGAGAAACGGGGACAGGTCCAGTTTACAATAACTGGACCTGTCCCCGTTTTGCGTCTTTAGAAGTTGAACAACATGTGGCTGTAGGCAAAGTTGGCGTTGCCCGAGTACGGCACTGGCGAAGTGTCGTAGAATCTGCCGGACCAGAAGTGCGAGTAACCGACTCGTAACTGCAGTTGATCAGTCACTTGCCACGTGGCAACTAGATCAAGCTCGTGGCCGAGATCCTGGCTGCCCGCCTGGCCCGCTGTCATTCCCGCGAACGGGCGCATGTTCAGGTTGTACGCGACGTCGTTGCCGTTGGCCAGCATGAAGTAGTGATACCAGGCCACCAGCGTCAGCTTGTCCGTTGGCTTTAAGGTCAGCCGGGCGTTGACGTCCTCCAGGTTGCGGCGGCCAAACAGGTCCATCCAGCCCAAGTAATAATGTGCCCGTTGGACGTAAGTGTGAAAGCCATTGCCGACGGTGTCCGCACCCGACGCCCAATCGTAGAATATCCACAGTTCCGGCTCCCATTCGCGGTCGAACTTGCGACCGATGCCGCCAGTAAAAAAGCCCGCCGAGTGATCGGTGCCGTCCGGGTTGCGGCCAAATTGATAGCCGCCCTCGAACTCGTACACCCAAGGCCCCCTGCCGCCATGATACCGCGTGCCGAGCGTGTCGTAGCGGTGCGTGCCGGCGTCGTTGACAAAGTCGTACGCCAGCCAGTACAGATCCAGCTTGTCGTGCTCCAGGCCCTTGTAGGTGTTGTAGATGCCGTACAACTCCTGATCCAGGTTGGTCGAGTCAAATCTGTAAAAGTGAGCCGGATCGCGATAGATCGGCCGTACCCAAAACGCGTCGCTGGTCCAGTTCGGGCCGTCCCAGGTCAGCCGCACGCCGTCGTGCGCGCGGCGCCGGTTCGCCCATTCGGGAGCCATGATCAGACGGGCCGAGCCGTACTTCATCTCCTGCCGCCCAACGCGGCTGGTCAGCTTGCCTTGGCCGTCCCACCACACGAGGTCGGCGTACAACTGGTACAAGTCGTGGCGGTTCACTTCGTTGGCCCGCGGTGAAATCGCTTCGCCAAAGCTGGCCGCGTCCATGAACTCGGCCCGCACGGTCGAGAACGAATGGAACCGCGCTTCCAGCCACACTCGTGTCAGATACAGCATGAACTCGTCATCCATGCCGGTCAGCCCTGCGCGACGCATGTTGTTCTCGTTGTGATAACGCATGCGATACTGACCGCCAACGTCGAGCGAGCCGCATGGTCCGAACGGCAACCCCTTCAGCCGCTCGCCGACATTCCAATCCAGCAAGCCAAGGCCGCACGCACAACCGCCGCACGCGCAACCGCCGCACGCATAACCGCCAGCACCATCCACGCGATCGGTACGGGCTGCGTAACCGTCATGAACGGCGTTCTCGAGGTTCAAGGCGTGGATCGCGGGCGTCGGCAGGCCGGTGGTATGGCTATCCCGTTCGCCTGCCGAGCCGACTCGGAGGCTGGACGCAACGAGTGCAACGAGAATCCAGCACTTGCGCATGGTGTTTTTCCATGATAAATGTCATCCAGCGCCAATCAGTCGCGAATCGTGAAAGCATGGCGACTGTAATAACTGAGTCGGCACGTCGAACTCGCGAAAACAACATTCCACGCTCAACCGCTAAAACCGTTACATGACAGTTGCCTTGCCACTCGGTACCAACGATATCAGCGCGCGTTTTGCTCACTCGTTTCAGTCCGTCACCGTCAGGTCGTGTTTGTGCGCCACCGCCGGTGTGTTGCCCAGTCTTGTCCAGTGAGCTATTCGAGTTCGGTAAACGGAATCGTGAGCAACGTTTGAGTGCGGTAACCGCCACTCTCGTAGAGGCACAGCAGGCTCTTCTGGTCAGGCGACACCTGCAGCGCCGAGTAGGCGAACGGGCCGTGGATGACTTTCCGAATCCGCCATGTTTTGCCGTTGTCTTTGGAGACAGCGATCTGTCCATCTTTGCGACCGGCGTTGGATGGGAATGACGCCCACAAGTCCCACGAACCATCTTCGAGAACAGGACCTCGAATCACGGAACCCATACATGCGACCGATGGCAGTGTTCGATCGACATTGATGGGACTCCACGTTTTGCCTCCGTCGTGGCTGATGGCCTTCTTACGGAATCGTTCGCCGCCTTGGTTACGACTAATCAGCACGATGTCGCCATTGGCGGCTTCAACCACCTGGCACTCGTTGGAGAAGCCTGCGCCGCTGATGTCCTTCAGCGGCTCGGTTCGATTCCACGTCTGGCCCTGATCGTCGCTGTAAGCCACCACGATCCGCCATTCGCGCGATCGTTCGCCGTCTTTGATGATCGGCAGCGTCCCCCACAGTCCCGTGACAACACGGCCTTTGTGCGGGCCCTTTGTCAATTGGATCATCGCGCCGGGAGTGTTGGCATTAAGCAAACTTGGATGCTTGACCTGTCGGCTAATATCAACAGGTTTCGACCATGTTCGCCCATCGTCATCGCTGTGGCAGATGAATGTCAAAACGTTCGCCTTCGGGTCGTCGTAGCCAAGGTCCGCCATCCTGATCCACCCCGCATCTCGCGCGTGCCGGCCGTAGGGAAACCGGGCGAACATCAACAGAATACGACCATTGAAAAGCTGCACCGTCAGCGGATCGTTGATCGAATTCATACCGTCTTCAAATACTACGCTCTCATCGCCCCAAGTTCTTCCGTCGTCCGTGCTGCGCCGCAGGACGATGTCGTTCTGAGCGTGGTCGTGCAGGCCCAGACGCCGCTCACTAAATGCCAAAATGCTGCCTCGCTTTGTGACTAGCAACGACGGGATTCGATACCCGTACCATTCTGCGTTCTTGGCATGTCCCTCGAGAGGGACGCCGTCGGGAATAGCGCGTCGTTGAAAGATCGTTTGCCGCGAAACGCCGCTTTCGGCTACTTCTTGGGCCTTCTCGAACATGACGAGGTGCGGCCAGCGAAAACCCGAAATCTTATAGGGCTTGCTCTGGTACTCTTTTTGTTCCGAGATGAAGGTATCGATGTTCTTCGGACTGGCAAACGGATCATGGATCTCACGCTGAAAAGACTGCATCTCGTTTAGAAGCCGATCGCGGATGGGCTTGTGCTGTTCGCTATCTGCCAGGTTCTTCCACTCGTGAGGGTCTTCTCGCAGATCGAATAATTCATATTCGGGTGGATGCATAAAGCTCTGCACGTGCTGCCCTTCAGGCAAATCACTGTTGCGGTAACGGGACTCAGCCAGCCGGTTGATTGCGCGGTCGGGATTGTAGACCAACTTGTATCGTTCGTCACGAATCCCGAACTGCATGTACAACAGATTCGGGCACGAACCTGTAGTGAAGGTATGGACGTACTTGCGCGCTGGAGACGTGCCAGAGTCGATATCCTGAAGTGGAATGCCCGGCAGGTGATCGGGGACAGGCAGCTGGGCTGCACGCAACATCGTTGGTAGCAGATCGATCGTGGAGACCATTCCAGTTTCTACTTTGCCTTGCGAGAATCTCTTCGGGTAGTTGACGATCATGGGAATTCTTGTCCCGTTTTCGTAAATGCTCCCCTTGCCCCGCGGAAAGTCCGCGCCGTGATCGCTGATGTAAATCACAAGAGTGTTGTCGCGGTGCCCCGTTTGGTCCAGCTTGTCGAGCACCATGCCGACGCCCTCGTCGAGTCGGTTTATGCAGTTGAAATAGTCTCGCAGTTCTTCACGGAGATGCGGCGTGTCGGAGCCGATCCAGGGGAACGGTGCAATCGCATCCGTCACCTGTCGAGTGGGGAATCCGTGCTTTGATCTGCCGACGAATCGGCGGTGGGCATCGGCGTAATTGATAATCAGAAAGAACGGCTTCTTGTCCTCGGTAGCATTCCGCATCACGATTTCGGCCTCCGCGGCATACGTCTTGATGCTGATCGTCTTGCCGAAGTTGGCGTTCCGAATCGCGCGGTGGTCGACATGGTCCTCGACCAGCTTCTCCGGGTTGATATGAGTCTTGCCGAGGAACCCGGTGTAGTAGCCCGCCTTTTGGAAGTACGCGGGCATGGTCATGAAATCGCGATACATCGAGAATCGGTGCGTCGCCAGTCCGATGTGTCCGGTCTGCCGTGTGTACAGTCCGGTCAGATAAACAGCCCGTGACGGACTGCAGACCGAGTAGGGTACATAGGCCCGCATGTAACGCACGCCGCTCGCCGCCAGCGCATCCAGATGTGGCGTATGGACACGATGCTCGCCGTAACAGCCCAAATGGTCGCCGTTGTCTTCGGACACGATCAAGAGGATGTTAGGCGCATCCTTAATCTGGCCCTCCGCCACGTTCTCGGCCGCGATGACCCCCAACGCTGCTGTCAGACCAAGAACAGTCGACACGATGGTTCTCATTTGCAGTATTCCGTATTTCCTCGTGTGGCAACACATTCCTCGTGTGGCAACAAGGCATACCGATGACGATGGCGAATATGCCGAAGCGTTCAACGACTTCCCTGGAAGCGCATCCCGCTTCGCAGCCGAGAGATTCACAAAGGCGGCCGCGCGGAACTGCACTCCAAACTTGTTCCACTGTCGATAAAGCGACGCGTACCATGGACGATTAGGCAAGTTGCCAACAGCCGGAACGCGACGGACAGAGGGATTCACCTGAAGATGGTCTACGCTACTAAATGTTTTTCCCGGAGTCAATTAAGAAGAACTCGTCGAGAAAGGTCTCGTGACACCCCACGGCCGGTTCGTATTTGACTGCAAGTCGGATGTTGTCGATACTTACGCATGGCCCACGTGCCGGTAACGCATTCTTCGCCCCCGAGGTATAGCGTGGGCTTTTTTTCTGGACACGTAAAAACCTGGGGAATGATGAGGCTGTCGCGGATCCTGACCCCGCATGTAAAGTCGGTGTTTGACGAATACGGCGGCGAAATGGGCAGGGACGATTGAAGATGAACGAAAGTCTGAAACAACAATTCGATCAGCAGCACTTCCCCAATGGCTACCGGTTGGTCAACGGCGTCGAGATGAATGCCGAGAATCCCGACAACTTCCTGATTCCACATCCGGTCCTCAAGAAGCACGTCGGGCCCGGCCACTTCGTTGAACTGCGAATCGATTCGCCCAGGTTCTCCGTCCACGAAGACACCATCGAGAAGTGCTACTGCCCGTCGTGCAATGGCTTGAACTCGAAGCCGATTCTCGGTCACGCACACCCGGCTTCGCTGTTGCCGCTCCCAAAGCAGGATGTGCCGTCGAGGGGTTGGGGCGAGGATTTTTGGGTTCGAGTGGATGAACGTGACCGCGAGTGGTTCAAAGGTGTCGTGGACAATCCGCTGGTCGAGGCCCGACTCCACGAGCTTCACCGGGGTGATTCGATCTATTTTCACGAAGACCACATCCTGGCCGTCCACGGAAGTCACCGGCAAGAGATCGTGTTTGGCATGGACGACGCTGATTTGAAAACGCTGGCGCAGTGGCTTAGCCAGCAGAGGGGATGACCGGCGTGAACGAATCTCTCCGCCAACCCCTCGTTGCCGGCCCGCTCGACATCGCCGGCGAGATTCACGGCGAGATGAAGCCGTTGCGGTGGTTGATACACACAAAAGCAACGAGAACTCTTTTGAGAGCCAGCAGTACGGAGTCGCACTGTTGCCTCGGCCGTAGTTTTTATAAAACGGTTGTTAAATGACGCAAGTCGAAAAACGGATGCATTGATGACGTTCTATGCGGACGAGTAGGACGCGAAACGGCGGTACCGGGCGTTTGACCCGGCCGACAGCCTCGCCTCCCGTCTGCACCGTCTAGGTCGATGCTTCTAATTCGTTGTGTAGTTCAAAAGTGATCTCGGCCAATGCTCGCTCGTCTGCATGGATCTCGGCGTCCAAATTCTCCACTGGACGGCGTTCTAAGAATTGAGGCAACGTGGCGATATCCAGAAAGGCTGCGTCGACAGCCTCAACACACGTTGGCTCAATCGTATCTCGTGCAACGCTCGTTGCACTACGGACTTGGAGCGGTTCGACGATGACGAGATCGACAATTGCTGCGGGAGCCGCGGCAGGTACACTGATCAATTGCAGTGCCGTACGAAAGTTGGTGGCATTGTCGCGGGCAATGGCCGCGTCTGCACCATCGACGTGTCGGTCGCGGTTGTAGTCGTACGGGTTGTCGATCGCTGCGGTCGGCGTCGGATTGTCACGAGCCCCAGCGAAGTCGAAACCGTTGACAAAGGCATTGGCGGTGTTGTCGCCAGATTCGCCCGGGGCGCTGCCGACGTAGAAAACGTCCGAGGGGAGACTGATGCTGACGTTTTCATTCATTGTGACTTGCAACCACGCGCCGACGATGCTGCCGGCGGGCCAGATTAACTTGATCCGGTCCGCACTGTGGTCGCCGGCGCCGGGATGACGCGTGATGGCCGGTGAGGGAGCCATCGGCCAATTCGACGGATTGTTGTCATTTCCTGCTCGGAAGGTGAAATCGGCAACGGACGGCGTACCGGTGAGGCCGACGATGTCAACCATGATACCGGTCACGCCGTCCGGGTGATTGATATAGTTGTCAAACGTCGACGCGGGTCCGGGGAGTAGTGGAAACTTGTCCGTGGCGATTGCTTCGTCGTCGCTGTTCGAGTCAAAAGCCGATTCGTTGTAGAAAATGTAGCGTGCCTTGACGGGTGTCGATTGCACCTCGACGCGATAGTCTTCAACTTCGCCGTCAGGTGCTAATCCGTGCGGCGTTAGACTTGCAATGCTGCTCAACCGGAAGCGGGCATAGGTGACTCCGTTGCCGGCATCGCTGGGAATATCAACATTCAGAATGTTGCTACCCGCGGTAACCAGAACATTTTTCAGCACCTGATCAGCCGTATTCCAGGATCCGTTGTGAGCGAAATCGATCCCGGCGTTTAGCAGGGCGAACTCGCTACCCTGCGGCAATGATACGTCGACGGTGATGGTTGTTTGCGAACCGGCCATCAGTGTAGATTCCAGACCATCGACCCCGTCATCGGTGTCGCCGTCCGCAGCGACCGTCGGTTTTCCATCCGCATCCGCATCGACGCTGGCTCCCAGCGAAAAGCCGTTGATAATCGTATGCCGGGCGCCACCATTTGCGAGGAGTGTCGGATAGCGGCCCGCCATGGCATCGACTGGGTCAGGCGCGTCGCCGAAATCAAATTCGGCCTGTTCGTTGTCAACGATCAGCACGGAAGCACTTGAGAGTTCGCCCAGCGCATGGCCGCGGGGATTGCTGAGCGACAAATTGATCGTTTCATCGCCTTCAGCTTGTGTGTCGTCCAGCACGTCGATAAAGAACGAAGCGACCGCCTGGTCGCGCAGGAAGATCAGGGTTCCGGAGTTGCCCGCGTAGTCGACGCTGCGTATGGCCGTGCCGTTGGTTACACCATAGTCGACGCTGGCTGCTCCCTGTAGATCGCCCCGACGAACGACGGAAATCAGCAGCCGTTCGTCCGTACCTTCGAACGTGGGAAATACGGAAGCCACGAATTGCAGGTCGTCGGGGTCGGGCTCGGGGTCCGGAGGCGGCGGTTCGTCGTCGATGATGGTCACACGGCCTGTCGGCTTGAATCCCAGGACGGCGCCGCCGGTCGGACTCTGCAACTGTAAATGGATAGTCTCGTTGCCTTCGAAATCCGTATCGTCGAGGATCGTCACGTCGACGCTCTTCCGCGTTTCACCATCGGCAAAGGTCACGGTTTCCGTTTTGGCAGTGAAATCCTCGCCGTCGGTGGCTGTGCCATTGGAAATCAATAAGTCGACCGTCACCTCGCGGAGATCCCCGTCGATCCGCTCGATCACCACCGTCGCCGTGCCGGCGGTCTCGTCGACTGACACGCTCAGCGCCTCCAACTGCAACTTGCCCGGTTGATCGTCGTCGATGATGCGTACGTCAATTGAACTCATCGGGAACAGCGACGCGCCGCCTGTCGGACCGCTCAGCGCGGCATTGAACAATTCGTCTCCCTCCTCAAACAGATCATTGGTGATGTCGATCGTGACGCCTTGGATCGTTTCGCCATCGGCGAAGGACAAGACCTGGCTGACGACCGAGTAGTCGTCGCCGCCCGTTGCACCGCCGATGTCGGACGTGTTGATCTCGACGGTTGCCGCACCGTCCGTACCGCCAACGCGTTCGACCTGTGCCAGCAGCGAACCTGCAGGTTCGTCGACCAGCTTGGACATCCGCAGCCGGAACCCGCCCACTGCGTCGCCGCCACGTAAGCGAGCGAGGGCAAATCCGCCGCGATCAAGATCACGATCGCCGCCAAGTACAATCTTGCCGTCGCCTTGTACGAAGATGTTGTGGTCGCGGCTGGTAAAGTTGATGCCTAGCTGGGAGAAGCTTGCGAGTCCGGCCAGTCCGAAGCCGATATCCGGCACGCCGTCGGGATTAAGCCTCCAAATGCCGATGCCGTTGTTGATCAGAATCCTGCCATCGGTTTGGAACGCAAAAGTTCTGCCGTGGACTCCGGGCATGGCCAGGATACCGTCATCGCCGTAGCTTGTATCGATGCTGCCAGCAGCGCTGAACTTGACCAATTCGCTACCCACCAGGACGTCGATTCGCTGGCTGTTCAACGTGACACGGTATGTGACACCGGCCAGAGCCAGAACGCTACCGTCGTTCTCGACATGGATATCGGTCACACTGCCTGCAAGAGTATCGACCGTCGAGCCGGCGGGTGGTTCCGGCAGTGGAATCTGACGCGCGCCACTCGGGCCGAATGTCGTGTCGAGCGTACCATCGGCGTTCAGCCGAATCATCGTCAATTCGGTCGACAAGACGATCTTGCCGTCCGGCTGCACCGCGATGGCATCGGCATCATCGTCGAACCCCTCGATGATATCGAGCGTTACCTGGCCGCCCAGACCAAAACTGGTATCGACGGTGCCGTCCGCGTTCAGGCGCACAACGCTCAGCGCTACCTCGTCCGCTGACCCGATCGATCCCACCGCGCCAAACGTACGCACATGACCTCGTCCATAGAGCAGATACTTACCGTCGGGGGCAACCGCAAAATGGAAGAGGTTATTGGTGATCAAACCTTGTTCCATAAGCTGGCGGCCGCTGTTGCCAAACGTTGTGTCCACACTGCCATCGTCGTTATACCGCGTTATCGTGACAAAACTGGTGGCGTTGTGAAACGTAACGCCAAAGACCAAGATCTTGTCGTCGGCCACAGCAGTCGCGGCGAACGCTCGATCCGTGCCGCTGCCAATGGTCGGATCGACGACCACGCCGTCCGTACCGAATGTCGAATCCGGAGTCCCATCGGCGTTGTACCGGACCAGCACTTGTCCCGCCGAGACATCGAGTCTGCCGACCTGCAGGAACTTGCCGCTGGGCAGTTGGATCGTCTCGAACTTCCGAGTGGAAGTCGTGGTGTTGGTCGGATCGACGTCGATTTCCGCCACGCCATCCGTACCGAACGTAGCATCGACTTCACCAGCAATCCCGAACACGGGTTCGGTCGCATCCACGATGGTCACGACGGTCGATTCGTTATCCGGCAGGATTTTGACATTCTGCGGATTGGTCAGCAGGACGCTGAACGTCTCGTCCCCATCGATTTGCATGTCGTCGATAATCGGAATCGTGATCGTCTCGAACTCCAGTTCCGTGCCATCCTGAATAAAGTCGGGAAACCCGCTGAATGACAACGTTCCAATCGTGGGCACGAAGTCCAGACCCTCCTCGGCATTACCGTCCTCGACCGTCACGTAGTCAGCCGTCGCCGGGCCCGTACCATCGATGCGCACTACGGTGATGCTGATCGAAGATCGGTTGGAGTCCACGTTGTTCGGGCCGGCGAGCACGACGGCATTGACCAATTCCTCAGGGGTTGGCGGATCGTCCGGATCAAAAACGGGCGGCAGATTCAGATCGCCCTCTTCATCGTCGTCGATGACCAGCCGGACGGTGGACTGCCCGCCCAGCACGGCACCACCGGTGGGATTGAGGAGCAACAACGTCACAATTTCTGGCCCCTCGACTTTGGTGTCGTCGAAAACGTCGATCGTGAAGCTTGCCGTTGTCTGCGTATCGCCAAAAGTAAGCGTGCCCACAACCGGTGTGTAATCTACGCCGGCCGTTGCCGTTTCATCCAGCGTAACATAGTCGACGGTCACCTCGCCCGACGCGGACTCGCGCGAGCGGTATACCCTGACGGTAATTTCGCCATCGACATCGTTCTCGTCGATGCCGTACGACACATTATCGAATTGCAGCGCGCCTTCGATGGGGCTGGCCGTTGTTCCGAGCAGGCCGGCCAACGCAAGCTGACCGTTGGGCCGTTGGCCAACTACAACAATCTGTTCGTCGCGGATAAT
>CALBSZ010000162.1 GCA_937967665.1 uncultured Planctomycetaceae bacterium
ACTATAGCACTGTTGCAACAGCGTGCGATCCGGAAAGATTCGTGCCAGAACATGAATGTGGTTGGGCATCACAACGAACGCTCCGAGTTGATACCGATCACCGTCAAACCTTTGCAAACTATCGTCAACAATCGATGACAGTTCTGGCTGTCGCAACAAGCATTCGCCTTCCAGTCGATCGAGTTCGTTCTCGAATGCGACTGCAAAATGCCGGCGAAACGTCTGCTGATGTTGCGGGGGCAGCTTCCGCAAACGTTCCTGCCAGTTGGTTACTCGGACGTCGATTCCGTTTCGCCCAAGCCAGTCATCTCGTTCACGCAAGATCCGCTCCATGGCAACGCCGCTGATCGAATCGTGCGTGCGGTAAGTGATGAAATACGTCGCGCCAGGCTGCTGCCAATGAGGCAGGTGGCCAGCGGTAATCGTGTATTCGGCATCAGGATCGAAAAACTGAAAGTCGCGAATCGAAAGCATGGTTCTTGTAATGCCGCGAAAGTAGTCCTGCGACTCCGTTCGCGCGGATTTAGGGTAGTCCTGCGACTCCGTTCGCGGGGCAAAGCCAATACGGGTGCCCCGCGAGCGGAGTCGCGGGGCAAAGCGAATACGGGTGCCCCGCGAGCGGAGTCGCGGGACTACTTTGATATCATTAGTTCGGATAACGCCACGGCGCGGACAATATCCTGCAGCCGATACTGTTTCTCTTTCGCTTCGTTCACAATTGCCTGAATGTCTTCGCGGTCGTCCACAGTCAGTACGCGGCGCAGGCCGTAGGTGCAGAGTTGTTCGACGAAGGCCTCGAGAAAACGGTCGCGGTCGTCGAGCAGCAGTTGCTTGAACTGTTCCGCATCGGCAAACGTGCGGCCATCAGGCAACTGGCCGCTTGCGTTGACCGGCGGGTCGTCGCCGAGACCACTCGCGACGCGTTCGTGGGTGCGCCACTGGCCAATGGCATCGAATTGATCGAACGCCAGGCCCAGCGGATCGATGTTGCGATGGCAGGCGGCGCAGTTCGCGTTCTTGGCGTGAGCTTCGATCTTCTGTCGAATGGTGGCCTTGGGACTGTCTGGCGGGTTCGGTTCGATGGGATCGACGTTGGCGGGCGGGGGCGGGGGTGTCTTGCCGAATATCGCTTCGCTGACCCAGACGCCGCGGTGTACTGGGCGATGCCGCGTGCCGTCGGAGGTGAGGCCCAGAATGGCTCCCATGGTCAGCAGCCCGCCGCGATGGTCTTCAGGACGGAGCGATACGCGCTGAAAACCCGCGGACTTCGCTGCGGGCAGGCGATAGAACTCGCAGAGTCGCGGATTGGCCATGGTCCAGTCAGATTTGATGAACGCATCGATCGGCAAATTGTTGGCGAAGACTTCTCGAAAATACTGCACAACCTCTTCGTGCATGCTTGCTTCCAGCCAGACGTCGTAGTCCGGGTACAGCTGGCCATCCGGCGGGAACATGCCCAGGCGATGCAGTTGCAACCACTGCCGTGGAAAGTCGGCGATGAACCGGTCGATCTTGGCGTCGGCCAGCATGCGATCAACCTGTGCCGCCAGCGTGTCCGGATGGCGTAAGGTTCCCGCTGGCGGTGCGTCGACTGCCGGCAAGCTGGAAAGCTGCCCCCCTTCGGCGGCCTCAAATAACTCCTGATCCGGCATCGAACTCCAGAGAAAATACGAGAGACGCGTCGCGAGTTCCCAATCGTTGAGCCGCTCGCGCGGCTGCGCATCCCCTTCGACGATGTATGTGAAGTTGCGCGACGTGAGGACCCCCAGCAGGGCGACCTGATAAGCGGAAGCGACATCTTCGCCAGCTGCGCGTTCGGCGTTGTACGCACGCAGATACGGATCCAGTTCATCTGCGGTGACCGGCCGCCTCCAGGCACGTTGGGCGAAGCGTTGCAAATGCCGCGCTACTTGCTCCGGCGTGGCTTCGTCCGGCGGCAGCACGCCTTCACGTGTCGCACGTTCGGCCTCGCTTTCGATCGGTCCCTCCCATTCGATCCAATCCAACAGCACGAACGAGAAGATTCCGTTGCCTTCTTCGTCAAACAGTTTAGGACCTGTTGGATTGAGCAACCGCGTTTCGCTCGTATGCGTGAAGATATAGCTGCTACCGCCAAGAATGTTGCGGTGGTGTCCGCCTTTGTCTCGCGAGATTATGTCGGAAACCACCACGTTGAAGTCGAGACTCGCGGGCATCTCGAGAAACACTTCGAACTCAACGATCTCCGGTTCGTCTTCCGGGGCGACGATATCGAGTTCAATCAAACCTTCATTGGCCGCTTCGTCGGTCGGCTTGCCGATCCGCAAGTGGGCCGTTTGTCCTCCCGGCGGGCGGATGCCGCTGACCTGCATCCGCGCTCGGTAAAGGCCGCTATGTTCCGGCCCCGTACGACCGAACCAGTGCGGCCGGAAAGCCGCCTGCAGCCTTCCCGGGAAGATCAAAGCACGCAGCGGTCGCTTGATGCCGAAGCGATCGAGATACGCCTGCTGTTGCTTGCCGCCGTTGTATCGGATGTCGGCCGCGGTCTGGCGGACAGTTCGTGCCTCGACCGGTTGCTCCGGAAACGCGCGGGCCAGGATGATCTCGGCGGCCCGGTAGTAACGTTCGACATGCGATGGGGAGAGTGAAAGTTGCGAGCCGATCCGTTCGAAGCCGTGCCACAGTGGATCGGCGTTCAATTCGCCCGGCTTCGTCGGATCGTAACGCACACCCAGCAGGTCGTAGACGGTGTTCTGGTATTCGCGCCGGCTGAGCCGGTAGTGGGCCACCGGCGGCCGTGCTGCCATGCGCGCTGCCCGGCCTTCGCGGAGACGTGCGTCGAGCTGTGCGATAACCGTGGCGATTTCATCTTCGGTTGGTTGCGGTTCATCTTCAGGCGGCATTTCCCCAGCGTTGATGCGTTCGACGATCTCCGCCCACAAATGGCCGTCGGCTCCCGACTTGAAATCGCGCGACAACCGGTCGATCCGCAAATCCCGCTCGACCTTCTCAGCCCCATGGCAGCGCAGGCAATGCTTCTGCAGAAACGCGTCAAATGATTCCGCGGCTGAAGCGATTGTTGCACCAGACATGCACGCGAATACGATGAAACAAAAACGCATCCTGAAACTCAACTCGAGGAATGAAAACTCAGGTATCAAGCGGCAGTTGGAAAATCACATCAACACGTCCTGTGATGCGCCGGACTGCGCGACAGAACAACGTGGCGGAATCTGATCCGCGTGACGTCGATCGTGACAACAGTACTATTCTGCTTTACCAACAACCATGTTACAACGATCACGTTGGCTGAATCCAGTGGAGTTCAAATTCACGCTTTGTTCGGGCACAATCGCGAATCGACAGCCGCGTGGACGAGGCCGAACGTGCGTGAAACAGGACAACGTCCTGGGGAGCTTGCCGGTGGTGGCTACTTACTCAGAAAGATGTCGCTCAGAACGACGAGCCTAATGAGATCGCGCAGCCCATATTTTTGCTGGGCGAGTTCCGCCACGATGAGATCTACTTCGCCGCGGTCCGTCGGTTCCAAGACACGGCCGCTGGCATAGGACAGCAACTTCTCCGTCAGGTTGCGGACGATCTGTTCCTCGCGCTCCAGTAACAGCGTCTTGAGGCCGGCCACGTCGGCCACTCGTCGGCCGTCGGCCAGCGTGGACGATGGATCGATTTCCAGAGCGCCGCGCGGGGTCTTGTAGTGCGTGCGATACAGGCCGAGTTCGTCGAAGTTTTCAAAAGCGAATCCCAAAGGGTAGATCTTGCGATGGCAGCCGTTGCAGGCCGGCTGCTTGCGGTGCGCCGCCAGCTGCTCGCGAATCGATTTGGCATAGCGCAGGTCGGGCGAGAGCGGTTCGACGTCCGGCGGCGGCGGTGAGGGGGGCATGCCGAGCACGGATTCGAGCACCCAGACGCCGCGGACCACCGGCGAGGTGTCGACGCCGTTGGCCGTTGCGGTCATGATGGCCGGCATCGTCAGCAGGCCCCCGCCATGCGGAGCCGTCGCGGGAACTTTGCGGAAGCCGTCTCCCCAGACGTCGTCGCGACGGTAGATCCATTGAGCTACCCGCTCATTAAGAAAAGTATAATCGGAATCGATCAGATTGCGGATCGAGCCGTTGGTCCGCACCAGGTCTGCGAAGTAGGCATCGATCTGCTCGCGCATCTCCGGTTCCATGGCGCGGTGAAAATAGAATCCGCCGGGTGGAGGCATGCTGCCGAGTTTGTAAATCTGCAACCAGCGCTCCGGGAACCGCCGGATGAAGGCCGCCGCTCGGGGGTCGTCGAGCAACCGGTCCACCTGCGATCGCAACACCGCTGGGTCGGTCAGCTTGTCGGCGGCGGCCAGCGCGAACAGTTGCTCGTCGGGCATGGACGACCAGAGAAAGTAGCTTAATCGCGAAGCCAATTCATGGCTGTCCAATCGGCCCTCTGATTCCTGCAAGAAGTAGAAGCGGGGCGAAGCGATGATCGCCGTGTACCCTGCTCGCAGGGCCTCCGCGCGGCTGCGACCGGCCGCCCGCTGCGCGTCGACCAGCTGCACGTACCGCGCGACCTCGTCCGCCGTGACCGGTTGACGAAACGCCCGGCGGGCGAAGGCCAGGATCAGATCCGCAACCGGTACTTCTTCGTTCTTGCCGTACAACGCCACGTGGCCTTCTGGCGGCCAGCTCTTGTCCAGCGGCTCGATGGTCAGGCTGTAAATTCGCAAGTGCGGGCCTTTATATCCGGCTTCAAACAGCGCTCGGGCCATCGCCGGTTCGTACGCTCGCCGCTCGTCTTGTGGCGCGTCTTTCTGCGGCGCCGGTTGGTAGGACTCGGGAAGATATTTCTCGACCAACTGTGACGGTCGCAGCCCGCGTTTGTACGGTGCGTTTTCCCAGCCAACCCAGGGAAACCAGGTGGCATCGAGCCAGCTGTCGAAGGTGAGCGTCCGCTTGTTTCCGTCCGCAGTCAAGGACCATTCGGTGAGCTTCATCGAAGTCGGGTTCTCGCCCAGCCCGCCGCGTCGCGCGTCGGCCATGTGCAACCCCAGCAGCAGCGGTTCGTCCTGCCGGCTCTCGATCAACTCGCCCCAGGGATGCCGTTGATGGTGCGCGGACGCCTCGATCGTAACGCGATATCGGGCTGTCAAGCCAACACCCGCCCCGGCCAGTTGGTTCGGCGCGACCCGACCCAGCCCGCTGGTGCTGGCACCGGGTTCGCGATATCGCTCGTAAATGCCGTCGTATCCCGGGTTCCGTTCGCGCGACCATTGCTGTAGACCGCCCGGTCCTTGCGTGCGTATCGGGCTGGCATAGCGCCGGGCCTCCAACGACGGTTGCTTTTCGAAGTGCGTCGCCTCGCCCAGACTGTATTCGGCAGCTGCAATGATCTGCGACAGCAGGAAGTCCGACATCACCAACCGGCTGCCGATGTTGTCTAATCCTTCCAAGACCTCGTCGGCCGGGAATTCTCGGGTCGGATCGTCGCTGTTCCATTGGGTGATCCCGTTGCCGTTGCGATCTTCGAGCTTCGTCACCAGGTCGGGACGATAGTCCGCATTGCCTTGCAGGTGCAACAGATCGCGCAGAGTACTGCGCAACTCATACCGATTCAGCCGACGGAGGACAGTCCTCGCGCCGGTGCTCCGTTGCCGAGCGTAGGCCTGCTTGAGTTCTGCGGAGAGCAGGTCGACGATTTCCGCAACCTGCGCCTGATCCGGTTGCGGCCGCTCTTCCGGCGGCATCGTTCCCAGATTCAGTTGGTCGACGATCGCCTGCCAGGCTTGCAGGGCATCGTGGATGGAAAGATCGGTCGTCAGCGTGTCGAAACGCAGTTCGTTCTCCTGCTTCTCCGGTCCGTGGCAGGCATAGCAATGCTGTCGCAGAAAGGGTCGGGACTGGGATAGGGGGTCGGACGCGGCGGCGGACGACACGGTGAGAAGCAGCAGGAGGGACGAGGTGAGAAGGTGAAGGGGTGACAGGGTGAACGGGTGACAAGGTGACGAGGTGAAGGGGTGACAAGGTGACGACGTGAGGGGGTGAGGGGGGGATGAGTGCATGGTTATTTTTTGGAGGGTAAAGGGGTCAGGAGTCAATTGTGCGAAGCACCCGAAGGGCCGTTCCGGCAATTGACTCCTGACCCCTTTACCGACGCTCGAAGCACCCGAAGGGCCGTTCCGGCAATTGACTCCTGACCCCTTTACCGACGCCGTAATCCTCACCCTGTCACCAAATCCAACGTCCCCGTGCTGGTGCCGAACCGGTCGATCTCCAAACCGTGATTCCGCAGAATCGAGAGCAGTAGGTTTGCCGCCGGTACACGGCGGGTATTCTCTTCGGGGTACACCTTGTGTTCACCGAGCTGGAAGCCGCCGCCCGCCAACACCAGCGGCAGGCTTTTCGTCGAGTGTTCACCGGTGGCCATCCCACAGCCAAAGAGAATGGTTGTGTGGTCGAACAGCGTTCCTCCGCTGATCGGATCTTCCTGGTGCTTGAGCAGATCGATCAGGTAAGCCATTTGAGCGATCTGGTTGCGTTCGATCAGCTTCAGCGCCGCCACCTCCTTTTCCCGTTGTCCATGGTGCGAAAAGCCGTGATATCCTCCGGACAGCCCGAAGTCGCCATTCCGAAAACCGGACGAGAGGGTGATCGCTCGTGTGGAATCGGTCTGAATGGCCAGGGCAATCAGTTCCATCATGGCCTGCAAGTCGGCCTCGGTTCCTTTACCTTGCAGGGGTTCGGGGCGGTCCGTCGGCGGCTTGGGACGATCGAGCCAGGGTTGTTGCTGGACGATCTTCTTTTCCAGAGAACGAACTGCCTGAAGGTATTCCTGGAACTTCTGCTGATCCCGTTGCCCCAGGCCGCGGCTGACCGATTTCGCTTCGTCCATGACCACGTCGAGAATGCTGTGGTGGCGTTTCAGCCGCTCGGCGGCCGTCGCCTTCCGGCCTTGATTGTCATCAATGAACAGCGCGCGGTAGGTTCGACGCAAGTCGATGGCCGGCACCTGCACGCCCGTGCGGGTGAAGCTGATCAGGTTCGCTTCATTGACTTGCAGGGTGAGCGAGGGAAAGCGTGTTTGGGCACCGACGAATTCGGCGATTTTCTGATCGACACTGATATTGCCTTCGGGAAAACTGAACGCCATGTGCGGGCGCACGCCACTGAGCAGCACGGGCACTCCTTTATGCCCTCCGGTATTGCCGTGGTCCAGGTTCGAGAAGACCGTGAAGTCGCGGCGGTGCCTTTCCAGCGGTTGGAGCGTCTCCGGCAGTTCGTACTTAACGCCGGTTTGTTCCGGGTTGGGGAAAAACGCTTTCCGGTATACGCCATAGTTGTTGGAAAGACAGACGAAGCGTTTGACGGGTTTCGAGGAGGGCATTGCCGTGCCGCTCGCCGGCGTCATGGCTTCGAGCATCGGCAGCGCGATGGCGACACCAGCTCCCTTAAGTAAACTTCGCCGCGGAAGGAGCGTTCTCATCACAGGTTGCCTCAAAGAAGGATTCTCGTGCGCACGGTTCCATTGTAGCTGGAATCGTCGACGGTGTTGAGCTGGACCGCGCCGGGTTTGAACGGGCATCGCGGAATTCGTCAGAATTCCGGCAGGTAATTGAGTCTACCAACAGTGCGCTGTGTTACACTGGTACTTCGCCCGGCACGACAGTTTCCGTTGAGTACGGGGAAACTGCTATGAGTCGAACTGGATGGCGCTTGCCGGCTGTCGCTGCCCGACGAAGAACATGGATCCCCTGGATCGGCTTATCGGGAGCGCAAGGCGACGCCTGCCGCTAAACACGGCCAACACTTCGCGAGCGAAAGACATCCGAAGGCAGTGCCAAGGCAATCAAGACGAGAGGATACAGCATGTTTCAGTCACCTTCCCCGACGCCACGTGATGACAACGCGTTTGCTCCAGGGTTTCAGTCATTCCCGCGTCCTTGGTTTCACCGAGTTGTCACGCTGGTCATCGCGGCCGCCGCAGTACTCGGCCCGCCCATCATCAAAGCGCGACCACTTCGCGCCGATCAAGCCGCGCGTCCCAATATCATCCTGATGATGGCAGATGACCTGGGATATGCGGAGCTGGGCTGTTACGGGCAAAAGTGGATCAAGACCCCGAATCTCGACCGGCTCGCCGGCGAGGGAATGCGGTTCACTCAGCACTACAGCGGTAACGCCGTTTGCGCGCCGTCACGGTGTGTGTTGATGACCGGCAAGCACGCGGGACACGCCTACATTCGTAACAACGGAGACCCCCGTAACTTGCAGCATCTGAAAGACAAGTACGGATGGGAATTCCCAGGACAGAATCCCATTCCGGCAAGCGAAGTGACCATGGCCGAGATGCTGAAGCAGCAAGGATACGTCACCGGCGCCATGGGAAAATGGGGACTCGGGCATGTCGGCACTTCGGGCGATCCCAACAAGCAGGGATTTGACCTGTTCTACGGTTTCAATTGCCAGCGCCATGCACATAACCACTATCCCACTTTTTTGTGGCGTAACGACAAGAAGGAAAGTCTGCCCGGAAACGATCGTACGTTGTATGGCCAAACCTATTCGCAAGACAAGTTTACCGAAGTGGCGATGGAGTTTGTCCGGGAGAACCAGGATCGACCGTTTTTTCTGTACCTGCCGTACGCCATCCCCCATTTGTCGATTCAAGTACCCGAGGCATCTCTGAAAGAATACCAAGGCAAGATTCCCGAAGAGGATTATGTGCATCGCGGCTATCTTCGGCATCCGCATCCGCGAGCCGGCTACGCCGCGATGGTGTCGCATCTGGATCGTGATATCGGTAAGCTTCTGGCGTTGCTGAAGGAACTCAAGCTGGACAGCAATACGCTCGTCCTGTTCACTTCGGACAATGGCCCTACCTACGATCGGCTGGGCGGTTCCGATTCCGAATTTTTTGCGTCCGCGGGTCCGCTGCGAGGTTTTAAGGGAAGTCTGTATGAAGGCGGCATCCGCGTGCCGCTGATCGCGCGGTGGCCGGGCAAAATCGCGGCGGGTCAAACGTCGGATCACGTTTCGGCTTTCTGGGATATGCTGCCCACCATTGCGGAAGTTACACACGCGCAGGTTCCGGCGGGAATCGATGGGATCAGCTTCGCCTCGACGTTGCTTGGCGCGGGCGATCAGATCGAGCACGAATACATGTACTGGGAATTCGCCGCGTACGGCGGGCAGCAAGCAGTTCTCCTGGGCGATTGGAAAGGCATCCGCCAACGCATGCTCGGAAAAAAACCGAACATGCAGATCGAACTGTACGATCTCAAAACGGACGTAGGCGAATCCACCAACGTGGCGGCGGAACATCCCGGCATCGTCGAACGGTTGTCCACGATCATGCGGGAAGCGCGGACACCATCCAAGCTGTTCCCCTTTCCGGTGCTAGATCGCTAACCGACGACTCCACGACAACCTGCCATGGCGGCGCGGCGGACCAGAAAACTCGAAGCGGACCGATAAGCCGGGTTCTGTACTCTGGCGAGCGATGGTCATTTATCTAGGACGCTGATTGCTCAGCGCCTCAAGCAGCCTACCCGGAAGTCATCACGGAACGGACCGCTCCTGCTCCCTGTTTGGCCTTGCTCCGAGTGGGGGTTACCCAGCCAGGCATGTCACCATGCCTGCTGGTGAGCTCTTACCTCACCGTTTCACCCTTACCTGTGCCACGAATGGCCATCGGCGGTTTGCTTTCTGCTGCACTTGCCCTGGCCCGAAGGCCGGTCGGCGTTACCGACCACCCTGTCCTGCGGAGCCCGGACTTTCCTCTCGCCCTGGACAAACCAGGGCCAGCGACCATCTGGTCCGCTTCGAGTCCTCTTTACGATAGCGGAAATGCGATCGCCTGTTAAGCTTGCGTCCGCGGTAAAGGTGCGGTGTGTCCCCCGCGCATCGTCAGGCGCCCGCGAACTTCCCCTGCCAGGAATCACGCCGCTCGAATTCCTGCTGGATGGCGTTTCGCACCGCCGGCTTGTCCAGGCACCACGAGGGCCCGATAAAGTAGTCGGGTGGCGCTTCCCCGCTGATGCGTTCGACGACCATGTGCGGCGGCAGGATCTCCAGGAAGTCGACAACCGTCCGAACGTAGACGTCCCGCTCCATCAAAATCACCTCGCCCCGTTCAACCTGATCCGCCAAGGGAGTGCGTTTGACGGCGTACAGGTTGTGAATCTTCACGGAATCGAAGTTCAGCCTGGCCACTTCCCGCGCCGAGGCCATCATGTCGTCGTGCGATTCGCCGGGTAGCCCCAGCATGATGTGGGCACAGATTTCTAAGCCGCGGCCGCGGCTGCGCTCCACGGCGTCCATCGTGGCATCGTGATGATGCCCGCGGTTCATCCAGTCCAGCGAACGGTTGTGCATGGTCTGCATGCCGTATTCCACGGTCAACGGTATTCCCTGACCGATTTCAGTCAGCAAATCCAGTACGTCATGGGCCACGCAGTCGGGACGCGTGCCAATCGACATCGCGACCACTTGCCCGTGATTCGCGGCCTGCTGGTAGAGCGGGCGGAGTCGCTCGACGGCGGCGTACGTATTGGTGGCTGGCTGGAAATAGGCCATGAAGTGATCGCACTTGTAGCGCCTCTTTAATTGGCGGATGCCCGCTTCGATCTGTTCGCGGATATCTTGTCGAGGAACACGCCGGCTGGGACTGAAGCTGCGGTTGTCACAAAAGGTACAACCCCCGATCGCCACGGTGCCGTCGACGTTCGGGCACGTCAAGCCGGCGTCGATACTGACCTTTTGGACGCGGTGACCGAACTTCTTTCGCAGATGAAAGTTATATGCGAAATAGCGTAATCCTTCGCGGCGCCAATCCAGGTCGGTGCGGGCGGATTCTACAATCAACTTCGTTGACGTCACGTCAGGGCTCGTCTACACTAAATCGTACGCCGTTGAGCGAAATGGGAGGTTCAGACATGGGAGGTTCAGACCCCCCAGGGTCAGCGACCGTTCCGCCCAACGCGCGGCTTTTCTGGCGGGGGGTCACGACTATTCTGCTCCGCATGATAGGGTACCGCTAGAACCACAGCAAGGGAATCCATTCATATTCAACCATACTGGCTAGCTCGATGTACGGCGAACTTATCCCTTTGGGCGGTGGCGATCCGATCCCCCTGTTGAAAGAAAAGCTGCTCGTCGGAAGACGCGAAAGCTGCGACATCGTTCTTCGTTTTGCCAATGTATCGGCCCATCATTGCATTCTGCAATTGGACTCGGCCTACTGGTTCGTGGAGGACAAGAACAGCCGCAATGGCACCAAAGTGAATGGCGTGCGGGTGGAACGCAAGAGGCTGGATCCCGGCGCGACACTGTCCATTGCCAAGCATAAGTACGAAGTCCGCTATTCGCCCGCGGAGCTCGGCGCTGTCGGCGCGCCTCCGGCCGATGACAACAAGATGGAAGAAGTCATGAGCATGTCGCTGTTGGAGCGCGCCGGACTTGTTCGCAAGAAGAAATCTGGTAAAACGTCCAAACGTCGATGACGGACGTCAAACAGAGAATCTTCATCATGGCAGTTACCCGATATGCTGGCACACAACGTTTTCTTTACGCTCGCTGACAAGTCACCCGCGGCCGTCGATAAACTCGTCGAGGCCTGCCACACCTACTTGAAAGATCATCCCGGCTGTCTCTTCTTTGCCGCGGGCAAGTTGGAACCCGAACTGGCGCGACCGGTGAACGATCGGGATTTCGACGTGGCCCTGCATGTCATCTTCGATTCGCGCGAATCTCACGACCAATATCAATCCGCGGCCCGGCACGATCAGTTCATTGCCGAGAACAAAGCGAACTGGGCGCAAGTGCGCGTGTTTGACTCCGCTTGTTAAGCCGAGTCCCGTAGCGTTGCTGCCGATGGCGGCAGAGAGTAACTGGTTCTGCGCCGTCTACGTCCACAATTGCCGGTCCAGGATGCGATAGTTGATTGCCTCCTGGACATGAGCCACTTGAATGTCGTCGCTCTGTTCCAGGTCCGCAATCGTTCTCGCGACGCGCAGGATCTTGTCATGAGCGCGCGCGGAGAGCCCGAATTCGGACACGCTGCTCTTCAGCAGGTTCATGCAGTTTGCATTGAGCTTACAATACTTACGGACTTCGCGCGACTGCATATTGCCATTCTGTCGCGTGCCGGCGCCGAGGAATCGCTGGTGTTGAGTTTCGCGAGCCGCGATGACTTGTTCGCGCATTTCTGCACTGCTGGTTCCCGGCTTGCCATCCGACAACTCCTTGAACGGGACGGCCGGCACTTCGATGTGAAGATCGATGCGGTCAAGCAGCGGCCCGCTGATCTTTCCCATGTAGCGTTCGATTTGCGGAGGCGTGCAATGGCATTCCCGCCGCGGGTCATTGCGGTAACCGCAGGGACACGGATTGAGTGCCGCGATGAGAATGAAATTGGCCGGAAACGTGGTGGAATTCAAGGCTCGCGAAATCGTCACGAATCCTTCTTCCAGCGGCTGCCTCAACACTTCCAGCGTACGTCGATTGAATTCGGGAAGTTCATCCAGGAATAAAATGCCGTTGTGCGAAAGGGAAATCTCTCCCGGCGTCGGTGTGCTGCCGCCACCGACCAGTCCCGCGTCGCTGATGGTGTGATGCGGCGAGCGAAAGGGACGCCTGGCCATCAAGGGTTGACCTGGCTGCAACCGGCCCATCGCGGAATAGATCCGAGTTGTCTCGACCGATTCCTCGGCCGTCAGCGTCGGCATAATGGTCGGCACGCGACGCGCCAGCATCGTCTTGCCGCTCCCCGGCGGGCCGATCATCAATAAATTGTGACCGCCTGCGGCCGTGATCGTCAGGGCGCGCTTGGCCATCTCCTGGCCGCGAACGTCGGCGTAGTCTTCTTCGTACGCCGAGAATTCTTCAAACAACTGGTCCAGTCGTGACGGCGTCGGGGCGATCTCCAGTTCGCCGGAAAAGAAGCCAACCGCCTGCGACAGACTCGACACCGGAATCACATCGATGTCTTCCACCACCGCCGCTTCACCGGCACTCTCGGCCGGTACCACCAGACCACGCAAGCCTTTCACCTGCGCCGCCGCGATCGCCATCGACAAGGCCCCTTTGACAGGGCGCGTCATGCCTTCCAGCGAGAGTTCCCCGACCACGGCGTACTGATCAAAAATGTCTGACGTCAACTGGCTGCTGCCCGCCAGGATGCCGAGGGTAATCGGCAGGTCAAACGACGCCGCCTGCTTGGGCAGTTCCGCCGGGGCCAGATTGATCACGACGCGATCCTGCGGGCGCGTAAAGCCGCTGTTCACCATCGCGCGTTCGTTGCGATGCACACTCTCTTTTACCGCCGCTTCCGGCAGGCCCACCAGCACCGTCTTCGGCAACGCGCCGGGCGAGACGTCCACCTCCACTTCCACGGCAAGCGCCTCGATCCCCAGCATCGAGAATGTTTGCAATTTCGCCAACATGCAGACCATTGTGGGGGGGAATTGTTCCGCTTGCAAGCGGGCAGAGACAGATTTGGTCAAGTTGAACGTGACTGGTGACGACGCTGTGTATCATGATCTCGGAGTGGTCGTTTATGTGAAAGAACGCGTTCATATATGAAAGAACGCGTTCAGTTCGGATATGGAGTCGCGATTAGGGATTTACGTGTATTGAGTCCGTGCGTTTTGCCAGCTACGCTATTTGGAAGTCAATGGGTTGCGTGTCGAGTTCGCGAGCGTAGATCGTCTGGCTCAAAACGCGCTAAACCGCGCCTGCAAATATCGATTGGAGTTAGCATGGTTCGTGCATTTCTGTTGGTTGCCGCGGTATTGAATTTCACGTGCCAGTCATTTGCCGATCAGACGGAACAGCCGAACATTATTGTTTTCCTTGTCGATGACATGGGAGTGATGGATACGTCCGTGCCGTTTCTGACCGATGAGACCGGCAACGCCAGGCGATATCCGCTGAATGATTACTATCGCACACCCAATATGGAGCGCCTGGCGGCTCAAGGCATTCGCTTCAACAACTTTTATGCGATGAGTGTTTGCTCGCCCACCCGCATTTCGATCATGACGGGACAAAACGCGGCGCGACATCACGCTACGAATTGGATCAATCCCAGCAAGAACAATCGAGGCCCCTTGGGGCCGCCAGATTGGAATTGGAAAGGTTTGAGCGGCGAAGACGTCACGTTGCCACGCTTGCTGCAGCAGGCAGGTTACCGCACGATCCACGTTGGCAAGGGCCATTTCGGAGCTCATGGAACTGCCGGATCCGAGCCGAAGAATCTGGGTTTTGATGTGAATGTCGCGGGCGCTGCGTTTGGAGCACCTGGCAGTTACTATGGTCGGCAGAACTACGGCGGTGGCACGAAGCGGTCCTCGCATGCCGTTCCACATCTTAAGAAGTACCACGGCACGGACACATTTCTTACCGAGGCGCTGACGATTGAAGCCAAGGCTCGCGTTTCCGAGGCGGTGGCGTCCAAACAGCCGTTCTATCTCTACATGTCGCACTATGCCGTCCACGCGCCGTTCCATTCAGACCCGCGATTCGCTGCTCATTACGCGCAGTCTGGCAAGTCGGCCCCGGCCCGGGCATTCGCCACGCTGATCGAAGGAATGGACAAGTCCCTTGGTGACAGCCGCTACCACCGTGACACCCTGGGTGTTTCACAAAATACCCTCGTCTTCTTCCTCGGCGACAATGGTTCCGACGCGCCGTTGGGAAACGAACATGCAGTGGCGTGTGCCGCGCCGCTGCGAGGTAAAAAGGGCGCTCATTACGAAGGTGGCATGCGAGTACCGTTCATCGCCGCGTGGGCCCAGGCGGCCGACCTGCCACAGCAGCAGAAACTTCCCATACCCGCTGGTGCCGTTCAATCGCAAGTGGCGGCTGTCTACGACCTGTTCCCAACGATCCTTGGCTTGACCGGCATTTCGATACCGAACGATTATCCCGTCGATGGCACGCCGCTGGACAAGCTGATTTCGGGCCAGGCGGATGCCGGGAGGGACGAGAAATTCCTGATGCACTATCCACACGCGCCCCATCGCAGCAACTACTTCACGTGTTACCGGGAAGGCAAGTGGAAAGTGCTTTATCACTATTTACCCACCCGGGCTTCCGAAGGCTCGCGCTACCAACTTTATGATCTCGCCGAAGACCCCTCGGAACAAAACAACCTGGCGGCCTCCGAGCCCGCAAGATTACGAAAAATGATGACGAGCTTGCTGGCCAGCTTAGAAGCCCACCAGGCACTCTATCCCGTCGCGAACGCCGGCAGCAAGATCGCAGCGAAGCCGATCCTGCCGTGATTCCCTTCGCTGGAGTATCCGTCGTTGAAAGAACTGAGAACGAACAGCGTCATGCCGTAGGTCACGCTCTGCGTGACAAAGAACTCTTCATGATGAATTTGCCGCGGATCAACACGGAAAATCACGGAATTCCGAGCCGACCTTCTTGTTTATCCTCAGATTACTGGGACACGGCCGAGTTCAAACGAATGGTATCTTTATCTCGCTACGGATTGACCCGGGACGATCGTCTGGCATTTGAATTATGGTTCCGGCCCGACGACCTGTCCCGGTGACACGATATCCTGAGAGGCTGCTTGTTTTTCGATCGTGCACAGCGGACTTGCCGACGTTTTCGCGGCTAGTGCGAGTCGCACGGACATGTAGCGTCTCCGGCGCGGTAAATCACCGTGTCACTCGGCGAAAAAACCGCTACACTTACGCGAAACGCGCTCTAAAAAGACGGCTCTGGCGGCCGTATCCGGGGATGGTCCGTAACGTAAACTATGATCACAGAGAGACTTGCGGATCTATGACGGCGTCCGAGCCAGTCTCGTTCCGGCAGCAGGCCAAAAGAATATAACATCTATTGCAGTAGTGTCTGTCCGGTGTACAATATGGGCGTATTGAAATTCGGGTTTCAATTTGCGCAAAACCTGGTTCGCTATAGCGATGTCTGAGAACTTACCCGCAAGCGTCGAGCGCGAGGTAGATCAGCTGTGCTCCGAGGCCCTCGTTCTTGTGGAATCGAAGCGTTACGACGCTGCTCTGCTGCGCTACAAAGCCGCGCTGGATCTTCTGCCCCCGCCGAAGACTCAGTGGTGCGGTGGTCTGCGCATCCTGCAAGCAATGGTCGATACCTGCTTCCTGAAAGGGGACTTTTCGAATGCCGAACAGGTGCTGTATGCGGCGATTCAGTTTCCGGACGGAGATCGGTTAGCGCGCGTCTGTCCTCGGCTGGAGCGCATGCACTTCGAATAGCTGGACAGCGGGCAGGCTCAGCGTGAACTGACCGCGGCGTACTCGTCCGGTGGTCGTGAGATCTTTGCAGACGAACATCCCAAGTATTGGGAGTTGATCCGTTGCGGCCTCGAGTCGTAGACAGGGGGTTGGCAGCGTCCTTGCCTGGTGCGCGAGACCGCGTCGATCAGTTCTCTTCGCGTCTATCTATGTTCTTGCCAGGTCGACGGTGGCAGGCAAAAAAGAGTAGGCCCCTGAGCGCGGGGACTCAGGGGCCTACAATCAGCGATTGAACGTTACATGACATGGATGCAATGAACTCAGTAGCTTTGCGTAACGACCAAGCGCCAATGCGATCGCGTGGCAACCGCAATGCCGTTCCGTCCGGCATGGAGGGGATCAGCTCAGTGCCGGACGTTTGCGTTGCCAACTCTTGGACTACTCGATGCGCCGAATAGTTCCGTCCTTTGCTGAAAAGTTTTCTCGTTCGCAAAAGGGCTCGTTTCCTACCGCCGGCTCGGCGCTGCTCACACCGGCGCGACCAGCGCGTTCACAGGTGCAGGGCGGCCGTAGAAAAACCCTTGTCCGAATTCGAAACCGAGCTGCGAGCAAACCTGGTGTTCACCATCGGTTTCCACACATTCCGCGACGGACGCGATGCCGAGATCGCGGACCATCAAGACGAGCGATTCCAACATCTTCTGTCGGGTTGGCGACCCGTTATCGATTCCCTGGATCAGGCAGAGGTCGAACTTGAGGAAATCCGGAGGAACTTCGGCAAGTTCCACGAGCCGTGCCTGGCCGGCACCAAAATCGTCGTAGGCCAGTTGAATATTGAGATCGTCGAGTGCCGTGCGCAGTTCCCGCATCTGAGCTGGACGCGTCACGGCAGACTCGTGAATTTCCAGAACCAGCTGCACCTCGGGGAAGTCGTCGCGGAGTTCCCGCAGCGAGGCGATGAAGAGATCGGGCTCCTTCAATTCAGTGGGGTGCGTGTTCAAGAATACCTGCGTCGGTCCCGGTAAGTCCGCGCTAGCTACCGCTCCTTCCCAACGGAAGATGCGACTGAGATCCGCCTCCAGGCTCAGCAGCGCCGCGGCCATGAACATGGCTTTGGGATCGCGCAAGCCAAAGATCCGACTTCGTCCCAGCACTTCATAGCCGATGGGACGCAGGTTCGTCATGTCGACAATCGGTTGGAAGTACGGCACCACGGCGCGTTCCGTCATCAGCTTGTCGAACTGAACCAGCGCCAGTGCGCCGTCGCCGGACTGATCGACTGCCGTACGTTTCGTGAGGTTGATGGTTTCGCGGCCGAGTCGGAACACGACACCGGCGAACTGCAGCAAGTCGCCAGGGTTCAGATCCCAGTCCCCTTTGATCCGCACGCCGTTCACAAAGGTACCGTTGGTACTACCCAGGTCACGAACGATGAGCCGTTCACCGTCCACGATCAAGTCGGCGTGCTGGCTGGAGACCGTGGGGCATGGAATCGTCAGCATCAGGTCTCGCTGGCGTCCGATCCGGAATGGCGACGTATGAATACGGAACTTGCGAACGGCTTCCTGCTGATCCAGCTGGCCAGTCAGGACCCAGGTAACGTCCTGTGATTTGCCTATGTGTTTTAGTTCCGACATGTCTTCCAACTGTCCTGCCCGATTGGGATTGGACGGACGTACCCGTCTGGATGGTCCGCTTTCAAAGTCTACGTTACGAATTTCGTTTGGTTTTCAGTAAGTCAAACAATGGCAGCGATTTTCGATGTCACCGTAGTACTACAGCGCAGGGTTGACGGTAGCGAAAAGGGGACTGGCTCCATCGTTGTGTTTGGTTCGTCCCGGA
>CALBSZ010000163.1 GCA_937967665.1 uncultured Planctomycetaceae bacterium
TCTCGACGCCGCCGCCATTCACTTCCACGCGCAGGTGCCCATTCGCCATCCGCCAAACCCACTTATCGCTCGTCGAATTGTTGCCCCAGGACATGATCCCTTCGTCGCCGCCGTTGCTGGTATTGATCCAGGCCGACATCGTCCGCGCGGCCGCGCCGGTAACCCCCGTGTAGCCCGTCACCGTGACATAGTCCCCCGCGCCGTCCAGGGACAGCGCTTCGTCAAACTGCCCCGCGGCAAAGGACGCGCCGCCGTTCAGCGCAGCATCACGACCATGCGGCGTGGAATCGTTCGCATTACCATTGAATTGCCAGGCACCTTGAAGTCCCGACGTCAAGACGCTCGAAAAGGCCTGATCGGACGTGGATACGGTCAACGTATCCGGCCCCAGGGCATCCGCGTTCGGCGCGTAGACGAGGCCGTTGAGCGCGGCGTCGATATCGGCGGGAATGCCTGTGAATGAGACGGTCGACGTCCCGTTTCCCTGCAGGTTGTTCAGATTCAGTGTGCTCCCCAGCGTCAACGTCCCCTGCCCGGCCGCCAGGGTCACCGCCAATTCCCCAGCGGCCGCCACGTCGCTATCCGCAATCGTAATGGCATTGGCGCCACTGAAAGTCACGGCCGTTCCTTCCGTGGTACTCTGTGCGCCCGGCACGGAGATGACGGGCGCGTCGTTGATACCCTGTACGGTCACGGTTACGGTAGCCGTCGAAGTCAGGGCGCCGTCGCTGAGCGTGTATGTAAAGGTGTCGGCAAAGATGGCGCCCGGATCGACGCCGACGGCCGGCACATAGGTCAGGCTGCCATCGGCTTGAATGGTCACATCGGCACCGGAGGGCAGCGTGAACACATCGCCGGCAGCGTAAGCAGTGCCATTGATTTGCGTGAAGGTCAGCGACTGGCCGTCGGCGTCTTGTCCCACTGCCGGCGTCGTACCGGCAATCGCAACGAAATTGCCGACCACTTCGTCGCCAGTCAACGCCTGCTCGTAGAACCGGAAGATGGCCAGATCCCCTTTGTAGTTCTGCGTCGTTCCCGTCGTCTGCGCGAGTCCGTTGGCGCCCTGTTCCCCGAGTCCAGCCGTATCCCCGCCGTCCCAGTCGTTGATGCCGGTGCTGCCGGTGTCTTCCTGAACAAGGTTCCCGTTGATGTAGAGCGCCAACCGGTCGTTATTCCCGGCCGCATTCTGTTCGTAGACCGCCGCCAGTTGATTGAAATCGTTGAAGCCGATCAGGCTGCTGCCGCCGCTGACCGTGACCTGATTGCTCCCGTCGTCGATCGTGAACCGCACATCGCCGGTCGCGCGGTCGTAGACAATGGACATGCCATCGCCGCCACCACCCGTCTCGTAGATGATATCTCGGTCGTTCCCCACGCCCATGTCATCGGGACGGAACCAGAACTCCCAGGTCGCCGAGGCGTCTGAAGGGTCCCCCGCCAGGTCGTTCAAGCCGCGATTCTCGGCGCCCCCGGTCCCGTCAAACTGGTAGGCCTTCGAAATCCCGGGACGGCTGCTGCTGACATTGACCGGCGCCGCGCCTAACGAGAAATCGTCCGCGGCGGTGCCGTTACCATTCCAGACGTTGTCGGACTCCAGCCCGGCGTCGTACGTGAGTGTGGCGCCGGGAACGATCACGGCCAGGTCGTTCGACAGCACGCCCGCCGCGCCCACATTCAGGGTCGTCGCTTCCGGTGTGACGTAATCGTCGTCCTTGACGATCGGTGCATTGTCGATGTCGATCGTGACCGTATCGACAGCGACTTCCTCGGCCACCGAACGGCCCGCGCCCGCGTTGTAGATCCCGGCAATTTCCAGATCCGACAACACGCGGTCCCAGACCCCCGCGTCGTCGATTTCGCCGAGGAAATCCCGCATTCCCACGGAGATCTCCCCGCCGATGACAACATTCTGACCAGCGGAAGTGTTAATGGACTGCGATTGGTTGCCGCTGATGGTCTCCAAGACACCATCCACGTAGAGCTTGACGTCCTGAACGTTGGGCGAACCGTCATTTTCCCAAGTCGCCGCCACGTGGTGCCAATTGCCGTCGTTGACTACCGTGGAGCCGATTTGGAAACCGCCGCTGACTTCGAGCCGCACAGCCCCAGCAGTACCGTTGCCGGCATTATCGTTCACGCGAAACACCCATTTCTCGCCGCCGCTATTCACGCCCCACGACATGATGATGGCGTCGTTGTCGGTCGTGCGAATCCAGGCCGACGAACTCCGCGGCGCGGTGCCCGTCACTCCCGTGTAGCCGACCGCTTCGGCGTTCCCGCCAGTCAGTGGCAACACCTCACCGCCCAGCGGCGCGGCCGTTGCGGGAGCGTCAATCAGAGCCGCGCCGTTCAGCGTCAGATCGAAGCCATTGGTCGATGTATCGCGCCCGTCGATGTCGAAACTCCAGCCACCCTGCAAGCCCATCTGAAAGACACTGCTGTTCCCTTGATCGGACGTCGTGATCGTCAGTGTATCGGGCCCCTGGGCCAGTGGCCGCTGAGCATAACTGAGGCCATCCAGCGCGACGTCGATATCGGCGGGAACACCCGTGAAGGAAACCGTCGCCGTTCCATTGCCGGTGAGATTCTGCAATCCAGCCGTGCCGCCCAGCGTAAGCGTCCCTTCCTTGACCTCCAAAATCATCGCCAGTTCACCGCCAGGTGTGTCCGCAAAGTCCAGGTCGGACACCGTAATCGCATTGGCTCCGCTAAAGACGAGCGGACTGGATTCGGCAACCGTCTGGGTGCCCGGAATGGAATTCACCGGCGCATCGTTCGTGGCCAGCACATTGATCGTCACGGTGGACTGCCCGCCGGCCGCGTCATAGGTAAAGGTGTCGCTGCCGGCGAAATCGGTCGTCGGTGGCGTGTACGAAAAACTTCCGTCGGCGTTCATCGTCACGCTGCCGCCTTGATCGGTGGCCGTGGCATTGCCCACGTTCGCGCCGCTCCCCTGCACTTGCGTCACGCCCGTGATGGCGTCGAAATTCTTCTGGATCTCCGCTGGGGTCAGAACCTGATTGCGATAGACCCGGAAAATCGAAATCTGACCGTCGAAACTTTCCGTATTCGACTGCCCGCCGCCAATACCCCCGGTATTCGCGCCCCCCCGCGTACCGACTCCTGCCGGATCGCCACCCGACCAGTCGTTATTGAAACCGGAATCGGTGCCCGCGGATACACCGTTTACATACAGTTCCATACTCGGACCGGATGCATCAAAGATACCCACCGCCTGGATGAACTCGCCGGCGATTCCCGAGATATTCGAGGTCACGATCCCCGCTCCGCCTCCAGCCTTGCGGAGCTGCAATTCGTTGTTGGCGACGAAGAACCCAAAGCCCGTTCCACCGCCGTCTTCAAACAGGATCTGACCGTTGTTCGGCGTTGGCGTGAGGTTATCCGGTTTGAACCAGATTTCAATCGTCACGTCTTCACCGTTTGTCCAGTCGCCCGGTGCGTTCTGAAATGAACGGGCCGTTGACGTTCCGGCATTGCTCAACAGCAGACCACCGGCGTTGCCGGTCGAACCGCCCGGCAGTTCAAACGCGGCATCGATTCCTGGCAACGCACTGACACCGGTAACCCGCGTCACCGCCGGAGAAGTGTCTGGCAGCAAGTCCAAACCGGAAACGCCCACCGTGTCGTCCCAGCGTCCATTGCTATTGGTATCGAGTGTCGCATCGGCATTGAAGTCCACACCGGGCGTGATCACCAGGACACCGGGCGCCGGTTCGTTCAACACACCGCCTTCAAGCATGTCAAAGGTTGCCAACAACTGACGCGCCTCCAGGGCTTCGGCGCGTAACTTTCGAAGAACGTTTTGCCGGCGGCGGTTTCGCTTGCGTGTTGACATGAAGGAATATCCTCGACGTGTTGAAGTGATTTCGACTCAAGCACACCGTGACATCACGAACACGGCGCGCAACAGTGCCCTGCTGTTGCCTGCTTCTCACTTGAACACCGATCTACACGCTCGAACGAGCCAAAAAGAGAGTCTGGCTTCTCAAAAAACCAACTGAGCAAATCGGCTTGCCCCGTTAGCCTCTAAAGTAAACAGTTTTTGTGGTCTTTGCAAGAATTTCGCGCGCGTGAATCGCCGGCGAGCATGCGTGTATTTCGCCCAACCTTTGGTCGGCTAGAGGGTGAACGGTTTAGCCCAATGAACGATGGGATTAGTACTACAGCGCACGGTCGCGACAAAAGGGGACTGGCTCGGTGATCCAAACGGTGAACAGCTCGACAAT
>CALBSZ010000164.1 GCA_937967665.1 uncultured Planctomycetaceae bacterium
GAGATGCTGTGGCAGGTTACCTTGCCGGGGAGTGCTTTCATATCCCTGGAGGGTCGTTTCACCGACGGCACCGTGTTAGCCCCCATCACCGACGGGGAACATGTCTGGTTCTTCAATCGCTGTGGTTCCATGGGCTGCTACGACATGGCAGGCAAAAACGTCTGGCTGCGGGAATGGCAACCGCGATTCAAGCACAACAACCGGCAGGCCGAACCATACCTCGTCGGTGACACGATCCTGTACGTGGAAGTGGCTGCCAAAAAACACGGCGCGAAAATTCAAAAGTGGGCAGCTCCCGGGAAGAAGTCGACGAGCACGGCTGTTCCTGATGGCGTCGAGGAAAAGGAAGTCTGGACCTACCTGCACGGGATCGATAAACGGACCGGCAAGGTCCTGTGGCGCGAGAACGCCGGCACCGTGGTTCATAACACGCCCACGGTGGGCTTGACGGCGGACGGCAAGCTGGCTGTGGCTCACGCACGCGGCGGTCCCCACCGGCCGCTGGAAAAACCCGCCGGGCAGAGTCTCACTAGCCTGGCACCCGGAGAAGAAGGCAAGACGCTGTGGAGCACCGAATTGGAACGGTACGATCCGTCATTCGCCTGCCACTGGAACGAGAAGTATGTTTTCGGCTTCCTCAACGGCAATCACGTGGTGCTCGACGCCGCTTCCGGCAAGCTGCTCCGCGAACAGCCGCTCTACACGGACGCGACGGTCTGGAAGTTTCGGCCCGCGGACAGGATATGGACCAGGCAGACCAACGTCGCGGTCAAAGCCGGCAAAGGCCACCCCAACACGAATCAGGCCAATATCGTGATCGGGGATTGGCATTGGTTCCTGTCGCACAATGTCCACTACCTCGGGCGCGTCCACGTTGAAACGGGGGTGGTCGAGTACCTTGAGCTGCCAGCGCAGTTGATGCCGAGTCCCCAGTCGCGGGACCAAGACGTTTGGCTTTGGGGCAAAGGCAATCCAACGAATCGGCCGCTCAATGCAAACGGTTTCGCCGTCGGCGACAAGGGACACTCGGGCACCGGCTGGGGGCACATTTCCGCTGCCAGCCCGACATGCGTTGGCCGCTTCCTGTTTCTACCTGTGGTGACCGGAACGGTGTACGTGATCAATACCGAAATCGACGCGCTCACCCCCGCTGCCCTCGTCGCGGTCAACGATCTTGGCCCCGGCGGAGAAACGTGGACCCTGGCCACGGTGACGTACGCGAACGAACGCCTCTATGCACACACCATGAAAGAGCTCATCTGTATCGAAGCCGGCGGCGAGTGACCTTTGGCAGCGGCATTTCCAGTTGCCTTCCAGCACCTGATTTGGCAGGAAGATGGAGGCAGGAAAATGTCTTTCTTCCTGCCTCCCATTTTCCTGCCTTCCACTGCCCCTGTGTCCGTGACGGCGCTGCGGCAGGTCGATGATTCCCCCTGATTCGCAAGCTGCACGCCACTCGCCGCCGGTAGGGATTCTGGAGTTAAGCTGGGCGGAGTCTGCGGTTGCTAGCAGCGGCCATTAAGCATACGACACCAATGAACCGATTAACCTTCACAACAGGGCAGATTTGCGCTACTAGCATGTTACCAACCCACTTGGGAGTTGGAGCCCTCACTTCACCTCCTAAAGACCCACAAAGCGACGACCCACATGCGGACACACACCCCTCTGCTGCGTCACGTCTCCGTTTTCCTTGTCGCTTTCGCGGCAGTTGCGTCCACGATTCCAGGAACGGCCTCGGAACTTCGCCGCACGCCGGTGGTACTGGCCGTGGAAGGCGCGCGCCCTTCCGTCGTCAACATTCAGGGGCGCAAGACCGTTCACGACGACTCCAGCTACGCCAAGCCGGACCGTCAAGTCAATGGCATGGGCACGGGAGTCGTCATTGATCCCCGCGGCTATGTGATCACCAACTACCACGTTGTTCAGAATGTGGGGCGAATTCAAGTCACGCTCCATGATCGACGCAGCGTTATCGGCCGGCTCGTCACGCACGATCCCGAAACGGACCTGGCCATCATCAAGATTCCCGCCAGCGAGTCGCTGCCGGTGATTCGCATCGGACGTTCCGACGATCTCATGACGGGTGAATCCGTCGTGGCGGTCGGCAATGCCTACGGCTACGAACACACAGTCACCACGGGAATCATCAGTGCCTTACACCGAACGGTCCAAGTCAGCGAAGAACCACACTACTACGACTTGATCCAGACCGACGCCAGCATCAATCCCGGAAACTCGGGCGGGCCGTTGCTGAATATCGACGGGGACATGATCGGCATCAATGTCGCTGTTCGAGTGGGCGCGCAGGGCATCGGTTTTGCGATTCCGGTCAACCAGGTCATGGACATTGCCACTCGACTACTGAGCGTCGAGCGGAACGAGGGGATCAGTCACGGCATCCGCGGGAAGACCGTTCATACCCCGCACGGCCCGCAGACGATCGTCGAAACGATTTCCGCGAACACACCGGCGGACAAAGCCGGGTTGCTGCCGAGCGACGTTGTGCAGTCGGTCAATGGCGTCGCGATCGATCGAACAATCGATATCGAACGCGCCTTGATTGGCACCACCGCCGGCGAGGAAGTTGAAGTGCAGGTGGCTCGCCAGGGTACGACAAAGACATTGAATCTGGTGTTGGGCACCGCACGGTCTCCCGGGTTGCGTGATGCAGATCACGTCTGGGAACAATTGGGCGTTCGGCTTTCCCCGATCCCGCCGCACGAATTCCGCCATCAGGGCACCGATTACCGCGGTGGCTTGCGAGTGGACGCGGTTCGCGACAACGGTCCGGCGGCGCGGCAAGGGGTTCGCGAGGGGGATGTGCTGTTGGGCCTGCACGTCTGGGAAACGATTTCGTTGGACAACGTCGACTTCATTCTCAACCGCAATGACCTGACCCAGTTGCAGCCCATGAAGTTCTATATTCTCCGCGGCGGCGATACCCTCTACGGCCACATCCGCCTGGCCTCGCGAGCGACCAGCGGCAGGTGAGCTTCAAGAACGAACCATTCCGCTCCGACGCCTTGCGACGTTTCACCTGACAACATCTAATCAAGGTCAGGAACTTGACATCTGGGCACACGGCAGGGGCCGATGGAAGCGGAATTTCTGGAATGGTTGCGAAGTGCGTGTACTAACACGCACCCTGCGGTCACCTTCGGGATCGGGGATGATGCGGCGGTTTTGAGCCCTACGGGCAGCGGCGGCTTGATCGTTACCAGCGACATGCTGATGGACGGCACGGATTTCCACGTCGCCGAGCACGCCCCCGAACGCATCGGCCGCAAGGCGGTGGCGGTCAACCTGAGCGACATCGCCGCGATGGGCGCCGCCCCGTCGGCGATCTTCGTGTCGGTGGCCCTGCCGCGACCCGGAGCGCTGGCGCTGGCAAAGGCGCTCTATCGCGGCATCCTGAAGATCTGCCGCGATTTTGACGTAGCCCTGGCCGGCGGCGACACGAATACCTGGGACGGTCCGCTGGTGATCAGCGTCACGGCCTGCGGACGGCCCCATCCGAAAGGCGTCTTGCCGCGGAGCGGCGCGCGGCCGGGGGATGCGATCGTAGTGACGGGCGAATTCGGCGGCAGCCTGCTCGGCCGGCACTTCGATTTCACGCCGCGGGTTCGCGAAGTGGCGGCGCTATGGGACGGATTCGAATTGCACGCGGCCACCGACGTCAGCGACGGACTGACGCTCGACTTGCACCACCTGGCAACCGCCAGCGGCTGCGGTTTCGAGATTCAGGCGAAAGACGTGCCGGTCTCGCCGGCGGCCCACGAACAAGCGCGACAAGACGGCCGATCGCCACTGGAACACGCACTCGCCGACGGCGAAGACTTGGAAGTGATCCTGTCGGTACCCGCGTCGGAGATTGACAATCTTCCGAAAACCATTCATGGTGTTCCGTTGACGCGGATCGGCTCGTTCCTGCCCGACGGGCGGACCGTAATCGTGGATCGAGACGGCTGCGTGAAACCCTGCTTACCGGCCGGTTACCAGCACTAGCGCCGCCGGTAACGTAAATGACAGGACCCACTGACCATCCGGGCGCCGGCGTTGAGCGCGGCGCGACCTGCACGATGAAGACCGAATTCGAATTCGTCGCCGACACCGAAGCGGCGACCGACTTGCTGGGACAGCGTCTGGCCGCGGCCCTGCCGCCGGCCGCCGTGGTGGCTTTGAGCGGCACGCTGGGCGCCGGGAAGACGCGCCTGGTTCAAGCGGTGGCGACGGCGCTGGGCGTGGCCGCTGATGTGGTGACCAGCCCGACATTCGTACTCTGCCAGCAATACGACGGGACCCGCCGCATCTACCATCTGGACACGTACCGCCTGAAGGACGCAGACGAATTCCTGGAACTGGGCGTGGAAGAATACTTTGACGCCGATGCCCTGACGTTCATTGAATGGGCGGAACGCGTCGAAGATTGCTTGCCGGCCGAGCGATTGAGCATCACGATCCACATCGAGGACGACGATCGGCGACGCTTTGTCGTGCAGTCACATGGCTCCCAGTACCACTCGACGATCGCACGGCTCGCCGCCGCCGAATAGCACCAACCCGCCAGGCACGATTCCCCGGTCGCCCATCGCCCGCCCTATCTCTCGGGTTTTTCCACATTCTTGGGCTTGCGATGAATGGCAGCGTGGGCGCGATCCGTATCGCGGGCGTGGACCAGGACTTTCGTCGTGACCAGTTCGGTGAAGCCTCCCTGCGACTGACTATCCAGGCGACAGGCAATGCCTTCACTTTGAAGGAGCCCGCGGACAATCTCGGCTTCGTACATATCATCGGTTTCGAAGGCCGTTACAATCTCGTCCCCGTCGATCTCCGTCAGGGTCGGTCGCGTTTCCGCTGGCGGCTTGCTGTCGGGGGCCGCAACCGGATGCTCTTCCTGCTCGAAACGCTGGCGGGCCTGATCTAGTACGTCGTCAAACGAGATCCCTGCCGATTTGCAGACGTGCATGATGTCCGTAGTCAGGTAAGCCATCGCGTCTTCCACCGATTCGCCACCCAACCCTTGCGGTAGCCAGGTATAGTGTCGCGAACGCACCGTTTCCTTGACATGATGAAGCCAGTGTTGTCGATCAATGGCCATGGTTCCCGGTCCTCGCTTCGATTGGTGTTTGGTGATTGAGCGGCAGCAGGCGGTACGCAATCTACCCGAAACGCTTAGGCTTCTTGTGCGGCGAGCGTATCTGCGGCTGTAGTGTACCGCGCGGGAGACGGGAAACGTAAGTGGCACTCGATGAACAAGTCCGGACCGCGACAAGGGGGCTCCGCGGCGGCCCCCGAGTCGACTATTCAGACCGTCGTCTGCGAATCCTAGCTGGACAGCGCCACGTTTGCAGAAATCCGCGCAAATACAAGCACGCAGCGCGAGCAAGTGTATTCGGACGTAAGTGACCCACTCGCTTGCGCTTCGTGCTTGTAGGAAGGCCGAACCCGGCGCTGTCGAACTAGGCTTTGTTTTAAATGTCGCGTTGTTGTCATGGGTGGCCGGGGTCGAGTGAAGCGAGTCCCCGGAATCCAAGGTTCTGTGGGGTCGCTTCGCTCCACCACCCTTCCCCGGTTTTAAAACAGAACCTAAGTTGGCGAATTTGCATCGCGGGGAGCTCGTAGCCGGAGGACACCCTCACGGAGTGAGGGAGCTACGGGAGAGCAACCTAAATCGCGGGAAGCTCTTTTCCCGCAGCTGGAGCCAAAGTCCCTTCAATGGGCAAGTATTGGCCAGCTTCGGGATGGTATGAGAACACCTGGCCACTCTCGAACTTGTAGACCCAGCCGTGCAGATGAATCTCTTTTCGCGCGAGTGCGGCGGCCACAGAGGGATGCGTTCGGAGATTCTCCAGCTGAACCAGAACGTTCTCCTCCACCGTGGCGGTCAGCCTCGCTTGCGCCTCGGAAATATGTTTGTAGTTTTCACGCATGATCCGCTGCGTGGACTCGGCGAAGCCGAGCCAGCTGCGGACGGCGGGCAGGTTCTCCAGCTTTTCCGGGTGAAGCACGCCGCCCATGGCCCCGCAATGCGAGTGCCCGCAGATGACGATGTCCTTGACACCCAATGCGCTCACGGCGAACTCAATCGTGGCCGCCTCGCCGCCGTGAATGGATCCGTGAGGCGGAACGATGTTGCCCGCATTCCGCATGATGAACAGTTCGCCCGGTTCGGTTTGCGTCAGCAGTGACGGATCAATCCGGGAGTCGGAGCAGGTGATGAACAGCGCCAACGGTTTTTGCCCTTCGACGAGCTTCTCGAAGAGTCGCTGCTTGGAACTGAAAATGTCGTTCTGAAACTGGTGAATGCCTTGTACAAGCTTTTGCATATCTGGAATCCTTGCGATCGTTGTAATTCGTCCGAGATGGGATGGCCGCAACGGGATGCACCGGCCGCCGACCCAGTTGCTATTCCGGTTCTCACCGCGTTGGAGACGGACGAACCTGGCCGAGTACCGGTGCCGCATGACACGGCCCAGCCGGCATGTCGTCCGTGCCGCCAGCGCGGCGCGACAGAATTAACAGCGCAGAGGCGTCAAGAGTGAATTATGCAGGCGGCGGCCGCTGGTTCGGGCAGAGCGAGGCTGGGCTGCGAGCCGCTGCAGTTCGTGAGCGTGTGCAATCACCGAAAGCCGCGGCTGTTGACGGACACGCAGCCTGGGAGACGGACTTAGCGCCGCTTCGCTCTCCAAGTAGTCCGTATCGACCGGTGCCTCGGACTCGACGCAGTTCCGCACTCCCAGACCCGGAGTCGTATTGAGCAGCAGGGCCATCACGACCAGGACGGCGCAGTGAAGCCCAAGTCGCGCAAACCGCGCGAGCTCCACCGCCAAATGCCTCACGGATCGTGGTGTACCTGAAGACATGTTGTTCCTCGTCGCGGATCGCGTGCCCGATACGAATTCGAACGCATCGTGCAACAACATCGCGTTCCTTTCGTCGTTCGACTCTGTGATTTGCAGCGTCGCCGAGTGATTTGCAGCGTCGCCGACGCGGCACGGCCGTACAACTTCCACTTATGTCTATGGAAAAGACCGTGGAAAGTCAATATCGCCAAGGCTCTTCAGGCGTTTCTCAGCCTCGGCTCACGACAACTGCAGCACTGCGGTGAGTACTACAGCGCACGGTCGCGACAAAAGGGGACTGGCTCGGCGATCCAAACGGTGAACAGCTCGACAATGAGTTCGCGTCGCTTTCCCTGTCCCCTTTGTCGCAAACCCCCTTTTGTCGCAAACCCCGAGTAATATTGTGCCGCGAAAGGGGGACAGGCACGAATGGCACTGTCGAGTTGCAAGTTGTTTCATGT
>CALBSZ010000165.1 GCA_937967665.1 uncultured Planctomycetaceae bacterium
ATGGCCAAACGGAGGTCGGCCAATGGGGGCGGCAGCTTCTTGAGGCAGGGTGTGAAGGTGGACGACGAACTGCCAGTTCCGCACCATTCCGGATACGTGGATGCGAACGATACGGACCCGGTGTTCGACCACCAGAAGATCACGGGTTAAATGGAAAAGCAGCGACAAGCTGCGCAGCGTGGAAGCACCGTGGATCGTGGAACGCGGTTCGCGGCAAGCGATGTCGCCCCAACAACGCGGGTTTTCATGAACGATTGCTCGACTTAGCAGCAGAGATTTAAGAGAGTTAGCAGAAGAGACTTAACAGAAGAGAAGTGATGACAGACCTACTCAAGATCACCAACTTGCACGTTTCGGTGGAAGGCAAACCGATTCTTCGCGGCGTGAACCTGGAGATGAAGCGTGGCGAGACGCATGCCTTGATGGGTCCCAACGGTTCGGGGAAGAGCACGTTGGGGTTGGCCATCATGGGACATCCCAACTACGAGTTGACCGAAGGGGCGATCGAACTGAACGGCCAGGACCTGCTGGCGATGTCGTCGGACGAACGGGCTCGGGCCGGTGTTTTCATGGCGTTTCAGCGGCCTGTTGCCATTCCCGGCGTGAAGATGGCCGACTTCCTCCGCCATGCCACGACCAACGTACGGCGTCCCGAGCGGAAGGAAGGCGAAGAATTGATTCCGATGCGCGAGTTTCGCAAGGAATTGAAGGCGAAGATGGAGCACCTGCGAATGGATGCCGAATTCGCGCGTCGGTACGTGAACGACGGTTTCTCCGGCGGCGAGATGAAACGCGCGGAAATCCTGCAACTGGCGATGCTGCAGCCGAAGTTCGCCATCCTGGACGAGACCGATAGCGGACTGGACGCGGACGCCGTTCGCCTGGCCAGCGAGAGCATCGCGGAGATTGGTCGCGAGACGATGGGCCTGCTGATTATTACGCATCACGACAAGTTATTGGTGCACAACCCCCCCGATTTCACCCACGTGATGCTGGGCGGCCGCATCGTGGAAACGGGTGGCGTGGAATTGGCACAGGAACTTCACAGTACGGGCTACGACCGCATTCGCAAGGCCTATCCCGAAGCGGATGCGCAAAACGAGGCGATGTTGGCGAAAGAATTGCAAGAAGCGTAACGAACGCACGTCGCCGACCGTGCGGCGTGCAGGTAGGGAGCATACGGACATCCGATTGACGAGCGAACACACCGCGTAACTCACCGAGTCATTTTCGCGACGGGCGTCGCGATGAACAGTAACTGTTGTGGCCCCGTGAGTGCTGCTCGCAGGAGAGAAGGAGAAAGACCATGGCAACCGATTTAACGCAATCGACCGATCACATCGGCGAAATCAATAAATACAATTTTCGCACGGAATCCCAAGCGATTTTCAAGGCACGCAAGGGTCTGGATGCCGAGATCGTCAACCAGATCTCGGACATGAAGGACGAGCCTGACTGGATGCGCCAGTTCCGCCTGGAAGCGTTGGAGATCTTCGACTCCAAGCCAACGCCGAAATGGGGCGGCAACATCGCGCTCGACTTTCAGGACATTTACTACTACCTGAAGCCGACCGACCATCAGGGCAAGACCTGGGACGACGTGCCGCAGGAGATCAAAGATACTTTCGACAAACTGGGGATCCCCGAGGCGGAGAAGAAGTATCTGGCCGGCGTGAAGGCGCAGTTTGAAAGTGAAGTCGTTTACGGTTCGCTCAAGCAGGAACTTGGCGACCAGGGAGTGATATTCACCGATACCGATACGGCGTTGAAAGAGCATCCGGAATTGGTGAAGGAGTACTTCGGCACGATCATCCCGTCACACGACAACAAATTTGCCGCCTTGAACTCGGCGGTCTGGTCGGGCGGATCGTTCATCTACGTCCCGCCTGGGGTCAAGATCGACTTCCCGCTGCAAGCCTATTTCCGCATCAATGCGGAAAACATGGGTCAGTTTGAGCGCACGCTGATCATTGTCGACGAGGGGGCGGAAGTCCACTACGTCGAAGGTTGCACCGCGCCGATGTACACCACCGAAAGTTTGCACTCGGCCGTCGTGGAAGTGATCGTCAAGCGGAACGCCCGCTGCCGCTACACGACCATTCAGAACTGGGCGAACAACATCTACAACCTCGTCACCAAGCGTGCCGTGGCGTATCGGGATGCCACGATGGAATGGGTCGATGGGAATCTCGGCAGCCACCTCACCATGAAGTACCCGGCAGTCTACATGCTCGAACCGGGGGCCCGCGGCGAGATCCTATCGATCGCCTTCTCCAGTCGCGGGCAGCACCAGGACGCCGGTGCGAAGCTAGTGCATTGCGCTCCCGACACGACGGGACAGATCATTTCGAAATCGATTTCCAAGAATGGCGGCCGCAGCAGCTATCGCGGCCTCGTCCGCGTGGAAAAAGGCGCGGTGGATTCGAAGTCCAACGTGGTCTGTGATGCGTTAATCTTGGATCCCGAGAGCCGGAGCGACACCTATCCGTATATTGAGATCCTGGAGCAGGACGTTTCTGTGGGACACGAAGCGAGCGTTTCGCGGATTGGCGAGGAGCAGATGTTTTACCTGACCAGCCGGGGCCTGACCGAGCAGGAGGCCAGCACGATGATTGTCAACGGCTTCATTGAACCACTGGTGAAAGAACTGCCAATGGAATACGCCGTCGAAATGAATCGTCTGATCCAACTTCAGATGGAAGGCTCTGTCGGTTAGGCGGTTTCATCGTATCGCAGCGTTTAGAGTTCGATGTCACGACGCTGCCCGCTTCGACCGGCAAGCCGGCTCGCCCGCTTCGCCGTCATCCGAACATCCACCACTCACCGACTTTTACCGGTATCACGCACAAAGATGAGTTCAGTAACCGCACCGACAGGTTTCCGCCAAGAAACGTTTGAAGAGTTCCTGCATGGCCGAAATGATCCGGCCTGGTTGAACCAGATGCGCGAGCAGGCCTGGTCGCAGTTTGCACAGCTGCGCTGGCCCAATCGCGATTCGGAAGAGTGGTACCGCACCGACATCCGCTTGTTCAAACTGGACGAGTACGCCTTGCCCGGCCTGCAACCGAATCCCGCTGGTCCCGTCGCACCCGTACTGAACGAAGGGGTTGAACTGGCGGGCAGCGCCGCATCGCTGAACAGCGTGACAAGCCATTCGCAGCTCGACGAAAAATGGGTTCGCAAAGGGGTGATTTTCGGCAGCCTCGACGCCTGCCTGGCGGAGCACGGTGAACGGATTCGAAAACACCTGATGCAGCGGGCCGTGGACCCGACCGTCGATCGCTTCGCGGCGCTGCACGCAGCCTGCTGGTCCGGCGGCACCTTTCTGTATGTACCACGGGGCGTCGTCGTCGACCAGCCGTTCCATTTTGTGGCTGGGCTAACTCCGGGCAGCAGCGATCTGGGGCACACCCTGGTCGTTCTGGAAGAAGGAGCCGAAGCGACGCTGTTGACCGAGACGACCAGCGTGGCAGGCGAGACCGGATTCCACTGCGGTGCTACCGAATTGATTCAAGGGCCCGGTTCGAACCTGCGTTTCGTCAATCTGCAGGACTGGGGACACGGCGTCTGGCACTTTGCCCACCAGAAGGCAGTGGTCGACCGCGACGCGTCGCTGCAATGGACTATCGCAGCACTCGGCGCTCGTCTGGCCAAAGTCAACCAGCATGTCGGTTTGATGGGCGCGGGAGCCAATTGCCAGGTGAACGGCGTCTTGTTCACGGAAGGGAAGCAGCATATGTCCTACCACACGCTGCAGCACCACGAGGCGCCGAATTGCCGCAGCGATTTCCTCTACAAGGCGGCTCTGCAGGATAAATCCCGGACAATCTGGCGGGGCATGATCAAGGTCGATCACGTCGCACAGAAGACGGACGGCTACCAACGGAACGACAATCTGTTGTTGAGCACGCAAGCCCGCGCCGATTCGATTCCGGGTTTGGAAATCGAAGCGGACGACGTGCGGTGCACTCACGGTTCCACTACCGGCAAGGTGGACGAGGAACTGATTTTCTACGCGTGCTGCCGCGGGTTCACTCGGCAGGAAGCCATTCGGATGATCGTTTCCGGCTTCTTCCAGCAGATCTTCGATCGCATCACCATCGAAAGCGTGCGTGCGGCGCTGGGTCACGCCATTTCTCGACGCGTCAGGGATTACGATTAGTATGCCGGAATTTGTACGAGTTGCGTCACGCGGTGATATTCCCGATCCCGGCAAACAGATCCTGGAGGTCGATGACCGGCTGGTGGTTCTCTTCCATATCGGGGGCCAATTCTTCTGCGTTGACGACGTTTGCACCCACGACGGCGGCACGCTGGGAGACGGCTGTCTGGAGGACCACGAAATCGCCTGTCCTCGGCATGGCGCCAAGTTCGACGTCCGTGACGGCCGCGCGCTGACGATGCCCGCGACGGAACCGACCATCGTGCATGAAACCAAAGTTGACGGCGACGATGTGTTTGTTAAGCTGAGTAACGAAGATTAGCCGGACAGCTCCGCCCTTGCAGCTGTCCGCGAGAATACAAGCACGCAGCGCGAGCAAGTGTATTCGGACGTAAGTGACACACTCGCTTGCGCTGCGTGCTTGTAGGACGACCAAACATGGCGCTGCCCAACTAGGATTTCGCAAGTTTCGACTGCCACCCCGTCGGCAGTTGTCCCCCAATCGCAGTTGTCCCCCAATCCACGACGACAGGTGAAACCATGCCCCTATCCGAAGACGCCGTTCGTGAGAAGCTGAAAGACGTCATCGACCCGGAATTGTTCGTGAACATCGTCGATCTGGGATTGATCTACGTTGTCGACCTGCTGCCCAACGAGGAATCCGGCAAGACCGATATCAAGATCGAGATGACCATGACCAGTCCGATGTGTCCCGCCGGCCCGCAGCTGATTGCCAACAGCAAGCAGGTGGTGAGTCAGATGGAAGAGGTCGGCGAAGTCGAAGTCAAGGTCGTCATGGACCCGCCCTGGACGCCGGAAAAGATGACCGAAGACGCGCGCGATCAACTCGGCATTTTCTGACAGCGACGGCAGCGCCCGGAGCCCCACTTCGCTCATTGCTCGCCTCACTCCGATTGCAGCGGGTGAAGAAACCTTGCGGATCTTCCTTCACGAATTCATCTCCGGTGGCGGTTTGTTTTCGCTGCCCGGTTCTCCGCGGCCGGAAGGGTCGCTGTTAGCGGAAGGCGAAGCAATGCTCGCCGCGCTGGCCCGTGATTTTGTCCGCGCTGGCTGTAGGGTCACTGTGCTGCGCGATGCCCGACTTCCCGAGCCCGGCCTGACCGGCGTTGACATCCAGCTGGTTTCGGGGCCAGGACACGAACTTGCCCGTTGCCTGGAAATCGCGGCAGCTAGCGACTACACCGTGCTGATAGCGCCGGAGTTGGATCGGCTGTTGTGGAAACGCTGTTGTGCGGTGCGAGAAGTGGGTCGGTTGTTGAGTCCGGATGCCGCGTTCGTCGAACTGGCGTCGAGCAAGCACCGGACGGCTTGCCGCCTGTCGGCCGCCGGCGTGCCGGTCCCCGATGGCGTGCTGGTGTCGGGCGAATCGCCCTGGCCGGCTGCCATCGACGTTCCCGCGGTCTGGAAACGCGACGACGGGGCCGGGTCGACCGACACTCACGTGCTGCTCGAACGCATCGTACCGAGTGCGCCGCAGCCAATGCGACTGGAGCGCTTTTGCGAGGGGACCGCGGCCAGTGTCTCCGTGCTCTGCGGGCCCGCCGGGAACCGGTTGCTCCCCCCGTGTTTTCAGCGGCTGAGCCAGGATGGCCGCCTGCGGTATCTGGGTGGCCGCGTCCCGCTGCCGCCACTTTTGTCATCACGCGCCTCCCAACTTGCCCAACGTGCCCTCGACGCACTGCCACCTGCCATGGGCTATGTCGGTATCGATCTGGTTCTGGGCCAGGATGACGTCGGTCGTGAGGACGTGGTCATCGAAGTGAATCCCCGTTTGACCACTTCGTATCTGGGCTTGCGGGAATTGGCTAGAGAGAACCTAGCGCTGGCGATGTGGGACGTTGCGGAAGGCCGCCAACCGGCGTTGTCGTTTCGCGACGATACCGTAGAATTTGGGCCACGGACTCGATGACATTGCGGAGCATGCGGAAGTGAACTGGCTCGGACTGGACATTGGCGGCGCGAATCTCAAGGTGGCAAATGGTTCCGATTTCGCCGCGTCGTCGACCTTTGCCATGTGGAGCCAGCGGGACGAGCTGACGCAGGAACTACGCACCTTGATGGCCGAAGCTGGAATCAACGACCACCTTGTGGTGACCATGACGGGAGAGTTGGCCGATTGTTTCGGATCGAAAGAGGAAGGCGTCAACTTCATTCTGGATGCGGTCGAAGAAGCTGCCGCGGGCCGGCATACCCGCGTGTATCTCAGCGACGGCAAGATGGTGACACCGCAAATCGCCAGGCGCAAGCCGCACCTGGCGGCGTCTGCCAACTGGCACGCGCTGGCTCGATTTTCCACTCGCTACGCGCCTCAGGAAACCGCGCTGCTGGTGGATGTTGGTTCCACCACAACCGACTTGATTCCGCTGGTCAATGACCAGGTGGCCGCTCAGGGACAGACCGATCTGGAACGACTGCAAGCGGGGGAACTCGTCTATACCGGCGTGGAACGCAGCCCTGTCTGTGCCGTTGTACGCCAGGTGCCGTTCCGCGGCGTCTCGTGCCAGGTGGCTCAGGAAGTCTTCGCGACGATGCGTGATGTCTACATTTTATTGAAAGACCTGCCGGAAGATTCGGCCAACGTTCAAACGGCCGACGGCAAGCCGGCGACGAAAGCCTGTTCCCGCACGCGGCTGGGCCGGATGATTTGCGCGGACAGCGAAAGCTTCAATCATCGCGACGCCGTCGCCATGGCCCAGCACATCGCCGATACGCAGTTGGAACTCATCGCGATCCAGGCCAAGAAGGTCATTGCTCGGCTGCCTGGGCCGGTGTCGACCGTCATTCTCAGCGGGCATGGCGAATTCCTCGGCAAACGCCTGGCGGATAAGATCAAACCGCAGCCCAAAGTGGTGTCGCTCACCAAGGAACTCGGCAAGGTCGTGTCACGGTGCGCGCCGGCACACGCCTTGGTGGTTCTGATGCGCGAGGCGTCGGCGCAATGACGCTGCGCGTCGTGAAGATCGGTGGCAGCCTGCTGACCCGCGAGTTGCTGGCCGAGGAGCTGCGGCAGTGGCTGGAACGCCAAACTCCGGCCGCTCACTTGCTGGTGATGGGCGGCGGCGACTATGCCAACGCCACCCGGGCGCTGGACGCTCGATTCGGCCTGGGCGAGTCGTTGTGCCACGAGCTCTGCCTGGAGTTGCTGGGGGTCACGGCCTCGATTCTGGCATCGCTGTTGCCCCAGGCGCGGCGGGTCGTGGACGCCGCGGACTGGTTGGCGACCGGCAATCGCCCTTGCTCGGGAACCTGGATTGCGGATCCCCAGCTATTCCTGCGGCTCGCGGACGACCGGGAGCTACCGCACACGTGGCAAGTCACCAGCGATTCCATTTCCGCCTGGTTGGCACACGTCGTGCGCGCGGAGGAACTGGTATTATTGAAGGCCGCCGCGCCCCCCTCGACCGACATGCGGCAACTGGCGCTCGCCGGCTACGTCGACCCGTATTTTCCAAAGGCCGCGGAGCGTTTGGGTGCCATCCGCTTCGAGACGCTCGGGTAACTCAACGCTGCCTGCGAAGCAGGCCGTGACATCGACCGGCGGCGTACCGGGACTGCATCAATACAAGCTGCCGTCGACGGTGAGTCCGTCGCTGCGGTCGCCCAGACGGCGGTAGACTTCCAGATCGATGTCGTAGTTGAGGATATGCACGCTGCCGTCGCAGAACACGAATTGAGCGCCGCCGGAATGGTTGCTGCCAAAGCTGCGAAACGTGGTCAGGCCGCGGGTATCGCGCAGCAGCGGATTGCCCGGACCGGTCCAGCGCAACACGTCCCAGTCGGACCCTTGATACATGCTGTGATTGTCCGCGCCGTCCGCGCCGTCATAGTAATGATCGGCGTTCAGGTATTTTTCGCCGACGGCGATCGTGTTGTTGGCGCCGTCCAGGACCGCGGCCAGGCTGACTTCGCTGCGATAAAAGCAGATGCCCGTGTGCGCTTTGTTCGAGGGCCAATTGTACGTCTTAGCGGCCGCGTAGTTGTTGGGGTAACCCCCGCCGTTGTTGGACGAGTTGCCACCCGCGTTGGCCGCGTAATCGGTGCGGGCCACTTCCGCCGTCGTATCCGCATCGTAGGTGTTCCAATAGCTGGACAGGTTGTACTTGTAAACGCGGGCTTTGCGCCGTGACGGGCAGTTGAAAAGCGCCAGTGGAGTCTGGATCATGATCGCCGCGCTGGCTCGCTGCTGCGCCGTAATGTTCGCGGCATCGCCATCGTCCGGCAGCAGCCAGACGGCGTCCTCTTCCACGTACGGCAGCAGGTTGTAAACCCACCCGCTGGTCTGATCTTTCGAGAAGCCGCGCAGCGGATCACCAACCCAATGCGGTCCCCATCCGCCGGTGGGAAGAAAACCGTGGATGTCGTGATGGTTGTGGAACCCGACTCCAAATTGCTTCAAGTGATTGAGGCACTCCGTCCTCCGCGCCGATTCACGCGCGGCCTGCACGGCCGGCAGCAGCAAGGCGACCAGGATGCCAATGATCGCGATCACGACCAGCAGTTCTACCAACGTAAAACCGGCAGAACGGCGATGTGAGGCTGATTGACACCTTGTCATTCTACACTTTCTCGGATCTCGGACGCGCACGGCTTGAGTGGGGAAGTCTACGAACACTCCCTCAATGTTAGCCTGCCTGAACAAAACGTGCAATGAAATCGGAAGCACGATCCAAGGGGTTGCTGGAACGTGCTTGGCACCCGGTGGTGATCGAAAACGTTCGGAAAAAAGACAGCGCGTGTGCACGCCAGGCCAGCGCTGCCGCCGCGGGTTGGTGTGCGGCCCGGACTGGCGGTGGCAAGTCAGCCCCCTCGTCTTGTGACCGGTTGCGGTTGGTCTACAATTGGCGAAAACCACATCTGGTTCCGGTGAAAGAATACCCAGCATGTCCAGCAACAATCAAAATCCCTTTGCCAATGATCCGAATCCCTACAAGCCCTCCGAAGTCGGTGTGACGTCGAATGTCGTCCCGGGGATCGAGCAAGCCGTGTCTCGGGTCAAGGGCCCCGCGCTGTCCATGATGATTCTGGCACCGATTGGGAGCTTGTGGTTTCTGTTTGACCTGGTGATACGGATTATTAATATTAGCAATGGCGACATCCCGGTCATGGGGAACCACCCCAACGCCAGCGAATTTGCCGAAATTGGTGCCTACGTGGGCGGGGTGCTCGACGTAGTCGGGTTGATCCTGCAAGCGGTTGTCTTCTATGGCGCAATGCAGATGAAGAACCTGCAGAACCGCTCGCTGGCCATGGCCGCCTCGATCATTTCCGTCATTCCCTGCCTGACTGCCTGCTGCGTGCTGGGCATCCCTTTCGGGATCTGGGGGCTGGTTGTCCTCAGTGACGAAACGGTCAAAAAGGCATTTGCCGAGTGATTGCAGCCGGGAAATCCGGGCAGCGCTTCGCAAATTGACGACCGTACCTAAAATGCCATGACAATTCGTGTTACGCCAACTAGGCAAATTGCGTTCTTCTGAGTAAAGTTAGATGTACGCACAGTTTACGCAAATCATGCGGAATCTCAATCAGGTTCATCGCAGCAGGCGGCCGACTCAGGTGGCGGCGCGTTGCGAAGAAAGGAAGGATGCATGGAGTCCCATCAATCGGATGCCATTCGACGCTTAGGCGAAGCTCGGGAAAAGATCAGTGAGCAGCTGTCGCAAGTCATCGTCGGCCAGAATCAGGTTATCGAAGAACTTCTCATTTCCCTTTTCAGCCGCGGCCATTGCTTGTTGGAGGGGGTTCCGGGCCTGGCGAAAACGCTGTTGATCAGCACCCTGGCGAAGTCGATTGACTTGAGTTTCAGCCGCATCCAATTCACTCCGGACCTGATGCCGGCGGACATCACCGGTACGGAGATCATCGAAGAGAACAAGAGCACGGGGGCGCGTGAAAGGCGATTCCTGGAAGGCCCGCTGTTTTCGCATGTGATCCTGGCGGATGAAATTAACCGGACTCCTCCGAAAACGCAGGCCGCGTTGCTGGAAGCGATGCAGGAGCGGCAGGTGACCGTGGGCCGTGTGCGTCATCCGTTGTCCGACCCGTTCTTTGTGCTGGCGACGCAGAACCCGATCGAACAGGAAGGCACGTATCCGCTGCCCGAAGCGCAGCAAGACAGTTTCATGTTCAAGGTGTTCGTGAACTATCCCAGCTTCGCG
>CALBSZ010000166.1 GCA_937967665.1 uncultured Planctomycetaceae bacterium
CGCCACATACCGTGACAACATCTCAGTCATGGAATCTCCACACCTTGACGCATGCATTGTAAGGCAATTTTCGCAACACTACCGCGCGTCATATAAATACCCAGTGGATTGTTTTTGTGGTAATAGGCGATTGCGCTGCGTTCAAACTGGCGGACGGACTACACAGTGAGGAAGAGCATCCGCGCTGGTACAGAACAGAACGACTCGGTGCCGTCTGCAGTCGCCCACTTCACGAAGAAGGCTCCCAGTGTTGATCTTCATCAAGGCATGAAGAGTCTCACATCCGACGTTGCAGCACGCTCGGTTTCCGAGCGTGGGACGGTCGAGGCCCCGCAAACTGAAGAGTACGCGTGCGGGACCGTCGGGCGATATAGACGTCCGACAGGCGACACGGAAACCCAATGACACAAAGACAATCGACTTGTGATTCGGCATCCCGGCAGCGGCAAAGAGCGGTGCTGCGGTATCATAGGCGAATCGCCTCAATCGCAGGCAGGAGCTTTAGGTCATGAAGCGAATCGCATGTGCAATCTCCGTCCTGGTGGGAATGACAATCAGCGCCCAATCCGTGGCGAATGAGCAGGTACGCAACATGTTGGTTCCGCCCCCCGGGTTGGAATTGCAGGACTTCGAATCGAACTCGGACCATCATGGTAACAACTTCAAGAGCTGCCGTACCAAGCTGCCCAATCTCGACAACGCCGTCGCTTCGCTGATCGAGGGCCTTGATGAACGCGGCCTCTTGGAGCGGACGACCGTGTTGGTGCTCGGAGAAATGGGCCGCACGCCAAAGGTCAACAAGAACGTTGGCCGCGACATCGAACACCGCCGGTTGCTGGCAATCCATCGGGAAAACGAGGCCTGGTACAAGGTTCAGACGCGGCAAGACTGGGAGCAATTCCGCGACCAGCGAATGGGCGCGCTGCGCACGTCACTCGGCCAATTCCCGCCAGCCCCGAAATACCTGAAGGCCGAAACAACGGGTCACATTGCAGGCGATGGTTACCGGATAGACAACATCGTTTACGAAAGCCGCCCTGGATTGTTCGTCACAGCGAATCTCTACCTGCCGGCGAAGCCGCTGAAGTCGATGCCGGCCGTCTTGTTCTCGCATAGCCATCATAACCCGAAGACGCAGGGCGAACTCCAGGACATGGGCATGACCTGGGCGCGGCAGGGCTGGGTGGTACTTGTCCCAGATCATTTAGGTCACGGGGAACGACGGCAGCATCCCTTTGTCAGCAGGGACCAGTATCCCAAGTCATTTCAGGTTGGCCGGCAGGACTATTACTTTCGCTACAACACCGGGCTGCAGCTTCAACTGGTTGGCGATAGCCTGATAGGCTGGATGGCCTGGGACTTAATGCGCGGCGTGGACTTACTGTATTCACTTGACGGAGTCGATAAGGACCGCATCATTCTAATCGGGTCCGTCGCGGGTGGCGGCGATCCGGCTGGAGTCGCAGCGGCACTCGATCCGCGGATTGCCGCGGTCGCTCCTTTCAACTTCGGCGGACCTCAACCAGATTACGCGATCCCCCAGGACGCGGAGAACGAGTTCTACTATTTTGGCGTCGCCTATTGGGAAACGACTCGCTGCTTGCGGCTGGGGGGTCGCGACGGCTTTGCCCACTGGACGATTGTCGGATCGGTCGCGCCACGGCGGCTGATCTATTCGTTCGAGTTCGGTTGGGAGCGCGGGCGTGATCCGGTTTGGCCGCGTTTGGAAAAGGTGTTCGGCTTTTACGACGCGAAGGATCATCTGGGTGCCGCAGCCGGTCGCGGCCATCTGAAAGGTCGTCCGCCCGAGAACACCCACTGCAACAACGTCGGCAGCTTTCATCGCCGCAAGTTGTACCCGCATCTTCAACGGTGGTTTGAAATGAACCCGCCTGCCGACGACTTTCAACAGCGCCGGGAAACGAAGGAGTTGATGTGCACGACCCCTGCCGCTGCCAATGCACTCGCTCCGCAATTCGTTCACCAACTCGCCCGCGAGCTGGCCGGTGACCGGTTGGCCCAGGCCAGGCGTGGACGCGCATCGCTTGACCTCGCAGCCCGGCGAAGCCAACTTCGCGACGACTGGTCGCAACTTCTCGGCAATGTCGAACCAACTGGCGACCCAAAGGTCCGTCGCACAACGAAGTCGACAACCGGTGACGTTGCTATCGAACGAGTGCTGCTCGAAGTGGAAGACGGAATCATCATTCCGCTTGTGCTGTTGAGCGCTGCCAGCAGTACCCCGCAGCGCCAGCAACGAGAGAAGCAGGAAACTCGCTCGCTGGCGAGTCCTGTTGTTGTGATGGTTTCGAGTGCTGGCAAGGAACGGCTGCTTGACCAACGGCCCCAAGAGATCGCGACGCTGATCGCAGGCGGCGCCGTCGTCTGCATTCCGGATCTTCGAGGCACAGGTGAAACGCGCTCGGGCAGTTCTGTCGGCCCACGCAGCACCGGCACGACGTTGTCCTGCCGCGACCAGGTGCTGGGGCAAACGCTCCTTGGTTCGCAAGTCCGTGACTTGCGCAGCGTGTTGGGGTTTGTCCGCACGCGTAACAAGAGCAAACCCGTCGCGCTGTGGGGCGACTCGCTGGCGAAAGTAAATCCGCAGGACCGCAGCGAAGTCGTGCCGCACGGCGCGGACAACCCGAACACTCAAGCCGAACCATCGGGCGGGCTGCTCGCGCTGCTGGGCGCGTTGTTCGAGGACGACGTGCAGGCGGTCTATGCGAGCGGCACGTTCGCCAGTTTTGAATCGCTGCTCGACAGCCAATTCCTGTTTGTTCCACACGCCGCCGTCGTGCCCGGCGCTTTGACGGCCGGAGACATTGCGGATGTTGCTGCCTGCCTGGCGCCGCGTCCTTTGCGAATGGACAACTTCGTTGACGGCTTGAACCGGCGTGTTCCTACCGACAGCGCTAACACGACACTTGCACACACGATCAGGACCTACCGTGAAACACAGGCTGGCGAACAGCTTTCGCTTTCCGCAGGCAAGAGTGCTGACGTAGCGCAGTGGTTGCTTTCCCGAACCGCACCATAGCTGAGATACCATGAACCTCCTCAGAGCAACACGAAACGCAAGCGAGTGCAGTGCGAACCCGTTGTTGATCGCATCGTGTCCCTCCCTCGTTTTCCGCGTGAGTGTGATCTGCGTCTGCCTTGCCTGCATTGCATCGGCCCCAGCGCAATCCGTCAGTTTTCGCAAACACGTGGCGGCCATTCTGGCAAAACGGTGCCTGACGTGTCACGGCGAACAGAAGTTCAAGGGCGAATACCAGCTCCACACGCTTAAAGCGCTGATGTAGGGCGGCGAGTCGGGCGGCGCGGCCGTCGCTTCAGGCAAGCCGGACGACAGCTATCTGTTCCAGTTGATCGCAATACCGTTCAAAGTATGTAGGACGGGCACTCTTGCCCGTCACATCTTGTGC
>CALBSZ010000167.1 GCA_937967665.1 uncultured Planctomycetaceae bacterium
AAGGATCAACTGAGTGATGCGGCGACCGGTTTGCTGGCGGACAACGTGAACGTGGGCTACCTGACAATGGCGCCTACGATTGGGTTCGGTATCGAAAAGGTCGCGGACAAACTGCCGAAATTCACGGCGGCCAAAGTCACTGCTAATAGCGTTTCGCTCGTCGGCCTGGATTCGGTGGATCTATCGATCGACGATATCGAGGTGCAGATTAACGATGGTGATGAATGGAAATTCGGTCAGGTCTCGTTTGGCCCGCCCGTCGTCGATTTCCAGAAGAGCTTTGATAGCAAGGGCGAAGGGACAAACTACGGTGCGACCGAAACTCCCAAACGCGATCCCGATGGTAAGTTCGGTGTGAAGACGGGCGCGAAGGACGCTCAAGGAAATGACATCACGATCGATCTGGATTACGACGGCAACCAACGGATTCAAGTCCGCGCTGGCAGTGGTGTCCTCCGCGTGGATGAATTTGTGACGCTGACAGGTTCGTTCTTCTTCGAAAAGGGGCCGACCCATAAGGTCGATGTCGCGACGGGCTTCCCGGCCAATGCCGGCCAAGTGATTCGCGATGGCATTGCCAAAACAGGGTGGAAGACGGCTTCGCAACTGTCGGTCGGCGACAATAAGAACGACATTCTCTACATCGAGGATGATTTGTCGCTGATTCACAACGTCGAAGTGGACAGCTTCCAGATCGGCGTGGGCGGCGCTTCGTTGTTCGCCGGGATTCATGGCCCGACGACGTTCGACAAGACGAAGGCGCTGAAGGACCAATTGAGTGACGCAGCCACCGGATTGCTGGCGGACAATGTGAACGTGGCCTATCTGACGATGGCGCCGACGATTGGCTTCGGGATCGAAAAGGTTGCGGACAAGTTGCCGAAGTTCACGGCGGCCAAAGTGACCGCCAATAACGTGTCGCTGGTCGGCTTGGATTCGGTGGACCTGTCGATCGACGATATCGAAGTGCAGATCAACGACGGCGACGAATGGAAGTTTGGTCAGGTTTCGTTCGGTCCGCCCGTGATTGATTTCCAAAAGAGTTTCGATAGCAAGGGCGAAGCGACCAACTATGGTGCGAATGAAACGCCTAAGCGTGATCCGGACGGCAAATTCGGAGTAAAGACCGGCGCGAAAGATGCGCAAGGTAACGACATCACCATCGACTTGGATTTTGATGGCAACCAACGGATTCAAGTTCGCGCGGGAAGCGGGATCCTGCGTGTGGATGAGTTTGTGACACTGACGGGTTCTTTCTTCTTCGAGAAAGGTCCCACGCACAAGGTCGATGTGGCGACAGGTTTCCCGGCCAATGCGGGTCAGATTATCCGCGACGGTGTTACGAAAGCCGGCCTCCCGACCGCTTCGTCACTCTCGGCAGGTGACGACAAGAAGGACAAGCTGTATATCGAAGACGATCTATCTTTGATTCACAATGTGGAAGTGGACAGTTTTCAGATTGGCGTGGGTAGCGCTTCGTTGTTTGCCGGCATTCATGGTCCGACGACATTCGATAAAACGAAGGCGCTGAAGGATCAGTTGAGTGACGCTGCGACGGGCTTGTTGGCAGATAATGTCAACGTTGCGTATTTGCAGATGGCCACGAACATCGGATTCGGAATCGAAAAGATCGCCGACAAACTGCCGAAGTTCACGGCGGCCAAGGTCACCGCGAACAGTGTTTCGTTGGTCGGTTTGGATTCGGTCGATTTATCCGTGCAGGACATCGAGGTGCAGATCAACGACGGTGACGAATGGAAATTTGGTCAGGTTTCATTCGGTCCGCCGGTAGTGGACTTCCAGAAGAGCTTCGATAGCAAGGGCGAAGCGACAAACTATGGCGCCAATGAAACTCCGAAACGCGATCCGGACGGCAAGTTTGGTGTGAAGACCGGTGCGAAGGATGCGCAGGGTAACGATATCACGATTGACCTGGACTTCGACGGCAATCAACGGATCCAAGTTCGCGCGGGTAGCGGCCTGTTGCGCGTGGACGAATTCGTGACGCTGACCGGTTCGTTCTTCTTTGAGAAAGGTCCGACGCATAAGGTCGACGTGGCGACCGGGTTCCCTGCCAATGCCGGTCAATTGATTCGCGACGGCATCGCCAAAACGGGTTGGAAGACGGCCTCACAGCTGTCGGTCGGTGACAACAAGAATGACATTTTGTACATCGAAGACGACTTGTCGATGATCCACAACGTGGAAGTCGATAGTCTGCAGATTGGTGTTGGCGGTGCATCGTTGTTCGCGGGCATCAACGGTCCGACGATGTTCGACAAGACCAAGGCGCTGAAGGATCAGCTGGGCAGTGAGGCGACGGGTTTGTTGGCCAACAATGTGAACGTCGCTTATCTGACGATGTCGCCGACGATTGGTTTTGGCATCGAAAAGGTCGCGGATAAACTGCCGAAGTTCACGGCTGCCAAGGTCACAGCGGACAATGTGTCGCTGGTTGGCTTAGATGCGGTTGAACTCTCCATCGACGATATCGAAGTGCAGATCAATGATGGCGACGAGTGGAAATTCGGCAACGTATCGTTTGGGCCACCGGTTGTCGATTTCCAGAAAAGTTTCGACAGCAAGGGCGAAGCGACGAACTACGGCGCTAACGAGAATCCCAAACGAGATCCAGACGGCAAGTTTGGCGTGAAGACGGGCGCCAAAGACGCGCAAGGTAACGACATCACGGTTGATCTGGGCTTTGACGGCAACCAGCGGATTCAAGTCCGTGCGGGCAGCGGTCTATTGCGTGTGGACGAATTCGTAACGCTCACCGGATCGTTCTTCTTCGAAAAAGGACCGACGCATAAAGTTGATGTGGCTACAGGATTCCCGGCCAACGCTGGACAACTGGCAGCCAACCTCAGCACGGCAATCGCGGGGCTGGATCGAATCGGCAGCGTGTCGGATGCAACTTCCGATCTGTGGATCGAAACCGACTTGTCCATGATTCACAACTTGGAAGTCGACAGCCTGCAGATCGGAGTCGGCACCGCATCGCTGTTTGCTGGAATCAATGGGCCCACGACATTTGATAAGACCAAGAAGTTGGCGGACCAATTGAGCCCCGATGCGACGGGTTTGTTGGTAGACGATGTGGACGTTGGTTTCCTGATGATGGAACCGACGCTCAACGCTTTCCCCGGCTTTGACAAGTTCTTGCCCAAGTTTCATTCGCTGAAGGCGACCGCCGATTTCGCCGGTCTGGTGGGACTCGATGATGTCAAGCTACAGGCCAAGAATATCTTGATCGAAGTCAACAACGGCAAGGCCTGGCCAGGCGACATTGGTCCGCCGGTGGTCGATTTCCAAAAGAGTTTCGATAGCAAAGGGGAAGCGACTAACTACGGCGCCAACGAAACTCCCAAGCGAAGTCCCGATGGCAAATTCGCGGTCAACTCGGGCGGCAAAGATGCTCAGGGCAATTTCAAGACAGTCGACTTGGACTACGACGGCAACCAGCGAATTGGTGCCGCTTCGGATGAAGTGCTGCTACAGCTTTCGAACTTTGTTCACGTATCGGGTGCGTTCTCGTTCGAAAAGGGTCCGACCCACAAGGTTGACGTGGCGACGGGACTTCCCAGCGACCTCGGTCAGGCGATCGGCAGTTTTGCGAGTGCCGTTGGTGGCATCGATAAGATTGGAGCCGTCAACGATCCACAGCAAGATCTGTACATCGAAAACGACCTGTCCAAAATTCACAACCTGGAAGTCAGTGCGCTACAAATTGGTGCTCGCGATGTGAACGTCTTCGTGGGTGTGGACGGCCCATACTGGAATGACTTTGACAAGAGCGGCACGGTTACCTGGGTGGCTCCGAAGGTCGTTAATGGTGCGGTAGTGAAAGACCAGTATGTATCGATGTCGGCCTCGGACCCCGTGGTTACTGTGGACGGTTTCAGCTACGGTGACATCAATGGTGATGGTAAGGTCCAGGAGAACGAGACGGCCGAGTTGAACGAAGACGCAACCGGTCTGTCGGTCAATGACGTGGACGTTGGTTTTGTCCTGATGGAACCGACGCTGGCGGCCTTGCCAGGTTTCGATAAGATCCTACCAAAGTTCTATTCGCTCAAAGCCAGTGCCGATTTCGCGGGGCTTGTCGGAGTCGACGACATTGACGCTTCGGCCAAAAACGTGATCGTGGAAGTCAACAACGGCAAGCCTTGGCCCGGCGGTCTCGGTCCCCCAGTTGTTGATTTTAAATCCAGCTTCCCGGCTGCAGATCGGGACGGCGATGGGACGGTCGATCCTGTCGGTTACGGAGTACGCACCGGCACGACGATGGTGCCGATTTACATCGACTTCGACGGTAATCAGCGCATTGGCGCCGCTTCGGACGAAGTGACCCTGAAGATTTCGGACTTTGTTCATGTGGGCGGATCTTTTTCCTTCGAAAAAGGCCCGACACACAATGTAACGGTTGCTACCGGTCTCTCGGCTAACCTGCCATCTTTCCTGACGGCTCCGTTCAACACCCTGAAGAATGCAATCGGTAGTCAGAACCTACCGGTCAAAGTAAGCCCTGACTTACGAACCATTAGCGATTTGGAAGTCGACTCGCTCCAAATCGGTGCCCGCGATGTGAACGCCTTCGTCGGTGTCAATGGTCCTTATTGGACGGACAAAGATGGCGACGGCATGATCTCCTTCGCGTCGCCCGACCCGAACGATCCCAACAAGTTTGTGAAGCTAACCACGGATGCCGACAACGACAACAAGATTGATGTCGTTACCGTTAATGGTGTGCAATACGGCGACATTAATAAGAACGGCAAGGTGGATGTCGGTGAAACGGCCGAGTTGAATCCGGATGCCACGGGTTTGACCATTGCGGATGTTGATTTTGGTTTCGCGATGATGCAGCCGACGCTGGCTGCGCTGCCAGGTTTTGATCGCATCTTGCCGAAGTTCTTTGCCTTTGAGGGCTCGGCCGACTTTGCCGGACTCGTAGGCTTCGACGACCTGCTGCAGGCGGAAGCCAAGAACGTCGAGATCAAGGTCAACTATGGTAAGCCGTGGAAGGGAACACAAATTGTTCCGGTAATTGATTTCGCCACCAGCTTCCCGGCGGAACCGGCCGGCGTGGACAATGACAAAGACGGGAAGAAGGGCGAGCCTGCAGGTTACGAAGTGCGTACGGGTACGACCACGGCGCCGATCTACATCGCGCATGACGGCAACGCGCGCATCGGAGCGAGTGCCGATAACGTCACTATCAAGATGAGTGAGTTTGTGCATGTCAGTGGCAGCTTCGCGTTCGAAAAGGGACCGACGTCGACGGTGACGGTAGCCACCGGGTTGCCGGTTCTGCCCAGCGGAGGAATCGTCGGCAATGTGATTCCGAACGACGCGCTGAAGAACGCGGTTCAGGGATTGGTCAATAGCAGCGGTACCGGACTCAGCATCACATCCGACTTACAGACCATCACGGGGCTGGAAGTGGAAACCCTGCAAATTGGTGCACTGGATGTGCAGGCGTTTGTCGGTATTGACGGTCCGCTGTGGCAGGATCCGGACAACGATGGGCAGATCAAGTTCTTGCGACCGCAGACCGATTCCAACGGTTTCGTGGAATTCAAGACGGACGGAACATTGGCAGGTGTCGTCGAATTAACGGCCGACACGGATGGAGATAACCGCATTGATGTGGTTAAGGTCAAGTGGCCCAAGCGCGACGACAAGGGCCAATTGATTCTTTCGGGCGGCCAGAAGCAGCTGGATGTTGAAGTCGAATATGGCGACGTCGACAAAGATGGCAAGATCGACTTTGGTGAATCGGCGGAGTTCTCGCGCGATGCACTGGGCGTTGGTATCAACGATCTCGACTTTGCCTTCACGATGATGACCCCCACATTGGCTGGCTTGCCTGGCTTTGGCGGCTTCTTGCCCAAGTTCTTCGCTGCGAAAGCGATGGCGACCGAAGCGGCATTGGTCGGTATTGACGCCGTCAAATTGAATGCCAGTGGTATCGAAGTGCAAGTCAATCACGGCACGGCATGGCCCGGTGGCGTGTTCGGCTCGCCGGTAGTCGATTTTGCGGCCAGCTTCCCGGCGGAAGATCTGAACAAGGACGGCAAATTCAACGACGGTAATTCGGCTGCCTTATTGAACGAGTCCGCAGCGAACCAGGATTTCAACAAGGACGGTGACAAGACAGACAACGCGTTAAGCGAGGATCTGGATGGCGACGGCAAACAAGACCCGGTTGGTTTCGAAGTGCGGACAGGTACCACGACCGCGCCGATCTATATCGATTTCGATGGTAATTCGCGTATCCGCGCCAGTGTTGACTGGGGTGTGTTACAGTTGTCCGAGTTTGTCCATCTGACCGGTAGTTTTGCCTTCGAGCTTGGCCCCACACAAGTGGCCAAGCTGACGTCCAACGATCTGTTGTTTGGCGATACGAAGCAGTTGGAATTCTTGACCGTCGGCGCCGAGGACGTGAATCTGTTTGTCGGCATCAACGGTCCGTACTGGAAGGGCGACACCAACAACAATCGCCAGATCGACGCCAACGAAATCGATCCGGATGCCGTCGGAATTCTCGCGCAGAACTTGGACGTCGGCTTTGCCATGATGCGACCAACGGTCGTGTTCGACCCGGCGCGGTATTACGCCCTAAAAGCCACTTTGGAAAAGGCCGCTTTTGTCGGCGTCAAAGAAATCAAGGCCGAGTTGAACAACGTCGCGGTGGAAGTCAACCTGGTCGACCCGCGGACCAGTCTTGGCAATCCGCTGGATTTACCGGTTGTCGATTTCACATCGTTGCAAGGCGGCAAGCTCGGCGTTAAGACCGGTAAGAAGATCCAGGATCCCAATGACCCGAACAAGATGATCGATTCGACCGTCGATCTCACCATGAATTCACCGTTGATCGCGGCGGCCGTTGGCTATGCGGAACTCGATTTGAACGGCAACGTGGTGCTGACGGGAAGTGCGGCCTTCGAGATGGGTCGCAAGGACATGGTCACGCTCAGCGACGGCACGCAAAAAGAGGTGTCTCGTATTACGCTTGGCCTCCAGGATGTCTATGGGTTTGTTGGTGTTGACGGTCCGTATTGGAAGGACACGAACAACGACGGTCGCATCGTGACGGATCAATCGAAGAGTGACGCGGATTCTCCGAACACCAACGCTATCGGTATTTCTCTGCAGGAATTGGATCTCGGTGCGGCGATCATGATTGCGACCGATGCATCGGGCGTCTATCTCGGTGCGCATGCGGCCATCGAAAAGCTGGAATTGGTTGGCGTGAACAATGTCAAGTTGGACGCGTTCCTATCGATCGATTTGAATCTTGGTTTTGGTGCCAGTGGCTTGAACCCGATTGATTGGCAGAAGAGTTTCGATACTTTCCCGGCCGAGCTAGACCGGGATGGCGACGGCGTGCAGGATCCGTCCGAAGACGTGAATGGCAACGGACGACTGGATGCTGGCGAAGACACCAACAGCAACGGCCGTCTGGACGTCAGCGAATGCGTTGAAGATCGTAACTGCAACGGAACGCTCGACATGAACGAGGACCTGGATGGCGATGGCGTATTGGACGTCGCTGGCTTCCTGGTCGAAACGGGCGCCGATCCCATCTTGTTGGACTTCACGGAAGAGCTCGTCCGGGTGGAAATGGCCGGCAAACTGATTGTGGAAGACGGTAGCAGTAACGAATTGTTCCGTCTGGTCGGTGGCTTCTTTGTAGAAGTGGATCCGCGTGGCTTGGAGCTGTTTGCGGCGGCGGCGATTCAATTTGGTCCCGATGACAATCAGATCATGGATATCTACGGTCTGGGTGCGGTCGTGATCAATGACGACGGTCTGGCCTTGGATGTCGCTGTGGGAATGTCCATCGGCAACAATTCATCGTTGAAGGGCGTCTTCGATATGAAGGTGGACGCTCGGGCGATTGTCAACACGACGGGTAAAGAACAAAAGATTCGCGTCTCGGAACGCTTCGTCGAGATTCTCGATGGCACACGTGCGCTACCCAAACCACCTAAGAAGAACGACGGTTCCGTGGCCATTCCGATACCCGCCAATCAAATGGCGTTGGCAACCGAATCGAAGAGCGTGTTCCAGGATTGTGGCGACGGCAAGAAGCTGTGCTACGTGATCAATGCCGGCGCGCCGCAGATTACGGGCGTGGACACCAACGGCAACATTCTCACGCAGGAAGGGCCCGCCGGTTCTTACTTCTACGTCGATGTTGGGGGGACGTTGTCGATCGGTGGCGAGATTGATCAGACGACGGGCAAGGCCAAGGGCGGATTTGCGCTACAGGGCAAGTTCGTGATGGTTAACGATGTCGAGGCCTTCCAAATCTACGTGGCGGCGAAGATGGAAGTCTTTGACGCCGTCGAGATTCAAGTGCAGGGCCAAGCGAACATCGTCAAAGGCGTGAACGGTCAGGAACCGGGAGTCGTGCTCACCGCTTCGGCTGCGGTCCAAATCGATGTCGATCCATTCTTCAAGCTGACGGGTGATGCCAAGGTTCGCTTTAACACTCGAAAGATGGGGACGCTCGATAAATTCGACAACGTAATCGAAGGTATCGGCGCGGGTGCCCAAAACGTTAAGGTGGCGCGCGAGTCCCTGTTGATCGAAGTCCAGAATGCCGAACTAAAACTGTTGAGCGTGCTGACGTTCCAGGGTGCTGGCCGGATCGAACAGAAGGATGGCGTCTTCACTTTCTACGCTCAGCTAGGACTGGACTTCTTCGGCATTGGGAATATCCAGGCGGAAGGCTTCTTCAATTCGCTCGGCGATTTCTACGTCACAGTGGACGGTGGTATCCTCATCGGTGTGCCGGCGTTTGGTATCGAAGGCGAAGCTGCTGCTCACTTCCACAAACTCACCAATCCGCTGTCGGTCGATTATCTCAAGACCGAACTCAACATTAACACGTTCCCGAAATTCAACGCCAGCGGCACGACGCAAGTGCCAGTCACAACCGGCGTTGGCTTTAGCGGTCGTGTGCAGGCCAAGGCGAAGGCTTTTGGCGTGACGCTGCTGCGGGCTGGGATTTCGATCGGTTACGAATCCAGCACGGGTAAGCTGGATGCGGAGGCATGCGGGAAGGTCTTCTTCGTCGAGAAATGTATTGGCTTTGACATCGGCTTCTTGCCGCTGGAAACTCCTCCCCCAGTACCGCTCTTGGCAGGACCGAAGGACACGACGCAAGACCAAGGTCACGTTGCATTCCCAGGTGGCGAATTGTATCTGAACGTCGGGGATCGCGCGAATCTGCGTGGTAAAGATCGAGCCGGTGATAGTGCGAAACAGATGGCCATCAACGAGGGTTTTCGTAAGGCCAAGAACGAGATCTATGTGGTTCGTGTGTTGCGCACTCACAGCGACGGCAGCCAAGATCTCGAGATTACGGGTATCGGTGTTACGCAAACGTATCGCAAAGTGACCAAGATCGTTGGTGATTCCGGCGCCGGAACGGACATCATCAAAGTAGAGAAGGGTGTGTCGCTTCCGGTCGACTTGAAAGGGGGCGATGGCTCCGACGCGTTGATCTACTTCGGCACGGGGAACTCTGTGTTCAATGGCGGTCCCGGCCAAGATGAAATGCAGGGTGGAACGGGTAACGATACGTTCGTGTTTGAAGGTGTCTTTGGGGAAGATACGTTCGCGGATACGGGCGGCATTAACACCTTGGATTTCAGCCGTACGTCCATGGATTTGGTCGGCAAGATCGAACGTACCGAAGCGGCCGTCCTGACCGACGGCAGTAGCCGCACGGAACAGTTCTCGCTGATTGAATACAAGGCCAAGAACCCATCCGATCCGATGAAGCCATTCCGCGATGCCGAGATCATCCACGATGGCAAGAAGACGGCAACGATCAAGACCCCGCCGAATTTCCACAGCTTCGCGGTCGGCGATGATATCACGGTCTTCAGCGAAAACATTCCCGGTTACACGGGTATCCACAAAGTGACCGAAGCTTCGATACCGAACGGGCTCATCAAGTTCGAAATCGATTTCACGGACGTCGGCGTCGACCGACTGGACATGACCACGCCGCGGGTGGAAGCAACAACGACGACGCTGTCGACTAATGTGACGTTGGAGATCCGCAACGATCGCGACATGACGTCGACGGCCTTCTTCCCACTCATCCATACGGATAAGTGTGCGGATCCCAAGGGCAAGCAGGTCACGAAACGCGTGCCATGGTTGACAGAAGTGGTCAGCAAGGTCGGCAACGACGTGGACGTAATCAAGCTCAAACTGGCCGATCAGCCCAACGATCCAGATTCGTGCAAGCTGCCGCATATCGAAATGGAGTTCCGGCGTGGAGACAAGATCAAGCTGACCAGTACCGAAGAGCAGGGGTACGAAGGCAAGGAAGTTACGGTCGCTGCGTTTGAAACGGTCAGCTTTGTTCCAGAAGGACAAACCAATTTGGTGACGGTACCGACGGCGTTTACGTTCGCGATGCCGTTTGCGGATTTGAAGAATGTTCCCGTTTCCCAGATTCAGAACTTCAAGCTGGGTACCGGCGACGACCAACTAACCTTGCCAAATCCCGACGGTTTCACGATGAACATCACGGATGCTGGCGGCGACGATTACTATTTCGTCGATCTGGGCGATGTGAGCATTTCCACCACGATGGGCACGATTAACGTGACGGATGCCGGTTCGACTCCGGAAGTTGGCAGTCAATATACGAGCTTTGCGTCGGGGCCTGACCTGACGACCGGCGTGAACGGCAACGTGCTTACGCTTACCAGTCCTCACGTGTACACGCTCTTCCCCGAGCAATCAGCGAATGCGCAATTACTTGGACTGGTTGACTTTGGTTCGAATATTCTCGATCCTGCCTTGCCGTTGCCGGCTGATGGCAAGCTGACGGATGATGTGCGGCTGGGCATCGAAATCAACAAGCCCGGATTTGACATTCAGGCCAGCGTCGTGCTGACCGCTGCCGCGACGGCCAGCAACACATCGCCGCAAGATTTGGCAGGCGATTTACAACAAGCGTTGGCAGGTGCATCTTGGATTGTTAGCCGCTCGGTTGGTCGTGACGACGTGTTGGGAGTGAACGTTAATTCGGCCAACAATCCGCTGGTTGTTAATCAAGGCATCTTCAAAGTTGCCACCAAGACATTCAACGTCTCTGGCGTGGACAACCTGTTCATCAAGGATGCTGCTACGACCACGACAGTTTCCAGTACGATCCCGAGTGGTCCGATCGACACGCCGGGCCAAGCTCTGCAAGTCGAAGCGGCGGGACAGCTGAAGGTGAATGGGCCCATTCGCGCCGATGGCATCACTCTGACAGCACCTGCCACGATTGATGTTGGCACGTCCAGCGTCGCGGCACCCTTGGTTGCTTATAGCAATGGTGATGTCTCGATTGTGGCAACTGGCAGTGGTAGCGACATCAACTTGACCGGGAACATCACTGTCAATACCGCGACCACTGACGACGGTGGTGGAGCCGGCAACGTCCGCTTGATCACCAAGGACGGCTCGATTCGTTTAGACAAGACAACCATCAAGGCGGCTGGTAGTGATTTAGAAATCCATGCCCAAGGGATTTCAGGCGACGTCGTTTCTACGGTGGCCAGTTTGACGGCGCTGACGACCGGCAGCACGAATCCCAATATCATTATCAAAGAGACCGATAGCCTAAACATTGTCGACTCGGATTTGGATCCCGCGGATGACATCCTCACCAACAATGGCCTACAGACAGACGCTTCGGGCCGGTTGCTCAAGCAGGATGGCAGCAAGTACTACTACGTCAATGCCAGCGGAGAGTATGTGACTCCGCGCGGACAGTTGGTTCGGGTTGCACTAGCCGGGCCGCAAGTAACGACGCCACCGGTGGCACCCTTCAAGACGGCTGCCGACGCGTTGTTTGTTGACGACAAGGGGCATCTGCTCAAAGAAGATAGTGGTACGTTCTACCGAGCCAGCCGCACGGGCGAGTTCATCACGGCCGACGGCAAAACGACGAACGATCCGCAGAATCAGGGAGTGGCGGGAAGTACTCGCCTGAAGGCGACGCTCGGCGTATTGCCGTTCAGTGCTGACGCCAGCGGACGCCTGGTTCGCCAGATCGGTGGATTGCATTACTTGATCAATGCCAGGGGCGAATATGTCGACAAGACAGGCACCGTAGTATCGGAAAGCAACCGTGTCGAAGTCGGCCCACCCGTCACTCGGGGCGTCCAGACGGACCTGCGGGTCAACGACAAGGGCCGCGTGATCAACGCCAGCGGCAATTTGGTAGATCCGTCAGGCAATCTTGTCGATGCGGACGGAAAACCGACGGGTTCAGCAGTCGCGGGCGGTGCGGAAGTGGATCTGCAATTTGGTATGTTGGACGGTCGGATTGACGCGGTTGACAATCAAGGTCGCTTGATTCGGGTCACGGACGGAAGATTCTTCATGGTCAACGCGTTGAACGAGTACGTGGATGACGCTGGCAGCATTGTGCGCGAAGAAGCGGGCATGCCGTTCAGTGGTTCGGGCGGACGTACCGACCTGACGGTTGATGTTAACGGACATTTGACTGACAGTTTCGGTTTCCGAGTGAATCCGAAGGGCGAACGAGTTGGTTTCAACGGCGAGTTGCTCGGCGCCATTATGCCGCCCGTGCGCGGCGGCGAATCGTTCACGCGACAGATGCTTAGCAACGTGGGTGTAGTCAGTGAATCCGGCGAAATCACGATTGATTTGACCGATGGAAGCAAACATCCGCACTTAAATGTCTCGGCGGGCATTCATGCCAAGGCGGCCGGTAAGAATATCCAGATCACGGCCGATGACATCGAATTCCTGGCGGGCAACGCTTCCGTCAAGGGCGCCGGTGAACTTCTGATTCAAGCCAGCTCGGCCGACAATTGGAACTACTTCATTGGTACGGCGGCCGAAACGGCTGCTGGCAACCACGCTCCCGTTCAAGGTTTGAGCCTGCCCACTCGTGATCTAGCTGCTATCGCCGGCACCTTTACGAAAGTCACGGTTGGGCGGTCCGGTAAAGGTAGCGAAATGAAGTTGGGAGACGTTTACAACAATCCTCCCATCAAGTCCACGATGGTGGCCCGCACGATCGATTCGGGCTTCCGCGCTCCGACGACGCTGGCAGCCGATACGATCACTGTTCAAGGTGATGTTCGTGTACCCGGTAACACACTACGCATCGATGCAAATCACTTAAACGTTCAGCGTCCCAATCTGCACCTGCCGACGGGTGGCCCTGACTCTGGATTGACGGCGAAACGGATCGAGTTGAATCTGGGGCAGTCGGTGACGATTGGAGGTTGGTTGGTCGCTGAAGACTTGATTGATATCGACGTGACGAAAACGTCCGGACAGGTTAGTGTGACAACCGACGTCGGCAGTCGAGTCGAAACCACGGCCGCCGGCAGCACCATTGATATTGAGGCCTCGGCCGGCGTCGATGTGGCAGGGGTTGTGGAAGCGAAAGGTGCGGGTTCGAAGATCGAAGTCCTGGCGGGCAAAAAGCTAACGCTCAAACAAGGTGCGTCGTTGGCTACCAAGGGCGCGAATTCGATCATCATGCTCGATTCCGGACAACTTGTTTCGATTGACCCCGGCAGTGCGGTGACTGCTGGAGCACAGGTCGTGCATACTTTAGAGTCGTCGCCGATCTCCGCTACCAACGGGCAGCTTGCCAGCGATGTGAAATTGGAACTAACGATTGGTGGCGCGGCACATACGGTTAACGTTACGGCAGCCGCGACCAGCACCAATACTTCCCTTGACGATTTGGCGTCCGGTATCAACGACACGTTGAAGGCAGCTTCACTAGACGCTGACCTGACCGTCAAGCACATGTCGGGCAAGCTGGTCTTCGAGGCCGGCAAGTCGCTGCAAGTGCTGCAGACGTCCGTGATGGCCAATCTGTTGGGCCTGGACGTGAGCCAGGCAAATCTCTCGGCCAAGGCCGACTATACGACACTCGGCGCCGACGCAGCAGTGAAGATCAATACGGCTCCGAACATTACACCGCACGAACTCTTCATTGGTGGTGCGGTAACTGCCAGCGGCGAATTGACCTTGAAGGCGGGGTCCGCGCTGGCCAGTTCTGATTATTCAGCTGTCTTCGACGCGTTACCGAAGACAAACAACGAAAACAAATTCCTATCGTAAAACGGAACCAAGAACATCGACGCGCAGAGCAAGTACAGCCTGTATATGACGGGTACCGTTACGACGATGCAGGACAATCAGGAATTGCAATTGACGGGTGTCGACGATGTGCTGATTCGCGGAACGATTAATGTCTTGGGCCAAGGATCCGACCTGGCGATCCAGTCGAACAAATGGGTCTACCTGGATACGGAAGTGAACGTTCCTGATCAGGTGCGCATCTACGGCGGTGTCGACCTCAATGGCACCACCAATACGAGTAGTACACCAAGACAGGGCGCGAGCGTCTATGTCGACCGTACGTCCACCATCAACACCACCGACGCGGCCAGCCAAGTTGATATTCGAGGTGCCGAAGATGTTGACATTCGTGGGGCCGTGATTGCCGGCGGCACTGTTGGTTCGACGGGTGTGACCTGGAAAGCTCCTGGCGACGGTGTCATTAAGGTGATTGCCGGCCAGCAGGTTTACGTCGACTCGGGTCTACAAGCGTCAAAGGACGTGCATGTCACTGGCGGCACACCCGGTTCGGACGACAGCCGTGTGGCCGTGTGGGTAACCTCGGCCGGCGGCATGAATGCCGCAGGAATCGCCTCCAGTGGCGGTGGAGCTGTGGAAATTCGTGGCGACGGTGGTTTGTCGATGCTCGGCACGATCACTAGTGGTGCGACGCTTGATGCACAAGGCACGCCGACGTGGAATAGCGCCGATTCCACCGTCCTTGTGGATATGCAAGGCGCGGCAATTATCGGCGGCAACGTGCCGGACGCGCAAGGCAATCAGGTGGAGGTTGGCGGAACCATTCGCGCGAAGGCGTCGGTCGATTTGCGCGGCAAGAATCTGGCGATGGATCCCGCCGTGCGAGTGCCCGGTGGCGGCGTGGTCACGGCGGAAGATAGCGATGGAGCTATCAAGATTGTTGGTAGTGCCGGTGACGCTCAGATTGAAGGCTTTGTGATCGCAGGCGGCAAAGTTGAACGAGTTAACGATGCCGGTGGTAAGTTGCTGGGTTTGAATCCAAGCTACTACGACGGCGATTCGACAATTGTCGTCAGGGCCGGACACCAGGTGAAGATCGGTCAGGTGCTACGTGCAGGCAAGGAAGTGGATGTCGTCGGTGGCGTGGACCCACAGGCCATGGGCCCGATCATGCCACCGGACCTGTCAATGCGTAGCATTGTCATTTTGGGTTCCGGACATGTGGAAGCGTCGCGACCCAACGCATCGGTCAACCTGGCGGCCCCTGGCAAGATTGAAATCCTGCCAGCACCGGCGACCTACCAAATTACCCCTGCCGGTTTTGCCGCTGCGGCAGACGGCAAGCTGACATCAGACGTGACGCTGAAACTGAAGCTGACCAAGGGTGGCAGCGATGTCGATGCGACGGCGACGCTCATGAAAACGGACACCGACAACAACACGTCGGTGACCGATCTAGCGACGGATTTGCAGGCAGCCCTCGCCACGGCGACCGGTGGTACGGACATCACCGTTGTACATAACAACGGCAAGCTATTGTTCCGCAGTACCAACAAATTTGAATTCCAGGCCACCGGATCTTCGCATGCGAATCTGCTCGGCCTAATGGGCTTAACGGGGAGTGCCAAGATTGAAGCTGCGCGTCCTACTGCCATCGTCGCCGCCGGTGCGGGATCGACGGTCAACGTCGGCGGTATCACCCTCGACGTGTTGATCAAACGCTCGGCGGGCGACATCAATACGACGGTAACGGTCGCACGTGCCACCGCCGACAATACGTCGGTGGCGGATCTAGTCACGGATCTTAATGAGGCATTGAAGAACGCCGACTAGACAAACGCGAATGGCTCCGCCTACGCGGGCTTTGCCGCAAATCCAGACATCAAGGTTGCGGAGCACAGTGGCAAACTGCGTATTACCGGAACCAGTGCCTTTGAATTCCAAGCGAATTCTCCCGGCGGCGAACACTTTGGCTTCACCGCTCTGGCAGTCGGCAAAGTTGCTTCCATGGACAATGGCGGAACGCACACGCTGGACGCGGATGCGGCGCCCATTGTGAAGTTGACAGGTGATGTGATTGTGGCCAGCGATATCGTTTCGCATGGTGACCTGAGCATCAACAGTGGTGGTGCCTTTGCGTTGAAGGCTGGGGGGCGGCTGACGAGTACCGATGGCGATGTCGAGATCAATGCCGGCGGTGTAACGATTGACGATCAGATCAACGCCAGCGGCGACATTGATATTGCTGCCGGTGGAGCTGTGAAGGCGGGCACCGTTGACGTGCAAATCAACGGCACGGCCAAGCTGCTTTCAACGGGCGGTGGCAAAAAGATTACCATTACGTCGGTCAACGACGCGGTTGTCGATGGCGCGGTGGGGCCTGGTAGTACGGACCTGGCCGGCATCAAAGTTGAATCGACGGACGGGACGGTCAAAGTTGCCAAGACGTCGGGACGGATTGAATCTGGTTCGGGTGTCGAGCTGAAGGGTAAGGACGTACGACTGGAAGGCGTCCTGAAGACGACCACGGCAACAGCCAGTACCACCGATTTCGAAGCGACGATCACCGCCACGGAGAAGGCGTCCATTTTGGGCAACGTGAACGTCACCGGGGCGTTGCAGATCAACGGCAAGGAAATCGAAGTCGGTGAAACGCAAGTCGATAGCCAAGGCAAAAAGTCGCAAGTGGCTGGCGGTATCACCGCGACCAATCGATTGGACCTCAACGCCAGCGAAACAGGCACGATCAGTGGCGCTTCGCAGCTGTTCACCACGGCCGACAGGAGCTCGCTGGAGATCGCGGCCAAGAACTTCAGTCTCATCGGTGCATTGTACGCTGGTGCGATGTTGGACAACCAAGGGAAGGTTCAGTGGGTTGGCAAGGCGGCAAACATCGACATCGATGTTGTTGAATTGATGACCGTTGGCGGAACGGCCGTCGATGCCAATGGAGCCGACGTACTGGTTGGCGGTATCGCGCAAGCGACGGGCAACCTGGCAATCGATGTTACGGGTGGCACGTCGAAGGTCAGCCTGAACCAGAATCAACCGGGTCCCAATGCGAACAGTATTTTCCGCACGAATGCGGACGCCGTTTCGGGAGCCACCAATACCAGTAGCATCACGATTAACACCGATCACGATCTGCAACTCGCAGGAATTGTCGAGGCGTTAGACGACGACGCTACCGTCACATTGGTCAGTAAGGATCAAGTATTGGTCGGCAGCCTGGTGCGAGCGGACAAAGCGCTTTCGATCACCGGCGGCGATGACGACAGCGGGATCAGTATCTTGATCAGCCAGCAGAGCCTGCAACTGAGTACGGGCAAGCTGGAAGATGGCACGACACCGCTATTGGCTGACAGCAAGGGGCGCCTGGTGAAGGAAGACGGTGGTAAGCACTATCTCGTCAACTTCAAGGGAGAGTTCGTGGATGCGAACGGTGCTGTGGTTACCAGTGCCAATAAGGCGGAAGGCGGCGCGCCGGTTACGGGTTCGGGGCTGAAAACCGATCTACTGGTCGATGCCAATGGCCGTCTGACGGACGCTCAAGGCAATCGCGTGAATCCACTCGGCACGGTTGCGTTTCAGGGTGGCACGGCGTCGGGTACGAAGTTTGATCCGAATAGCATGTCGGCCGACGATACAGGGCGTGTCGTCAAGCAGGTCGGAGATTCCTTCTTCCGCGTCAACGCCGCTGGCGAGTTTATCGACGGTTCGCATATGAAGGTGACGCCTGTCGAAGGGGACGCACCGGTCACCACTGGTCTGCGTGAGGATTTGAACGTCAACGACAAAGGGCGCTTGGTGGATGCTGGGGGATATCTGGTCAGTCCCACTGGTAAGTTTGTAAACGCCGCAGGTGCGGAAGTTCCCGAGGCCAGCAAAGTCAAGAGCGGGGTTGTTGTCGTAGCAACGCTTGAGTTGCTTAACGCTCAAGCCGACGACAAGGGCCGCTTAGTCAAGGAAGATGGCGGTAAGTACTACTTGATCAACGCTGACGGAAGTTATGTGGATGCCAATGGTGCCGTCAAGAAGGCCGCCGACCGAGTCGAAGGGGGCGCTCTCGTAACCGGCGATGATGTGGACGGTTCCTTGCACGTCGACGAATTCGGACATTTGATCGATGCGAGCGGTTCGCGCGTGGATGCCAAGGGCCAGCCGGTGGATGCCAGCGGAATGCTCTTGGCAACGGGAGTCGCAAAGGTGAAGGGTGGGACGGCTGTCAATCTGACGCTCAGTCTCTTGCGACAGCGTGGTTTAGAAGCGGATGCCAAGGGTCGCTTGATTGCAGTTGTGGGCGGCAAGAATCTGCTGGTTAACGCTGCCGATCAGTTGATTGATGCCAACGGAAGTGTGTTGGGAGCCGATCGAGGTGGAGCTGCGGTGACTGGCTCGGGTTTGGCGACGAACCTGGACATCGATAACACGGGTAGTTTGATCGACGAGTCGGGGATCCGCGTGGATCCGCGTGGTGAGTTCGTTGCGGCCGGGGCGAAAGATACCAAGGTTCAAGGTGGCGCGCCGGTTCGCCTGTCGGGTGGCGTCTTGGACACGGGAGCCGACGGAACGATATCGATTACCGGTGAACAACGTGTGTTGATTTCTGGTGCGGTCGGCGAATTGCAGACGGTGGGCAGTAGTGTGACCGTGATGACGGGCACGGTTTCGGTCGAATCGACCGCGGGTGACGTTGCGGTCATGTCGGCCAATGGGTCCGTGCCGCGAATTAACGCCAAGACCTATATCGAGCTGGAAGGTAAGAACGTTGACATTGCTGGGGTTGTGCAGCAACGTGACGCTAAACCTTCCAGCGGAAACTACGGCGTCTATGTGAAGTCCGACGACGCCATTCGCACGACGAAGGACAGCCAGGTTATTGGTAGGGAACTCGTGCATCTGTTCGGCCAGACCATCGAAGTGTTTGGCGGGGTGGCAGGTGGTGCGGAGCGGCTGCTGTTCAACGCCGTGGAAAAGGCCACGATTGGCGGTTCGGTCATCGGTAACAAGGACATTACGGTCAATGCTGGCGTAGATGCCGGCTGGAGTCAGACGCAGCTGACCGCAGCGATCGCCAAGGCAGATCTGACTTCAAACGCAACCACACCGCGTACCGCCGTGGTTACCCAGGCAGGTCAACTCGATGCGGTCGGTAACATTCTGATTCAGTCCAGCGACGACTTTGACTTGACGGCCAGCGCTGTGGTCGGCGGACGAGTGACCGTGAAGACTCCGGTCATCTCGACAAGTCCCACGACCATTCAGGTGGTTGTGGGAACCCGCATGGTGGAAGACGGCACGATCACCGTTCCGGTGATTTCTTATGTGGATACCGTCGAGACCATTAGTACACCAGGGCCGAAGGTGGTTGTGGGCAGCGAATTCTCGACGATGGACGTCACGCTGACACAAGTTGGCTACTACAACGGGACCACGATTCGCGAGTACTTTGTCGAGAACGTCGACTATTGCAATTCCAGTGGAGGCAATTGCAAGACAGGTGCGCCGGTTATTAACTGGGGGTCTGCAGGTACACCGGCAACGCACGACACACCGTTCGACCAGTTAAATGACGATCAACGAAAAGCGGTACTCGATCAGCTGAGTTACAAGGCCTTGTATGACTTCTCGGCGTCGAACTTGCAGAATGTGAAAGTAGAAAACGGGGCGAGTTCGAATTCGCCTTGGACGCCGGCCTGGCAAAGCAATAATACGAAGGAAATCATCTTCATCAACACCGCGGGTTGGGATGATAAGTACATTCGCTTGCCGGTGGGCGCGGCGGCCGATGTCCGCGATAAGCTCAATCGTGTTTCTTCGTTTGGAACGCCCAGTACGAACGATGAGACGGTGGGGCAATTGTTTAATCAGGCGGATGCGCAGTTCGTTCAGGATCGTTCTACCTATACTGCCACGGCGCAGCGTAAACGTCAGGCTTGCCAGCCCTATGATGTAACCTCGTGCATCGAGGTTCAGGAAGGCCAAGTCGACTTTGATGACGAACCAGCACGCTGGGATGTTCGCTACGTCGCCAATACGGGTAAGACGGTCTACAACATCAACACCGTGGATGTGACGCGAATGGTAGATCACACTTCGGTTCCAGGGTGGGACAGTAGCACCAAGGGTGTTCAGAATATCTCTGTTCCCACCGCAGGCACGCTGCGAAGTAACGTCCACAATTTGTTTGTCGACGATCGAGGTAGCGTGACTTACAAATCGACAGCTCAGCGTTCGGGCGTTGATGTTGGTGGCATCCAGTGGTATCGCGACCGATTCTATAACGAATACCAGAGGATCGATGGTTCGTTCAGTTGGGATGCAGCAAAGACGGACGCAGAATCAAAGGGTGGGCATCTTGCTACGATCGCCGACACGACAGAACTGAGTAAGATAAATCACTTCAGGGAGGCTTGGGTTGGGGCGAAGCAAGACACGGGCGCGACCGAGCCAGCCGGCGGCTGGAAGTGGGTCGACGGAAGCAGTGTGTCGAGCAGCATTTGGGGGCCTAACGAACCGAACCAGTATAATGGCGCGCCAGAAGACTTTGCCATACTGAACGGTAACGGGCACGTTGTTGACACCGTTGATGGCGGAGACAATTACATCCTTGAAATCGATTTAGACACCGGTGCCGATCCGAAGAGCAACCCGGACCGCGGTACACGGTATGCGCTCGTCAAAACCAAGGAAACGTGGGAAGACGCTCGAGATGCGGCCGCGGCGATCACCAGCGCTGGCGGAATTACGATTCCGGCGGGTAAAGCGCATTTGGCCGTACCGGGGTCCGTCACAGAAAGCAATTACCTTGGCAAGTTGTTTGGAGTGAACGCCGACCCGTGGATCGGGCTAAACGATGCAGCTACAGAAGGGACCTGGGAGACGGTTGCGGGAGCGCCATCCACGTCATTCACGAATGGGAACCCGAACGAGCCCAAAAATGGCGGGCAAAATGGAGACACAATCCAATTCCGAGTCACCGAATTGTATATCACCGACGACACGGAGCAGGGCTTCAGTCCAGATGAAGAGATTTATCTAAGCGTATCGGGAGGCGGTTGTTTCTTCAACTGTGGTGGCAATGACGGTTTCGACGAAAATAAGTGGATCGACATTCATGATGTCTATCACGAGATTTCTCCCGGTGGTAGCCGAACGATTTACGCAAACGAGCATGACACCACGTCGGGCGATGACGACTGCGGGTCAGCTACCATCTACCACAGCGACGTTCCCCCGACCTTCAACCGCAAGACGAATTTAAAGGACTGCCAGCTTAACCTCGATATTGACCTTTTCCCGCCAGAAGATCATGCGGTGATCGTCGCCGATGGTAAGTGGTACGATGTCACGAGCGACAGTCGGAACAGTGATTATGCGCGGTGGTACATCGTCGAAATCGAACCGTTCTACGAGAAGACTCCGAACATCCAGGAGACGCAGAACGACTACACCTTCGACTGGAAGTCCAAGAATAAGGATATTAAAGATAAGCGAACGACGTTGACCTATAAGTGGACCAGCACGGCGCAGGACATCGAAAAGCAAACCGTGAAGACGCAGACGGTCGTTGTCCAGAAGCAAGTCACGTCGCAGAAAACGGAAACTCGTTGGAAAGACGTTCCCATCTATCGCCAAGATACGATTCTTTCCACCACTCGCGTCAAGCAAGAATCGATCGGCAACGCAGCCAAATTTGGCGCCGATTCGATCCGCAGTGCGGGCGAGATCAAAGTGGACGTGAACGGTGACGCGGATTTCAGCGGCAATGTGGAAGCGCATCAGGCCGGTGGCAAGATTATTGTGATGGGCGAAAACGTCACCGTAAAAGGTGGCGTCCCAACCGGTTCGACCAATGCCGTCGCGGCGGACTCCGACATGCGTGCCAAGCAAGCGGTGGAAATTACGGCCACCGAAAGAATCACGATCGGCAAGTCGGGCGTGATTAAGGTGGACAACGGCAGTGGCGGGGCGAAGAGCATGGTCAGCTTGAATGCCAAAGACATCGTCATTGACGGTATCGTGGATCCTCCGGATGAAATCCAGATCAACGCGACGAACAACATCGAACTCAAGGGCGATGTCCAGGCGTTGGAAAAGGTGAATGTCGAAGCCGGTATGAACATTACCGGTAATGTGAACACCAGCGTGACCACGCTGCAGAACACGGGCAGTGGAAACGCGATCGAAATCAAGTCCACCGGCGGCAACGTGGTGCTCAAGGACTCCGACGTGCAAGCCGGGTCGGGCGGCAATGTGATGCTGACGGCCACTAACGGCATGGTCGAACAAACGGGTGGCGTCGTTAGCGGTGGTGACTTGATCGTCACCGCGAAGAATGGTTTCAAGACCAATGCCAATACCGGCAACGTCAAAGTGGAACTGACAGATGCGGGCAACATTGACGTCACGCTCAACGGCACAACCGTACTGGACTTTGCGGGCAAACCGCTGAAGGATGGGTTCCTCAAGATCACCAACTTCGGTGACCTGACAGTGAAGAACCTTGAAGCGCAGGGAACGGATGACGACGACGATATCGTTCTCCGTGCGATCAACGGAAATCTCACGGTCGAGAATCTATCGACGTCGGGTGACGGCGACATCACGTTGCTCTCGACGGGCAGCTTCACGCTCACCGACGGCGCGAATCATCCGCTGGAAACCGACACGCTGACGATCCAAGCTGGCGGCGCGGTGGATGTCCAGACCAAGGTCAACACCATTGCTGTCACCACGACCGGAACTGGTAATGTTGCCGTTACGCAGAATACGGGTGCGCTGACGATCGACGATTCCATCATCGTCGCCGGGACACTCACTGTGAACGCTACGGCGGATACGCTGACCGTGGGCGATGTTCAAGTCTTGGCCAACAATCACAACACCGTTGCGACGCTGACCAGCAAAAACGATCTGATCATCAACGAACGGCTCAAGGCCGGTCCATGGTTAGCAGACGAAGCTGCGGCTACAAAAGTGCGGCTCGCCAATCTTAACGCCACGCTCCGCGAAATGGGCTACTTCCAGGTGGAAGGTGGCACGCCCGTGACCACAGGTACACGTAGCGATCTGATTGTGGACGTGAATGGTCATTTGCGCGATGCAACCGGTTTCCGAGTAGATCCGACGGGTAAGTTCCTGACGGATTCTAATGGCGCTCAGATTCAAGCTGGCGCAGCGCAGATTATGACGCTCGGCTTGTCCGGCTTGCAGGTCGATGCCCAGGGCCGATTGCTGAAAGACGTGTCGGGAACGAACTACCTCGTCAACGGCGGCGGTCAGTTTGTCGATACTGATGGAAACGTGGTGGCGGATGCAGACAAGTTGCCTGGTGGAGTGGCGGTGTCTGGAAACGCGGAACTTCGCGTTGACGTCCGTGGCCGGTTGATCAACCAGGATGGCCACCGCGTTGATCCTCAGGGCGTTTTGGTGGACGCCAGCGGCGCAGCACTCGGCCAGAACGTGGCGAAAGTGATGGGCGCGGCTCCTCTGCAGTTGACGCTTGGCTTGGCGAACTTTAGTGCGGATTCGCAAGGTCGACTCGTCAAGCCTGACAGTGGTAAAAACTTGCTCGTCAATGCCGAAGGCAAGTTGATCGACGAAGCCGGGTTCCTGGTAACCAGCACGAATGCAACTTTGCCGCTGCTGACAGAAGCTCAGGTCCGAGCCTTGAGTGCAGCAACGCTCACACCGCAGATCGCCGCCCATCTGAAGACGATTCGTGACCTGGATGGCAGTGGACCATTGACCGATGCGGAAGCCACCGACGAAGCCGACAAGATTCTCATGTTGACGCACCCGTTCACGTCCGTCGGGAATGTGGCGCTCACCAGCCAAGACGGCCAGATCCGCATGTCCAACGCATCGCCAACCGCACCAGGTGTAATCGGCGACGTGCTGACGCTGGATGCCGAAACCGGCATCGACCTGCCGATGATTGCCATCAACACGCTCGAGACGGCTACGACAACCATGGGAGATATTTCCCTGGGCGATGACGATAGCGTGGGCGAAGAGCTTGTCGGTGTGCACATCAAGTCGGCGAATGCTCCGGCTGGCAATGTGTCGCTTAGCTCGGAAGAAACCATGCGAGTCGGGAATGTTGTTGCGGGTGCAACCACCTCAACCGTGACCTTGGTTTCGACAAAGGGCGGACTGGAGCTGCTGAAAGATCCCCATAACGCCACGACACTCACCGCTGACGACAATATGATCTTGAAGGCCAATCTCGACATCCTCGTCGACACGGGCTTCACGTCGAAGAAGGTGATCGACATGCGTGCCGGGCGTGCGATCTTCTTTGGCAAGGGCATCAGTCCGACTTGGTCCGCCGAAGACAGGATTGTTTTCCTTTCGGGATCAACCACACGCTTCGAAGGAAACCTGAGGGCTCCGGAAGTTACCGTGGGTGCCACAGCTGGAAACCTAATTGTTTCGGGCACCATTGAAGGCACGGCCGGCGCTCCCTTGAAGAACCTGACTTTGGTCGCCCATGGCAGCCGGTTGTCCAGCGGCGTTGCGTCCAGTCTGTATCAATTCCGATCGCAGAAGGATGGGCAAACGTACTTTAAGGACATCGACAACTTCAAAGGGCAGGGGGCCGACTCGGTCTTTGAACTGAAGAGCGGTGCGTTGTCGAAGGTGGCGAATCCCTCTGATTTGGATCTGGTTCCGATCGTGAACCAAACCGGTCCTGATCAGCCGGAAGTCGACAAGTTTGTGGGGCGTGAACTGTACGAACATCCCAACGGTCGCGACTACTATCGAGATCAAACAACGAAAGAGTACTTCTACTGGCAAGATCCGACGACGAAGCTCTTCCCGTACTTGGCCTACAACATGGTCACGGGCAACTTTGACACGTTGTACACCACCAAGGCGGTTACCAGTGGCGCCACGAAGGACGTGGAAGTCTTTAAGGACACCGCCAAGACGATGCAGGTGTTGGACTTCAACCAATACACGTCGCGCATTCCGAAACTGACGAAGGTCACCGACCAGACTGTGATTTCGCAGTTGACGGCGAAGCTGGCACCACAGGTGGGCGGTGAGATCAGCTTCCTGGGCGCAAATATCACGGTCGACGATACGCTCACCATGATTGCGGACAGCAACTTCACTGGTGGCGACGCCAACTTTACGGTGAATTCCGCGAACGGTACTGCCAAGATCGATGCCGGCGGTGATGTTGTCTTTGGCGATACGATGAAGGTCAACAATGAGTTCATCGTGACATCGTCGGGTTACGTAGGGCCAACGGGTAATGCTGGTGGTGGAAATATTGACTTCGCCGGTAAGGTTACCGGCACGGCGGCCAATAGCTCGGTGACCAAGTTCAAGGCCGTGGGTGAAAACGGCGTCCATCTACGTCCGGATGTGGTGTCTGCTGGTGCGTGGGAGCTGGGTGGTCAGATCACGATCAACAGCGCTGCTGCGGATGTTCCGGGTGACAGTGTTGGTACCGTGCCTGTTCCCGATGTGACGTTCCTGGATGGTTCCCGATTGCGCATTAACGCTCTGAAGGGTATGAGCGGCATGGTGTTCGACAAGCTGGAGGTCACTGGTAGCGTGACGATCGAACAGCCGAGTGGTGGACCGGGTGTCGCACTGCAGGTGGTGCGAGGCACGGGTGTGACGCTCGATTCCGAATTCATCATCATCGAAAACGATGGTGGCGATGCGGTTACCGGCAACTTCAGCAAGATGTCCTTGGGAACCGAAGTCAAGACCACTGCTGGAGATGGCAATGATGTGGGTGTCACGCTGCGAATGATTACGGCCCAGTTCGACTGGGGTGACGCGCCCACCAGGTACCCTGTCACGTCAACGGACGACGGAGCTCGTCATAAGGTCGATGGTCCACGGCTTCGTACGCAGGTCGATATTGAAATGGACGGCGTCCCCTCGGACAACGCGGATGGCGACAACAACGATACCGGCAGCGGGCCAGATGCAGGAAACGGCAACGACCAGGACGGCGTCACCTTCCGTACGAATCTCATCGGTGGGCTGACTGGCGTAATGACCACGACGGCCACCGTCAATCTACAAAATGCCAACGGTGCGAAGCTGGACGGTTGGATTGACTTCAACAACGATGGCGACTGGGACGACGCAGGCGAAAAGATCTTTAACAATGTCAATCTGGTGTCCGGTGATAATGTTATTCCGTTCGACATTCCGGCAGGTTCCACGCCCGGGGCGACGTTTGCTCGGATTCGAGTGAGTACTGATGGCAAACTGACGCCGACGGGTGAAGCCCAGGATGGTGAAGTTGAGGACTACAAACTGACGCTGATCGATAAGACAACCAATCCCAATATCGTCGTGCCGGCGATTAACGCCACCGGGCAGATCGATGTGATGTTGGACGGCGACAGTTTGGTATTGCAGCAGAGCGGCAAGACCCTGCTGAAAGTGCCGAACGCCGAGGTCAACACGGTAACGGTTAACGATGCTGTCACGATCAATCAGATTGGCCAAGCTGTCGACGAACATATTACCTACAACGTAGCCGACAGTTCGTTGTCGGTAGTGCCGCTGGCTGGTGGTACAGGGGTCAAGGTTGCAGCACCGAATGCTGCCGGGTTCATGTTCAGCGGCGGTGGCGGCAACGACAAGTTCACGGTTGACGATTCGGCGGCCACAACCAACAAGACGGTAACGGTGTCGGATTCCAAAGTGACCGGCGTTACGTCTCAGGACGTTAATTTCTCAGGCATGGAAACGCTTGAATTGCTGACGGGGTCCGGGGCGGACGATGTCACCGTCACCACATCTTCGACGATGGCCGTCATGGCGAATTTGGGCGACGGAAACGACAGCGTCACGCTCGACTTCACATCCAGCGGTCCGAACACGAACGTGACATTGGACGGCAGTACGGGAACCAACTCGTTGGCACTCAGAAACTTGAACGCGATGTCGGTCGACTACGACATTCAGGCGGCCGACAAGGGCCAGCTCACTTTCGACGGCGCATCGGCACCGGCCTTGGTGTTTGATAAGTTCGGCACGGTGGATACGTCGCAGATCAATGTGGAGACGTGGCGGATAGATCTGCTGACGCAGGTACCGAATTTGATTTTGGAAGATGGGCCCGCCGCGGGTCAGGTTACGCTGCGAGGCGCTCAGGCTGGTGGCATGCCCAATACCACCATCGGGAGCACGGCCAGGACGGTCACGCTCAATTCGGGTGACGATGCACAGCAGTTGAGTGTCACGACGAATCGGTACAACGCTGCGTCTGGTCGTACCATGAATGTGAATCTGCAACAAGGCAACGACACGTTAGTCTTGGCAGATGGCGTTGGTATCAACGGTACCATCAACGGCGGCCCCGGCACGGACACGCTCGATTATTCGGCATATACGACGGCGGTGACGGTTGATCTACCGTCTTCATCCGCAACGAATCTAGGTACGTTGGCCAACGGGACGACAGGTAACAGTTTCGAGAACGTTACCACCGGGTCAGGAAATGATTCTGTGATCGCAGACGCGGATACGAATGTGATCATGACCGGCGACGGTGATGACAACGTGATCGGTGGCCGTGGCGGTGATACGATCCAGACGGGTAGCGGAGCGGATACAATAAGTGTCACCTCCTCCGAAGGCAACTCGGCCGTCAACGTCGACGCAGGCGCCGACGACGATCAGATCTTCGTCGGCAACAACATGCAGCACCTGGGCGCCTTTACGCAAGATGTCAACATCGTGGGTGGTGGCGGAACAGATTCGATTGTTGTCACCGACAGCATGGATTCGACGGACAACACAGCCAAGATTACCGATCGGTTGATCCAAGGGCTGTCGCAGGGCGACATCAATCTCACCGATGTCGAAAACGGTCGAGTCTTAGGCGGAACCGGAAACGACAACTATCTGCTGACGAACATCGTCAACATGACGTACACGCTTTTGACCAACGATGGTGACGACATCATCACACTGAACAAGTCTGAAGGATCCGTCGAGGGCGTCACGGTTGAAGGTGGCGACGGCGACGACATGATGGACATCGTGCTCTCGGGTACGGGGCTGGTAGCCACACAACGCCCGGTCACGTTCAACGCTGGAGCGGGCTTTGATCAGTTGCGTATCTACGGCGATGCGGGCGGAGCCCAGTCCCACTATCAGGTACGCGAGCGACCCGGCGACGGGACGATCGAGCATTGGACGGCGTCTGAACGACAGACCGTGCACTTTACCGGGCTGGAAGAAGTTGCCAATTCTGATGGCACGGCTCTTAACGCTTCCGTCGGCGGGCTCTTGCCGCTGTTGGCAGCCGAATTGGCAGAACGATTTCGGCGGCGGCGACGTCGGCGACATGAAGATGCGACCGACGCCGTTTTCGGTGACTTCGAAGACGACGACAATTGACCCAGGGATTATCTATGTTGCCAGCGCCTCCCAACGTAGTGCGCTCAGTCTGCGCTGGAACACAAATGAACATTCTGCGTCTGATGGATAAAAAGAGGCGATTCAGAAGCAAAAGTGCTTGAGGAAAGCGTGGAAGTATAGGAAGATTGTGAGGCCGTCTTCGAACTGATGACGAACAACCTAAGAACACTGAGGACTGGATATGAGATCTTCGTTTTCCTTTTTTGCAAAACGAGTGGGGCGGCAAGCCAAGAGTAGCGCACGGAGAGCTTCCGTGCGACGATCGTTTTTCGAGAATCTCGAAGACAGGCGGTTATTGGTTTGCGGGACGTTGGACATTCCTGCAGGTGCTGCGGCGCCCAACACGATTACGGCTACCGATGCATCGAATGCGATCGGCTATGTTGTCGGTGAGCGCAGTGGAAACGCTGCCGCGCCGATCAACGGACAAACTACGGCGCAGGTCAGTATCGATGGCGTTTGCGAGGAATTTGGCAATCGTTCGACGCTGACGATCGAGGCGCTTGGCGGCCAAGATAACATCTCGCTAAACAACGCTTCGACCGCCAGCGGTCTCACGGCCATCACGGTCAATGGCGGCGAGCAGGATGATCATCTGCTGGTGACGGACGTGGACGGAAACTCCGATGTTCAAGTCACCAACACTCAAGTTCTAACCGCTCAAACGGTACCCGTCACCTACAGCAACGTCGAATCGATGACGATCGACGGTGTGACTGGGAATCACAATCTGCAGTACACGCTTACCAACGCGGTGGAAACCACGATCGTAACGCCGAGCGCCGCGCTGGATGAAGGGAGTGTCATCTCCGACGCACTGATTCCGCTGACTTATCGCAGCCTCGGTGTCGGTGGGCGATTGAGAATCGATAACGCTGCGGGAGGCGCGGACACACTTATCGTACGTGGTGCGGGAATTGATGATGGATTTTCGGTAACGGCGTCCGGTGGCACGGGAACGATTGCCATGACGGCATCTGGCGCGACTCGCACTCCGATCGAAACGACATCCATCACGAACTTGGTTCTGGAAGGTGGCGATGGCGATGACGTCTTTAGCCTATCCGCCGCCGGCGCCGCGCTTCCGTACACAACCACTCGCATTTCGGGGGGCGATCCATCCGCATCGGACGTGGTCACGCTGACCGGTGATAACAGTGCAATCACCGTCACGATGAACGCGGACAACTCGGTGACCGTAACGGGCGGTGGTCTGGGGACTGTCACGCTGGCCGGAATTGAGATCATCAATTTGAATGCCGGTTCAGGTGCGGTTACGTTCAACGGTACGGCAGGCGTGGATGAAATCGTTGCTGCTCCCATTGACACAGACACGATTCGGATGGAAGAGGGAGCGACCGGTCCAGCTGTTTTCACGACGACCATCGCCGCCATCACGGTGGCGGAAGGCAATGCAAATGATGGCGACACGCTGACGGTTCACTTGACGCCTGCGAATGAGACCGTGACGGTCAACAATTCTGCCGCTACGGGCGAAGTAACCGTGACTGCGCCGACGACGTTGAAGGGAATCTCTTTTACGTCCGCTAACATTGAATCGCTCCGCGTTCTTGGCGGAAGCGGTACCGACACATTCAACGTGACTGCGGGTACGTTTCCTGTGTCCATCGATGGTGGCGATCCGATCGGAACGTCTCCAGGGGATACGCTCAATGTGACCGCAGGTGGAGCGGCGGCGAAAGTCGCGGCTGGTCCTGATAAGGACGAGGGCACAGTGGAACTTGGGTCGGGGGCCCCGTTCCGCACCATCACGTTCGATCGCGTCGAGTCGGTCAATATCAATGGAGCCGGCGGTGCTACGATCGATGCCACCAACGACGCCGATGAGATCACCGTGATCGCTCGCGACAATGCGCCTGCTAACGGCATCCGAGACTTCACCGTATCCATTAACGAAGGCTCGGAGGTGCAATTCCTGGAACAGGCAACGCTAACCGTGAACGCGCTGTCTGGATCGGACAACATTACCTTGCGAACGCCCGCGCCCAACAATGCGGCGTGGGACGTGGACGTCACGATTAACGGTGGCGCGCCGTCGGCCGACGCAGATCGCCTGGTCGTGGAAACTCCCGGGCAAACAACCGCGCAGTACACGCCTTCCGCGCCAGATACGGGCAGCGTGGTGATCGCGCCGGGCGGTACGGCAACCAACGTGACGATCAACGGCATCGAACAGTTGATTTACGATGGCGAAGCTGGCAACGACGCCCTGACGGTCTTCGGCAGTGCGGCCGCCGACGTCATCACGCACACCGCCGGAACGAATGTCGATTCGGGACAAATTCAAGTCGGATCGAATTTGGCGCTGAACTATCAGAATCTCGGCGCGACCGCAACCATCACCGCGGATGGTGCTGGCGGTAACGACGCATTGGTCTATTCGGGAGATTCCACAGACGATGTCTTTACGGTGTCCACAGCAGGTGCCGTGGATCTGGTTACAGGTGGAGCGAACCGACTAGATGTCGCGCAGGCGAATATCGAGCAGCTGCGGTTGCTCGGTTTGGATGGCGATGACTCATTCGTAATAAACACGGCGGCCGGAATCTATGGCCAGGGAATCGAGCTCTCGGGCGGTAACGCGGGTGCAGACTCCGTGACCGTTCTTGCTTCGGCGGCGTCCACGGCAACCTTAGACTTCGCAACGGGTGATATCACCAACGTCGTCGGTGGCGCGGTCTCGGTGGCTGGCATCGAGTCGGTAACACTGACGGGTACCGATGCCGTTGGGGACCAGTTTACGGTCAATAATTACGGTGCGAGTTCTGATATTCAAAACCTGGTGCTCGATGGTGGAGATACGAATAACACGGGAGACAATGATCGGATTGCTTTGAATCTGGCTGCTGGGCCAAACACGCTGCACTTCACTCCGGGTAGTGCAGCCACAGCCGCCATTTCCCGCCAGGAAGGTGGCGCCGGAATCAGTATTACGCAGTTCAACAATGCGGCCACTGCAGGCGCTCACCTTCTCGTAACTGGTGGCAGCAACCATGACACCATCGTGATTTCGGCGAGCGATGATGCGGATACCTTCGCGCTGGTGGATGACGATGCTAATTCGCAGTACCGTGTTTCCACGTCGTCTGCAGGTGCCGGCCGCGTTCCCATCGGCTTTGCAACGGCCAGCGTCGAAGCTCTACGCGTCCTGGGTGGGGGAGGCAACGACACGTTGGCGGTCGACAATTCTGGCGGATTGGTCGAAGTACCCGACGGTGTGTTCTTCGATGGCGGTGCGGGCGGTTCTGACAGTTTGCAACTCTCCGGAACAACGGCCGCTGCGACGAAGTATTCTCCAGGTCCGGCACTACAAGCTGGCAGTATCACGCAAACCGCCGGCAATGCCATGCAGGCGATTACCTTTGTGGGTCTCGAGCCCGTTCTGATTCAGGGTACGGGATCCGGTGATGCCTTAACGGTCAATGGTGACGACTCGAACAATACGATTAGCTATACCATCGGCCCGAACTCCAGCAGTGCGGGATCGTTTTTCGCTGGTGACGTAACTGGCATCGTTTCCGTCGATGCGAACGAGAGCATCGAGTTTTCCAACTTTGGCACTCTGACGCTGGCTGGTCAAAGTGGGGACGACACGTTCAATTTGAATCACGGCACCGTTCCGACCGACCTGACCGGCATCACGACGCAGGGTGGCGAAGGCTCCGACCAATTGGTGGTTCATGATCGCCAGGCGGCTGCCACGACGGTTTCGTTAGCAACATCCATGATTACGGCCGCGGAAGCTGTTACCGTGACGCACAATACCATGGAATCGCTGTCGGTGGTCGCAGGAGCGGGCGCAGGTACGAATGTCACGGTGACCGGGTCGGCGAATTACACTGTCAATCCTGGTGCCGCTATTGACGAGGCAACGATTCTGACGGATACACTCCCTGTTCATGTTAGCGGCTACGGCACTGGCCGGACGATATCCCTGACTGGTGGTGCTGCGGCGAGCGACACGCTCACTGTTAACGGTACGGATGCTGACAATACGTTTTCGGTGATGGCAGTCGGCGATGTGCTGTTGGATAATCGAGCGACCATTAATCCGACAAGTTTGGAACGTCTGGCGCTATCCGGACAGGACGGCGCGGATACGTTCAATGTGGCTGTCGCAACCTCGATCTACTCTGCTGGTGTTGCGCTACAAGGTGGCAACGCCGGCGCAAATCAAGTGGCTATCACCGGCAGCGCGGGAGCCGACACCATTGGCCTGACGTTGGGGTCGAGTTCTGACTCCCTCTCCGGTGTCGTGGGCGGTAGTGTTGATTTGACCAACGTGGCTCATCTGAGCGTTTCCGGTGCAGCTGGTACGGACGCTCTGTCCGTCACCAATCTAGGTGCAGCTTCTGCATTGCAAACGGTCGGCCTTGATGCAAGTGCGGATTCGACGGATACCGTCACGGTAACGGGAACCGCGAATCCGGATGCGATTGATGTCCAACCCGCGTCAGCCACCACGGTTATTACTTCGGCCGGCCCGGCCAGTCCAACCGTGACGGCGGTGATGAACGCGGCGCTGACGAGTACTTTTTCTGTCAATGGCGGCGGGGGTACGGATCATGTCACGGTAGCGGGTTCCGTTGCTGCGGATACTGTGACCGTTGCCCGCGATACTACGACAGGTGTCACGGTGGACGCCAATAAACCGGTCAATCTGTCGGAAGGATCTCCCAACACGTTGACCGTGGAAACACGATCGGGAGATGATCGAATTACCGTGACAGGCACCGGCGGTCCAGACTTAACGCTAAACACTGGTGACGGCGTTGACGACTGGATCACCTTGCCGACGACCGCCGGGTCGACAACTGTCCTGCCCGGCAGCGTGGCCAAGTCCGGTCGCCTGAGTGGTCCGACGGCAGGAACGGCAGACGATGTCGAATACGCGGGTGTAGAGCGAGTGATTATTGCGGGCACGGCTGCTTCGGACACACTCGTGTTGGTGGGAAATAACGAAGCGGACACGTTTTCTGTGGCCGTCAATAATGCGAACAACGAAGCGACGGTTTCGGACGGACCTGTGGTGCGATTTTCGGTATTTGGGAATCTCACTTTGCAGGGCGAAGGCGGCGATGATCTGTTTAGCGTGGCGCCAAGCGGGTTGGTTGCTGTGACTGCGATCACCGTCAGTGGTAGTACGCCATCCGCGAGCGACAAGCTGGTTGTGCGCGGGACGGCTGGTGACGACACGGTGGCCATCACACCCACCGGCAATGATGCGGGAACCGTCGCGATCACCACCGCGCCAACCCTGACATTTAACACCGTCGAATCGGTTACGTACAACGGCATTGGCGGCAATGATCCGTTAACGGTGAACGGAACGGCTGGTGATGATATCGTGACCGTGACGCCGCAAGATGCGAATTCGGGCACCGTGCAAGTCAATTCGCTGGTGCCGATCGATTTCACCAATCTGGGCACGGGTACCTTGACCGTGGCCGCCGCGGCCGCCACCAACGACCGCCTTGTGGTTCGAGCGACCGCTGGCGACGATAACTTACAAGTGGCGACCACCAGTGGCGCGGTCACACTGACGAGCAGTGCAGGGCAGCATACGGTGGTGGGACATACGGGTGTCGAACAGTTGACGCTGGAAGGGTTAGACGGAGACGATCAATTCGTTGTCAACAACGGCCATGGCTATACGGGCATCGCTGTTTCCGGCGGCGGGCCAGCGGGGGCGGACAGCGCGACGCTTAATGGCAGCGCGGCGAGTGCTGTTGTGGCGACGTTGGGTGGAGCCGCGCCGACAGTAACGGGGGGTGGGCTCGCTACGGTTTCTTTGACTGGCGTGGAAACCGCGACGCTCAACAATGCAGCCGGCGAAATTCAAATTGCGGGCACGGCGGGACCGGATGTCTTCAGCGTGGCACCCACAGGCGCTGACACGGCGACCGTCAGCGTCAACGATGTGGCGCCGCTTGTTTCGACCAACAATACCGGAGCGCTAAACGTAACGGCTGCCGGAGCTGGGAACGACCAACTGGCTGTGCAACTGACGGCTGGCGATGATGTCGTTGCCGTGAATGGAACGTCTGTCGCGACGACCGGACTAAAGACCATTACCTACACGGCCACTGAAATCCAATCCGTCCAGGTGTCGAGCGGAAGCGGAAGTGATTCATTCACCGTTACACCCAGCGATACACCCGTCTTTATCGATGGTGGAGATCCGATTGGTGGTGATCCATCCGATCGATTGACGTTGACGGCCGGGGCTTCGGTCACCTACAGCCAAGGTCCTGAGAGCGACGAAGGAAACTTCCTGGTTGGCACTCAAGTTGTCAGTTTCGATCACATTGAAACCTTCGGCACGGTCACCGGGGGAGGCACGGGGACATTGACGATCAATGCCACCAACGCCGATAACGACATTACGATCACCGGCACCAGCGCGACGACCTTTGCCTTTAGCGTCGATGATGGGGCGGGCATTCCAAACACAGGTTTCTCCAACGTTGTTGTGAACAGCTTGTCCGGTGATGACGACATCGATATTGAATTCAACGAATTCACGTTGACTGGAAACGTTACAGTGAACGGGCAAGCACCCAGCACGGGTGGCGGGGATACACTGACGGTTCGTGGCCACGCAGGTACCGTGGACACGGCTGCTTGGTCGCCTGGTGGCATTGATTCGGGCACACTGGTCGTGTCCGGGCGGACCGTGAACGCGAATTCGACGGAGCAAGTGATCTACGACGGTGAAGGTGATAATGAAACGCTGACGATGACAACGCTTGGCACACCAGATCAAATCACTCACAGCCCCAGCGCCGCCGGTGACGCGGGCACGCTGGCGATCAGCAACGGTGCACTGTCGCGTCTGGGCATCGACTACGTAGACCTGGGGCTGACGGGAAGCGTCGTCGTTAATGGAGGTGGAAACACGGACACGCTCGTCCAGGTCGGGACTTCTGCCTCCGATACGTTCACGGTTTCCAGCACGGGTTTGCTGACCGTGGCCGGGCGAGTCCCCGTGACCACCAGTGACGTGGAAGCGTATACGTTACAAGGCCTGGGTGGCGATGACACATTCATTATTACGGCTGGAAGTGGTGTGGTGGTTAACGTGCAAGGCGACGAGTCGAGTAACGCCAGCAACACGTTAAACTACACTCAAGCCTCGGCGGCGACGCTCGATCTAGGTAATAGCCACATTGACGAGCCGATTGGAGGTGCCGCAGAGGTCAACTATACCGGTATTGATACCGTTAACGTCACGTCCGCCAACTTTGATCTGACGGTCGAAGGAGCTGCAACGGACGACACGTTCCAAGTGACGCCGCTGGGGACCAACAATGGAAGCGTCCAGGCCAACGGCGCATTGCCCGTTGTGAACTTTTCCGGAACGGGAACGTTCACCGTCGACGGCTTGGGCGGCAACGACGAGCTTACGGTTAACGGCAGTGCTGCTGCGGACACCATCGCCGTAGACAACTCCCCTGCGACACCGACGGTAGCCATCACCGGTCGCGAAACGGTCAACCATACGGGATTTGAATCTCTGGCGATCCAGGGCCTGTCAGGTAACGATGCGATCAGCGTAACTTCCGCTGCCGCTAACATGATTCCCGTCTTTGTGGACGGCGGTGATCCGATCGGCGCCGGCGATGCGCTTGCCTTGACGCCTTCTGGTGCTCCGACGTTTTCCCCAGGACCGGAATCGGATGCTGGTGGATTCGAGATCACTGGATCAAGTCCCCTTAGTTATGACCATATCGAAGCGATTACGGTCAACCTGGGAGCCGGCGCGGGCGGAGCCGCTACCATTATGGGCACGGGCGACGCAGATCAAATTACTGCCGCGGGAACGGCCGCGAATACGGTCGACGTGCAGGTGAACGATGGCGTTAATGTCACATATCAGAATGCGACCAACCTGACCCTTCAGGGCAAGAACGGCGACGACAACATCGATGTAGATATCCACGTTGCAAGTCTCGGCACGGCCTTTAGTGTCGATGGTGGATTGCCAAGCACGACCGGCGACGAGCTGTCCGTGACGGGTATTGCGGGTGCAGCCGATATGCCTGCGTGGACTCCATCTAGCGAAGATGACGGGGCACTGGCGTTAAGCGGAACGACCATCACGGCTGCCGAGATCGAACGCGTGGTCTTCGATGGCGAAAACGGTGGTGAGAATCTGACAGTTAGCGGTGCGGGGCGTTTTGTTCATACGCCGCACGCCAGTGTCGATTCGGGCCATGTGGCGGTCGAGTCGTTGTTGGCGATCGAATACGTGAATCTAGGTGCCGCCGGCACGGTTGTCGCAAACGGAACTGGAGGAGCGGACACGTTGGTTGCTCTGGGAACCGATGGCAGTGATGCGATCAGTGTTGGTTTCGTCGGCGATAACGATGCGGATATTGATATCACGCATGCGGCCGGTACACATGTCGACTTACTGACAGAAGCAGTCGAAAACTATGAAATCCGATCAGGTACGGGCGACGACAATATCAGCGTGAATACGACGTCTAACGTTTCCGGCACTTTCGCGGTATTTGCGGGCGAGCCAGGAAGTGGCAGCGACACGTTGACGGTGGCCGATGCGTCGGCAACTGCCGTGCTCGTGACGCCCAACGCCAACAACAGTGACGATCAGGAATTGAGTGGCATCTTTGCCAATCCGATTGCGGTCAGCGGCGTTGAGTTGATCCACTACAACGGTAACGCATCCGACACTTTGACTGTCGATCCAGGCTTGGGCGACAACAGCGTTACGGTGGCGGGCAGCTCCAACATGAGTGCCGATCTCGTCACTTCCGACAGCCTGCCGGATATCGAGTTCGAAGATGTACAAACGTTTGTGGTTGATGCGAGTACGGTGGGTAGCGACGTGGTGACGTTTGATACTTGGTTCCTATCGGGTGCCGTGAATACGAACTATCAAATGTCTGGTGTCGGTACGGATACGTTGGTGATTCAAGGCGTCGACGGTGCCTGGGGTGGAAACGATAGCTATACCGTCACGAATCCCGCTACCGGCCCGGTGGCCATTACCGACACGAAAGGTACGAATGTCACGGTGACTGCCACCAATACGATGCTCGGTCATTTGCGCATCAATACGTTGGGCGGTGACGATGTCGTCTTGATTAACGTGGATGCCACCAATGTTATTCATACGCCGATCACGTTTGACGGCGGGGGTAGCTCGGACGAGTTGCGACTGACGGGTGCACCCACCGGGGCAACAGCGGGAGTTTACACACCGGGCCCCGCCGTCACCGAAGGGCGTCTGCAATACACCGAAGCTGGTATGCCGGCTGGCACGATGACGATCGACTTCCTTAACCTGGAACCGATTGTCGACGATACCGCGGGAACCTTGACGGTGTTTGGTACCGACGCCGATAACGCCATTGACTATCAGCCAATTGCGGGCGGCCGTGCATCCGTAACGGTCGACGGTTTCGAACGCATCGACTTCATGAACAAGACTTCCCTGACTATTAACGGTGACGCCGGTGACGATGTGATCAATTTGAATCCCGGTGCGGCCCCGACCGCGCTGACAACGATCAACGTGGCTGGCGGGAATTCATCGACGGGTGACGTCGTTGTTGTGAACGGGACAACGGGTACGGATACGATTGGGTTTACGCCGGCATCCCACGATGCGGCTACGCTGACGGGAGTGCAGAGTGTGACGGCCGTCAACGCGTCGACGGTCGAGTCCGTCATTATCAACGGTCTGGGGATCACGGCAGGTTCCGGCGATGTGGTCACGGTGAACACACCGGTCGGCGTCGATAGTTCGGTGGAAGTGACTCCCGGATTCGCCTTCGACTCGGGCGACGTTCAGGTCGATACGCTGGTTCCGATGTCCTTCCGAAACATCAACGTGAATGGTTCGTTGCGAGTTGTCGATCCGGATGGTGCGGGCGGCAACGACCGGGTAACGTACAATGGCGATGCAGCTTCCGATACGTTTGTTGTGCCGGACCCGCGTTTGACGGCACCGTCGATCGCGAAGATTCGCTTCATCGGTTCGGTGCCGTTCCTGCAAGTTGCCGTGGGAACGACAGGCATTGAGAATTACACACTTCGTGGCCAGGGCGGCAACGATACCTTCGACATTACGCCGCAAGCCGGGGTCAATATTCGCACGGAAGGCGATGGTCCTGCGAACGGGGACGTCCTGAATTTGTCTGCCGAAGCCGTGGCCGTGGCGCTCAACCTGGAAACGTCCACCATATCACAAGCCGGTTTTGGTGACGTCGTCTTCAGCGGAACGGAAGACGTCAACATTGACGCCAATACCCAGGACCTGACAGTTACAGCTACTGCGCAGGACGATACCGTCGAAGTGACGCCCTTGGGAACGAACAGCGGGACTTTGCAGGCCAACGACCGCAGTCCTGTCGTGAACTTCACGGAAACGGGGACCTTCAATCTGGACACGGCCGGCGGTCAAAACACCATTATTGTGAACGGCTCGTCGGTCGGCGAAACGATCGCAGTCACCGGTGCATTGGTAACGGTTGGAACGCGGGAGACGATCAATTACTCGGCGACCGGTGGCGGGAACGCTTTGACGGTCGACGGACACCAGGGTGGCGATACCTTCAATGTTGTGCCGGATGGAAGCGTGCCCATGTTCATCGATGGTGGCGACCCAATTGGTACTATCGGCGACACGCTAGCGCTGACGGCGAATATGACATCCGTCTTTAGCCCAGGACCAGAAGGCGATGAGGGCGGTTATGACATTGATAGTTTGCAGCCGGTCAGTTACGACCATATCGAGGCCGTTACGGTCACCGATCCAACAGGCAACAATCTTGTCGCTACCGTGATGGGTACACAAGGCGACGACGACATCACCGGTTCGGGGGTGGCTGCGAATAGTGTCGATGTGACTGTCAACGATGGTCCCGTGACGCGGTATTCGGGTGTCGCGACGATGATCTTACAGGGTAAGAATGGGGACGATGATTTTGATATCGCCTTGAACGTACCCAATCTCGGTACCGTGTTTAACATTGATGGCGGACTGCCGAGCGTCCATGCAGATGTGCTTACGGTAACAGCCGTTACTGGGGCTGCCGACACGTCGACTTGGACTCCCTCGGACATCGATGCCGGTTCCCTGTCAGTAGCCGGTCAAACCATCGCCGTAGGCAACATCGAACAGCTAATCTACGACGGCCAAAGTGATGACGAGTCGTTAGCGGTGATCGGTGATGGTTCTTCAGCCACCAATGAAGACCGCGAGCATTTCGTTCACACGCCTGGCGACGCTGCTGATGCAGGTCACGTGGCGATATCCACCGTTGATGATGGAACCAGCAGCTCCAACGAGTCCCTGTTGGGAATCGACTACGTCAACCTGGGACTTCGTGGGCGAGTTACCGTCAACGGTGGCTCCATGGTGGATACACTGGTGGCCCGTGGAACGGACGGCGACGATGTGTTGAACGTTTCGTTCACCGGAGCGGATGAGGGGCAATTCGATCTGCGTTCCGCCCATTCCAATCACATCGATCTGTTCAGCACCGCTGTCGAGAACTACGAAGTCAGAACGCTGGAAGGTGATGACGATGTGAATTTGAACGCTCAGATCAATGCTTCAGGAACGTTCACAGTTCGCGCGGGCGGGCCCAGCGGCAGCGACACGGTGAACTTGATTGGCGACACGAACACGGTGGAAACCGTTGTGATCGCGCCTCATGCGACTGAAAGTGACGATCAAACCGTTTCCGGCCTGTCTCCCAACTCGATTACGCTCGTAGGTGTCGAGTTAGTCACGTACGCAGGTGGCAATAGCGCCGATACGCTGACGGTAGATCCAGGTTTGGGTGACAATAAAGTTCGCGTGGAACGCGGGCAGGGAGCAGATCAAGTTACCAGCGACAGCCTACCCACTGTGGAATTCGCAGCTGTGGCGACGTTCGCAGTCGACGGGACGACCGGTGGTGCGGACATCGTCACGTTTGCGACCTGGTTCCTGGCCGGAGCCACCCCAGCAAACTACCAGTTTGCCGGGAACGCGACCGACACGCTCGTCATTGAAGGCGTCAGTGGAGCCGGCGGCGGTAACGATAACTTCACGGTGACCAACCCGACCGGTGCTCCTTCGGTGGCCATAACGGACGCCAACGGTACGATGGCCACTGTCACGGAGACGACGGGCGGATTGGGACGATTGCAAATCAATACACTGGGAGGTAACGACCAAGTGTTGGTTGACGTGGGCGGACCTGCTTCCGATCTGGTCACCGTGCCGATCACATTCGATGGCGGTGCGTCTTCGGACTTACTGACCATCAGCGGAACACCCGTCACGACCGTGACCGACGTTACCTATTCACCAGGTCCAGACGTGACGGAAGGCCGACTCACGTACGACAACAACATGACGATCGACTTCGTGAATTTGGAGCCGGTAATCGATTTGGTGCCGGCAGCAAATCTAGTGGTTAATGGCACAAATGCGGCGAACAGCATCGATTACCGTGCGGCCGCGGTGGCCGGACGCGGTCTGGTTTCGGTGGATGGATTCGAAACCATCGAGTTTACCAACAAAGACCAACTCACCTTGAATGGGAATGCGGGTGACGACACGTTTAACCTTGACAACCCAGCCCTTCCGGCTGGTAATGCCAATGCATCGCTGGACGTGATTCATGTCAATGGTGGCGGGTCCACCTTTAATGACGTTGTGATCGTCAACGGCACTGCAGCTGCAGACACGGTGGTGTTCTCACCGACGGCTCCGGATGCTGCCACCGTAACGGGAACACAAGCGGCAACGCGGATTGATATCGCCACCACGGAAAAAGTTGTCATCAATGGTTTGGCCGATGATGATTCTCTGGCAGTGAACACGCCCGCTGGTGCCAACCATGTTACCTATACCCCGGGACCAACGGTGGACGGCGGCGATGTGCGTGTTGATAGCTTGGTACCGATGTCCTTCATGAATCTGGGCGCAGCCGGGACGTTGAGCTTTACCGATCCGGGTGGGCGCGTTGATACGCTCGTGCATCGCGGGTCCGATGTGGATGATGTGACTACTGTCGCCGCCACAACCGGCTATGTGACGCTCACCAACACACCGGGAACCCACGTGGTCACGCAAACCGATGGCATCCAGAACCTCACACTTGACGGTCTCAGCGGTGACGACATCTTCAACGTGTTTGGATTGCATCCTTATACGATCCTAGACGTTAACGGTCAGGAACCGGATGCCAGCGATGTGCTGAATATCGTCGGCACGGCTGGTGTGGAAAACGCGATCGTGAACCTGGAGCCGGGCACGGTCATCGGTTTTGGATCCGCTGGCGGCGAGGTCATTAGCCACACGGGGGTGGAACACGTCAACATCGATGGCGGTGGTGGAACGGGTGGAAGTGACACGCTGACGGTCAACGGCACGCAAGATGACGATGTGCTGACCTACGAGCCATTGGAAGCTGAAGACGGTAAATTCCAGAATGCTGGGTCCAATACCGAGTTTCTATTCCGGAACATTGGCGGCGACTTTACGGTTGCAGGCGGAGACGACGGTGCGGATGATGTGATCTTGGTCGGCACAAACGGCCACGATGTTATCACGGTCAATGCCCCTACCCGAATTGCCGCGGTCGAAGATACCTCGGGCGTGACTCTGAAGCCCGTGAACCTGAATACCACGGTGGAAGACTTGGACGTTCTGGCTCGCGATGGTAACGATACGATTCACGTGATTCCCGCACCGCCACTATCCAGTAGTGTTGATGGGATTCCTACAAACTTGATTATCGACATTGATGGTGGTTCTCCGTCTGCCAGCGACGCACTCGTGATTGCCGGTGGTGGCGGTGCCAACCTTGCTGCCACCGACTTTGTCGTCGTCAATCACAGTCGTCGACATGACGAGGGTGTGATTCGGGTCTATCGTGACACTGCCGGTATCGGTAACGCCCCGACCCGTTTCCCGGACATTGGCTTTGTCGATATTGAAGTGGTTAATGCTCATGTGGATGACCCGGCAGAAAATCGTTTGATCTTGGGCCCCGACGTCTACGAGCAGAATGATCACATCTCGGACGCTCAATTCGTGGGTTCCGGCCAGACCCTGAATATCCAAGATCTGGCCATCTTCCCGCCCATCCGCGAACATCGCTTTGTTGTCGAGGATCAGGACTGGTTCCACTTTGTGGCGGAAAGTACGGGCACGCTTGATTTTCAGGTGTACTTTAATGCGTTCAATCCGGAACTGCTGCCGCAGGGCGGCAACACGTATATCGAGGTCTACGATTCGGACGGAACCTTCGTCGCCGGAAACGGACCGAATTTCGGATCCAATGATGAACTGGGTACGAACGTTCGCGACGATGACGAACGCGTTCGCATACCGGCAGTGTCGGGCCAGTCGTATTTCCTTCGCGTATTCGGCGCTCCGAATTCGCCGCCGGACACCCGTTCCACAGCGATTAACGGCTATAGCATCACCGTGGTAAACACGCCGCCGACCATTCCGTACGATGTCGAACTAGCGGATATTGTGGCATCGTCCACGGTGGCGACCAACGTCGCTGCGGCGGCAGGCAGTATATCGTTCACCGCGGCAGCTGATGGGTCTCTGTCCAGTGTCGATGACTTCTACAACGGCAAGTACGTGTACTTCACTTCGGGAGCGCAGGCAGTTCATCGCGGTGTAATTACAGACTACACCGCGGCGACACGCACGTTCGTGTTTGACGCCACGAATTTTACCGCTGATCCGGCCGTTGCCGATTCGTTCGTGGTGGAAACACACGACACGGGCCGGTCTCAATTGGACAACGTCACGCGTGACGACACGCCTGTGATTCGGTTCCGCTTGGACGACGGAATCTTCTTGCACGATTTGCCGGGGAATGCCGTCAATGATTCGCCTCCGGACGAAGTCATCCCGATTCCGTTCAACACCGACCAGACCCGCGATACGACGACGGCCGGCTATCGTGTACCAGTCTTCATTGAGGGGCCACCGCAGAGTGCCGTTGGACAGTTGCCTCAGGTTCCGGTGGGTTACGCTCGACAACTAGCGGAAGGCGTCTACGAATTCGATTTCGAACGCGACGCTATTGACCTGAACAATCCAAACGGACCCACCACGTCGTTCTCGCTCGCGTCGGTTAACGGAAGTTACTTTATCAACGCGAAAGTCGAGATTGACGATCCCGGCACGCCGACTCAGTTCGGCTTTGGCGAGCGGAGTCAATCCTTGGAAATCGTGGTAGACACATCGGCGCCGCCCGTCTTCTTTGGTGACCCTGCGGTGGCCAATGATGGTTTGATGGCAAATAGTGATTCCGGTGTTCATGGCCAACCGGCGACGTTTACTGATCAAGCAACCAACATTACACGTCCTCAATTCTGGGGTATCGCCGAGGCGAATTCGCTGGTAATGCTCTACGCCGACCGAAATGCTAACGGAACGGTCGATAGCACAGACTTGTTCCTGGGCGAAACGGTTGCCATGCCGACGGACGGCACGAATCAATTCCCAGGCGGGCAGTGGAATCTGGAAGTGAACGTTGATCTGAATGATCCGGCTTACTTCTCGCCGCAGGACGGGTTACGAACGATTCTGGCGGTATCGGAAGACCTAGCTGGCAATCTGACGCCAGCAATTGCTCACAATATCTTCCTGGACACGCAAGGACCACGCGTCAATCACGTCTTCATCACTTCGGCGCCAAATTACGACTTATTCGACCCCAAACCATCCACTGACGGTCCGACTCCGGCAGTGACCAGCCTGACGATCAACGTAGAAGACCTACCGATTCGCAGTGACGTGGATCCGAATTTCCTCTACCCCGCTTTGGTCGAACAAATCATTGAAACGGACGGCAATGTCAGTCTTGTGGGTGATCACAATGGCACGATCCCCATTCAGAATATCGACTTCGTTGGTGACACCGTCGTTAACGGTCAATCCGCAACCGGGACCATTGTGCTAACCTTTGCAGCACCAATTCCTGACGATCGTTTCACACTAACGATCTTCGACAATGTTGTAGATCCGGTCGGCAATGCCCTGGATGGCGAAACGGATACATTCGAACCTGAAGAGAATCCACGCTTCCCCAGCGGCGATTTGCAGCCGGGCGGCGACTTCATTGCGCGCTTTACGATCGATAGTCGTCCGGAAATTGGTAGCGTCTGCTGTGGTGGCGTTTATGTGGATATCAACGGCAACTTTGTTTTCGATCCCGAAGGCAAGGACAACGATTACACCAACCGCGATCTGGTCTTTGCGTTTACCGATTCGAAGGAAGCGATTTTCGCTGGTAACTTTGCTCCTGCCGGTGCCTTATCGGCTTCTGGCTTTGACAAGCTGGGGGCTTACGGATACGAAAGCGGCAGCTATCGTTTCACTCTGGACTTCGACCATGATGGCGTTGCTGACTTCACGAGCGTCAGTGAAGTTCAGGTGAATGGTCTACCCGTGGCTGGTGATTTTGATCCGACGCATCCGGGAGATGAAATCGGGTTGTACGATGGGATCAACTGGTACTTGGATTCCGATGGTGACAATGTCCTTGAAATGTCCGATACGGTGATTCCCAGCACAATGCAGGGTCTGCCGGTGGTTGGAGATTTCAACGGCGATGGCGACGATGACCTCGCCACGTTTGCTCAAGGTACGAACGCTTTCTTCTTGGATTTCAATCGAGATGGCAATAGTGACCTGCAAATCGACTTTGGCTTCGTTGGTATCACCGAACGTCCCATCGCTGGCGATTTGAATCTGGACGGCGTCGACGATCTTGGCCTGTGGGTTCCTGACCGTGCGGGTCAAACACCGGAAGAAATCGCGGAGTGGTATTTCTTAGTTTCCGACTCTAATACGGGCACGTTTAATCCGTTCAGTCCGGCCCCGCTGGGCAACGATCTCTTTGCTCAGTTCGGTGACCGACTGGCATTGCCGATCTTTGGGAACTTTGATCCGCCTGTGACCGCCAGCGTCAACGAAGAACCGGAGGTTCAGATTCTGACCAACGCTGGAAACCCAGTTGACGTCAACAATGACGGATTCGTCACCCCGCTGGACGCATTGTTTGTCATCAATCATCTCAATGATCCGAGCGCACAGACGAGGGATGGCATCTACGTCGACGTCAGCGGTAGTGGTTCCATCGAGCCCATGGACGCCCTGTTGGTGATCAACAGTCTGAATGGCGCCGCCGAGGCTGAGGGGGAGGGCGGCGAAATTGTCCTGTTGCCAGTCACGAAGGAAAGTGCCGCCGAGTCTGACGACCAGGACGCTGAAGACGATAGCGACGTCGCAGCAAGTCATCAGCTCGTCCATACCGTACCGCCGCTGGCGGCGATCACGAATTCATCCGCAGACTACCACATGAGTTCGGAGACTTCTGAGTTGGACGAAATCCTGTCGGACGTTGCGGACGACGTTGCCGCACAGTGGATCGCTAACTAGCTTGCATCAACCGAGCACGAAAAGTGGACTCTTGCCAGGACGTTCGGCAAGAGTCCATTTGCATGCTGTCGTGGATGTTGCTTTATCGACGATATTCGAAGCGAGCGACCAAACCATCGAACGTGGCGAAGTCGCTGTTGTCGAATTTGCCGCCATTGCGAATCTGTTCCAAGAAGGAATTGGTCAGCAGGGCGTTGTGCCAACCCATTGCGGAATACCCGGCGGAGATGCGGAAGCGGTCGTCGCAACTCCTCCAACCGAATCCGAGTTCGGCTTCCAGGATTGTGGAAAGTCGATAGTCTTCACGCGAGACGCGGATGTCGGTGCCGCCACCAAATTGATTGGTCTGCAGGTAGTCGGCTTTGTATTCACCACCCAGAAAACTCGCGTTTCCTTTTCCGTAAATGAAGAAACCGGACGTACTGCTGAAGCGTTCCCCGTCGAGTCCGAGTTTGATACCGAGGCCGTCGAAGTCAATGTCCGTCCGCACGTTTGCCAGTCCAACCGCGGCGGCAAGCGTCTGTTGGGATTGGAATTCCTGTTCAAAGCTACCGTAGCGTACGCCGGCTGTATAGTTGATGTTCCAATTGCAGCTGCGGCGCAACGTACGGTGATAGTCCAGATCGACAAACTGCAGGTCGATTTCAAATTCGGCCGACGATGCAAGGCTTCCCATGCCGCAGTTTTCTAGACTTGGATGAGTCACTTGCGAAGCTAGAAAGTTATCGGGCGTTGCCATGATGCTGCTGCTTGTGTCGGCGTTGTACCAGGTATAGGTGGCTACGATGCTTGAGCAATCCGTCATTGGGCAGCTGAAACCCGCGCGAAATCCAAGTTCAGCATCCGGCGAAAGAATGCCTTGTGGTCCCGTGGGGATCGCGGTGGCGGGATCACAGCCGTTTTGTTCGACCGCATAGACGATATCCATATTGCCAGCTCGCCAGTACAACGCTTCTCCGAAGAATGAGAGGCAGCGTTTGTCGCAGCAGCAGGTTTTCCCCCCGCATTTGCCGGAGCACTCGGGTAGGACACTACCCAGGTTACGGGTGAGTGAAGCTGGCTTGGATTCGAAACTTGAGGGACGAAACACAGTTGGTTCTTCCTCTGACGGCATGACGTAGTTGATTGTTACGTCGCCGTAGTAATTCGAGTGTCCCGGTACCGCTGGTGTGCTGTCTGCTTTGGCAGGTCCATTTGGCTTCTTGTTTTCACGTGTTGAGAAAGTCCGCCGAGACGATGAAGATACTCCTGCCGTAACGCTGGCCTGCTTGACCGGATATTCGTCCTCAACGACTCCAGGACGCAATGAATTCGCGGCAGACACGATTGGTGCCAATGTGACTTCTTCAAGGGATGGACTGGCGTCGGCGAACGCTTGGCTACACGTCATGGAGGCGGCGAGGGCCAACAGCGATAAGCATTTGGACTTCATTGCGATGTTCTCAATTGCGGGGCTAGGCACTAAGTGCCGCTGAAATCGATACAACCCTGACACGTGGAGTATCCGTAAGAGTTAGATCGATAGGAATATCCGGAATATTAAGAACAAACGCGGTGACCCAAATCTTTCACCTAGCTTTCCCATTTTCCGGTGCGTCGAAGGAGAAACACATGATTCCGTCCATGACGCGCCGTGAAAGAAGTCCTAATTGCTTAACGATTTGCGAATCCGAATGCACCCCATACGCACGCTGGCAAGGAGTGCTAGCGATGCAGGCCCGTGTGGTCAAAACACTCGGCCGAACCAAAAATCCTGTGATCTTAAGGCTGGAATGACTCGACGCTCTCTCCTGTACCGGTCCAGCGACATTCACTGCGTAGTGTCGACCTCACGCGCGCAATTGAGCCGGCCGGTAAGTCGCGTTGGAGGGTGTGACTGCCGCTACGGTGACGATGCGCGCCAACCGAGGACTCCACCCGTAGTTTACGGGCATACAAGTCGCTGACCTTGCTTCGGGACCATCAATAAGCGGCCCTTGAATCACCATTTGCTCCTGATACGATCAGTTCTGCACTACTAATGCGAAAGATCGTTGACTTCTTGACAAATTCGCGGGGGCAACGGTGCGGAAGCCCCCATTGGTTGGCGGCTCTGCCGCCCTGTGTCTGACAGAACAGAATCCCTAGCCTTAATCCCCAGGAATATCAAAATGAAGATTCGGGTCATTCATGCAACTCTGTTGCTTCTCATCGCAACCACCGCCGTTTCCGGCGAGGTCAAGATCGAAAGGGACTTATCGTACGGTCCCCATGAACGAAACGTCTTCGACATCTACTGGAACACGGAGTACAAGAACGCCCCGATCATCTTCACCATTCACGGAGGGGCCTTCAGGACCGGCAGCAAGAGTTACTGCAATCCGGACATGCAGAGACTTTTCCTCGACAAGGGGTGCCGGGTCGTCTCCCCGAACTACAGGCTCCTGCAGAAAGGCGCAGCCTCGATCGCGGATTGTTCGATCGACTGTCGTTTTCGGTGTTCGTGTCCGCGTAGAGGGCCAGATAATCACTGCGGACGTTGGAGAACGCATTCGCCTGCGTGGTGGCCTGCTGGTCCCGGGCATTCAAATAATCCGTGCCTGTGGTCAGCGTACTGGTTGCGACTATAACCAGGTTACTGACCTGCGTGGCCTGTTCGTTGAGTTCCGTTTCGCGCAGGTCGGCGGTCAGCGTGGAGAACTGATTGTTAAGACTGTTTTCCAGGTCGATGGAGGCGGCCAGCGCGTCGATCCAGGTTTCGGCTTCCGCCAGCTGATAGTCGTTGTAGGCCGTGAAGGCGCCTTGATCGTAGGCTTTTTGTGCTTGGGCCAGGTCGGCGATCAAGTCTTTCTGGTCCGTGGCACTGTAGGAGGTAAACGATTCGTCGACTGTGTAGGCGCCCAACTGCCATTTCATCAGCGATGCCGATTTGCCGATCCCCAGATCGCGCACCGCAGCCGTCTCGTCACGCGAACCAACAAAGAGCTGTAATCAACAAATAGCTGCGACCCCTTTTCTGCCCCGGACATCCAAATCCGCGGATCGCAAGTTAAAGTCAAACACCGATGATAAGCGAAAAGACAGCCGGATACTACTAATTTGACGGGGACGCGGGAGGCCGTAGCACGGTTCGACGTTGGAGTCCAGGCTAGTATTGCGCCGCAACGTGGTTTTCGGGTAGCCACGTTCGCCAGAGCGTGGATTGTCCGCCGTCTGGCGACG
>CALBSZ010000168.1 GCA_937967665.1 uncultured Planctomycetaceae bacterium
TACAGCAGTGGCGACCGCCGGAGGCCATTTGCAATTCCGCGGAGTTGGTTTTGAGTATGCTGGTCGAGTGACAAGTCATGACCGAGAAAAAACAGGCTGGCGGACTGCAGCGCTACGTTCGCCAAATGCGTTACCATCCGATTGGCGAAGAGGGGCAGCGGCACCTGCTGGATTCGCGGGTCCTGATCTGCGGTTGCGGTGCGTTGGGATCGGTTCTGGCCAACACGCTGGCGCGGGCGGGAGTCGGCTATTTGCGGATCGTGGATCGCGACTTTCTGGAGATGAACAACCTGCAGCGGCAAGTCTTGTACGACGAACGGGACGTCGCGGCCGGGCTGCCCAAGGCGATTGCGGCCGCGGCCAAGCTGCAACAGATCAACTCGGAAATCACCATCAGGCCGCTCGTGACCGATGTGGACTACGCCAACCTGCCGAGTCTGCTCGAAGGGATCGACGTCGTCGTGGACGGCACCGACAACTTCGAAACGCGATTTCTACTGAATGACGGCGCCATCCGCTACGGCGTCCCGTGGGTTTATGGCGGCTGCATCGGGGCCGAAGGCCAGACCATGACGATCGTGCCCGGAAGGACGCCGTGCCTGCGCTGCCTGATGCCCGACTCGCCTCCTCCAGGCACGACGGAAACGTGCGATTCGGCCGGCATCCTGGGAACGATTATCAATGTAATCGCTTCGCTGCAAGCTACCGAGGTGATCAAGATCCTGACTGGCAACGTCGACGCGATCAGTCCCTTCCTCAACGTTTTCGATTTGTGGGACAACCGCGTGCGACAAATCAAGCTCGACAGCTTGCAAGCCGTGGCCTGCCCGTGCTGCAAGGAGAACGTTCATCCCTGGCTGGACGGCGAACGCGGCAGCCATTCGGCGATTCTCTGCGGTCGCAATGCGGTGCAATTGAGTTTCCCCGAACGCAACGCCGTATCGCTCGCCGCTTTGGAACAGAAGCTGAGCGGCATTGCCACCACGAAGCTCAACCAATTCATGCTGCGTTTCGAGGTTGACGATTTCACGGTGACGGTATTTCCCGACGGCCGCGCCATTATTGGCGGCACGGAAGACATTGCCGAGGCGAAAACGGTCTACGCGAAGTACATCGGCAACTAGGTTTTGTTTTAAATGTCGCGTTGTTGTCATGGGTGGGTCGAGTGAAGCGAGCTCCCGGAATCCAAGGTTCTGTGGGGTCGCTTCGCTCCACCACAGCCACCCTTCCCCGGTTTTAAAACAGAACCTGGTGCTACAGCGCAGGGTCGCGACAAAAGGGGACTGGCTCGGTGATCCAAACGGTGAACAGCTCGACAATGAGGTCGCGTCGCCGTGCCTGTCCCCTTTTTCGCAAACCCCTTTTTCGCAAACCCCTTTTTCGCAAACCACGAGTAATATTGTGCCGCGAAAGGGGGACAGGCACCATCGCTCCACCGGGTTTTCCGGGACGAACCAAACACAACGATGGAGCCAGTCCCCTTTTCGCTACCGTCAACCCTGCGCTGTCGTACTTACGTCCGGATACACTTGCTCGCGCTGCGTGCTTGAATTTCGGCGAATTGCCGCAAACTTGGCGCTGTCCAGCTAAGCAAGCGAGATGTGTGATGCTTGGATTTGAAATGCGAAGTCCCGCGCGGAAGTGTCGCGGGCGCATGTGGGCCGACCGTGCCAGCATTCTCAAGCCCCGCCTGGTTTGTTCTGCAGGGATTCTCACGCCGCTGCCGATACTACTGGTATCGTCGCCACCGGCGGTCTGCTAGCACTCACCCATTTCAGGTGTCGGAATCCATGCTTTCCAGAATTCAACTCACCTTCATCGCCCTGTTCCTGGCGGGCTGCAACACGGCGGCCGACGTCGCTGAGCAGCGTCAGAAATACTTGCTGAACGAAGAGCCCGCTGCCGTCGTCAGTATTACGGATCTTGTCACGCCGATACCAGACACCATGGATGTGGCGCTGGTGGGAAAGATCGGTGGCGTGAGCGAACCGTGGACGAAGGGCCGGGCGGAATTCGTCATCGTGGATCCCGTCGTGCTGATGGAAGAAGAGCAGCATGGTGACGGATGCGACTGCCACTTCTGCCAGGACGAAAAAGGATCGACCTTGCTGGGACGGGCGCTGGTGCGGTTTGTTGACGAGTCCGGGGAGGTGGTTGCAATCGACGCCCGCCGGCTGTTCGATGTTAAGGAATCCCAGATGGTCGTGGTCCGCGGCAAGGCAAAGTCCGACCCGCTCGGCAACCTCACGGTCGCCGCCGATGGGATGTACATTCGACGATAATTCATTCTCTTACTCATCAACCACTTTGGAAAGGAATCCAATGTTCAAGAGCTTGCACCGCATTTTGGTCCTCGCCGTTTTGGCCAGCGTGGCGATCCCGGCCTTGTTGCCTGCCGCCTCGCCGCAATTCACCGCAATCCATGTCAACGACATGCACTGTTCAAAATGCGCCAAGAAGATCGCGGGGAAATTGTATGCCGTGTCCGGTGTTGTCGAAGTCCGAGCGAGTGTTAAGGACAACACGGCTTATGTCATTCCCCAGCAGAACAAGTTGCTTTCGCCAAAGAGCCTCTGGGAAGTCGTGGAAGCCGCGGGATTCAAGCCGGTGAAACTGGCAGGCCCCAGTGGCGTTTTCACGTCGAAGCCCAAGACCTAGTCGTCGGCGGGAGTTTGCCGCTGAAGTTGTTCGTCAGCGCAGGAGAGATTCATGACGGCTTCCGCCGAACCTGACGAAACGTTTCGCCCCGGTACGTGGGACTATTATCGACGCGTGCTGCTGGCACCGGCTTGTCTTTGCCTGGTCGCGGGACTGCATGTGTATCGTGTGAATGTTCACGATCAGTCGCCGTGGAAGGGAGGCGGGTTCGGCATGTTTTCCACGGTTGATTCTCCGCCGGCACGGTACTTGAAAGTTTACCTGCTGACCGACGAGGGCGAGATTCCGGTGGAGCTGCCGGATCGTTTGAGCAAGCGCGCTGCGGAACTCTGTACGGCGCCAAACGAGGAGAAGCTTGACTACTTGACGGAACAGGCGGCAGGTCTGTCCTGGAAGAGCGACCGGCGCTATTGGCAGAAAGTGGCCACGCAATTCAATGTGCTGCGCGCTGGCGAACGGCCAATCGACCGCCGCTATGTGGAGCCGCCGCAAATCATGTCCGTGCGGTTCGAACCGCGGCGCCCCGGAGAAAAGTCGGCGGTCGTGGCTGCCGCTCGCGATATGTCGCTGAACGCGGGCTACGAATCCGTTACCTATCACGCCGTGCGGATTGAACTCTGGAGGCTGGCCTTCGAATCCGACCAGAAGCAGGTGCACGGGACCCGGTCGCTGAGCTGCACCAAATCGCGTACGGAGCCGAGCGAATGAGCGTGTTTCGAATGCCGCCGTTGGTCCGAGCCACGGAACGCCTCGACCAGGAACTCCGCGAACCGCTCGATCTTCTCGCGCTGCTGACTGTTTTCATGCTGGTGGTTGCCGGACCGCAGATCTGGTATTTCCACACGCCGATTGTGGCGATGGCCGTTTGCGCCATGTGTTTCCGCTCGCTGGTGCGCACCACGCAGTTCTGGTACTTGTCGGCCACATTGATCGGTACCGTCGTCTACCTGAATTGGGAAGGGGCGGATAACCACAAGTATTTGATCTGCTATTGGTGTTTGGCATTGTGCTGCGCGTTTTCCATGCCGCCGAAGTATCGCGAGCAGGGAATCATGACGACCAGCCGGTTGCTGCTGGCGCTGTGCATGCTGCTGTCAGTGGCTTGGAAGGCGGCCACGCCGGACTACCTGAACGGCGAATTCTTCCATTACACACTGATGATCGACGAACGTTTCGAAAGTTTCGCACGCTGGTTCGGATCCCTGCCGCAGGGAGTGGTCGCGGACAACCGGCAGTTGATCGGCCTGTTGCAGAACGGGCACCTGCGTGGAATCGAAGTGTCCTCCGTCACGCTCGACGATGCCGGCGGCATGCGCGGCCTGGTCGGGTTCATGACCTGGTGGACCATTCTCATCGAAGGGCTCATTGGTCTGCTGTTCTGCCTGCCCGACCGGCGCTGGATCAACCGCACCCGCAATACGTGCCTGCTGCTGTTTGCCACCACCACCTACGCGGTCGCGACGGTCAGGGGATTCGGCTGGATGCTGATGATGCTGGGGTTCGCGCAGTGCAAGCGCGAGCAGAAAGGGTTCAAGCTGGCGTACCTCGGTACCTTCATTCTGGTGCAGCTGTACGCCTTGCCTTATGAAGCGGTCGTCAACACGATGTTGAACTATTTCGAATCGCCGCCCTGTTGCCGCGAACTCGTATCGCTGCTCACGGGAACGTTTCCCCTGTTATAGTCCTACCTGCGGCTACGGGCTCGGGACAGCGGCTGGGCCACGCCCGCGGGCGGCTCCGCGCCCGGGTCTTCGGCAGTGCGTCCCAGGATCACGTCAAAGCTTGCCGTCAGCTCGCCGATTTGGGAATGGGGAAGCGGCTTGAATTCGGCCAGCAGCGTCTTCTGCGCGGCGGCGTTCACGCGACGATAGAGCAAGTCATTTTCGTTCTGGGGATTGCCGGCGATCAACAGCTGGCTCGTGAAAATACGACGAGCGTTCTGGCTCACCGCAATATGAATATGAGGCGTCCGGCCGGGATAAGGCACTGGCTTGATCGTGCGAAAGTAGTAGTCGCCCGTTGAACCGGTGAGGAATCGACCGTAGCCCTGAAAATGGCGGTCGTACTTCTCTCGATTGCTGCTGGCGGAATGCAGGTACGAGCCATTGGCGTCGACTTGCCAGATCTCCACAAAGGCGTTCCGCAGCGGACGTCCCTGCGCATCCCGGATCTTGCCGGTCAGGTGGGTGATTTCCCCCACGGCAGGAGTCAGCGAATCGTTCAGGATCAGCAGATCGTTGTCGGTATCCAGCGGAAGCTTGTCCGGGTAGAAGGGACCTTCGCCAATCTCGGCCGTCGCGGCTAACTGCTCCGCGAACAGCCCCGGCGTGGTGAACAGCGCGGCGCCGCAGGCGGCCTGCTGGATGAAGTGACGGCGTTTCATGATGACTCCCTTTATTGCAGTCGGTCCGCGGTGCATTAAGGAAACACCGGGCTGCGACCACAGTTTCGCAGAAAAATTATTCGCCCGCTGTCGACGCCGAGACCTCTGTTCAGGAAACGAAACACGGGGCTGGCCAACGTACAATCCTTTTAACCGTTATAACCGGAAAAATCCACCACAGCGCGACGGGGACTTCAAATTGTTTCAAATTGTGAACGCGCGTTAAGTCCTGCCAACATGATTCGGCGGCGAACGTGTTTCAAGTATGGAACACTCGCCGGACGACGCGAGTCCGTATTCAGGAATCTGACAGCGTTTTGCTTGGGAAAATGGGGGGAACCTCGTGGCAGGACGCCCGCCGCGCGTTTTTTCAACAGCTGCGGCACGCGTTATGCATTCTCTTCATGCAAGCCGTCTCGCGGGATCCCGTCAGCATTGGCAGGATCAGATTTTCTGAACGGCGAACTCGAACAGGAAGAGTGCATTGATGTCCTTGTTCAAACAACGTAGAGCCCGCAAGCGCTGTCGTCGGCGCGGTGTCCTGACGCTGGAGTGGATCCTGCTGGTCACGGTCCTCGTGATTGGTATCATCGGCGGTATGGGTGCTGTGCGAAATGCCATGGTAAGTGAACTGCAGGATTTGAAGGAAGCTATCGAAGCCCTGAACTTCAAGACCTCCTCCGAATGCTCAAATGAAGGAACAACATTCCCCTGCGGCTAACCGACATGCAACCCCTCCTGCGCCCTCGCAAGTCACTTCATTGAGGGCGCCGACGCGCTTCCCGCCCCTATTCAAACCCGCCAAAGGTTCCTAAGCTATCTGGTGGCTGACCATTCGGTCAGCCACCATTTTTTTTTTGCGATGGCGCGGCGAGAGGACTGGCCACGATCAAATAGCGGACAGGAATTCGCAGTCAGGAACTCGAGTTTGCTGATGCGAGGGAACGGCCGGAGGCGTTCCTGCTGGTTGTTTGTGTTTGGTGATTGCGGTTGCCCGGTTCATCTGTCTGCGTCGAGGAACACGTGATGCGTCAAATTTACCTCGACTTCAACGCCACCACACCGACGGCACCGAGTGTACAAGAGGCCATGCTGCCGTTCCTGGCGGAGCACTACGGAAATCCATCTTCGACTCATTCTTTAGGACGCGCTTGCCAAGAGGCCATGGAGGACGCGCGCGGGCAGGTTGCGGCGTTGATCGCCTGCGATCGCGAGGAGATCTACTTCACTTCCGGCGGGACCGAGTCCAATAACCTCGCGCTCTGTGGCGTGATGCTGCGCGACGCACCGGCGCTCAGCGGCCATTTGATTATTTCGGCGATCGAACATCCCTCGGTCACGGAACCCGCGCGGTTCCTCGAACGTATGGGCTACGACCTGACGGTCGTTCCCTGCAATCGACGTGGTGTTGTGGAACCGGAACGCTTGGAGGAAGCGTGCCGCGCCGATACTCGGCTGGTCAGCGTGATGCACGCGAATAACGAAACGGGAGTGATTCAGCCGATTCGTGAAATCGCGGATATCTGCCAGGCCCGGGACATCGTGCTGCATACGGATGCGTCACAGTCCGTGGGCAAGATACATGCGTTCGTCGACGAATTGGGTGTCGACCTGCTGACGATTACTGGACACAAGCTCTACGCGCCCAAAGGCATCGGCGCGCTGTTCGTCCGCCGCGGCACGGCGATCGAGCCGTTTCTGCGCGGCGCCGGGCACGAAGCAGGCCTGCGTCCGGGAACCGAGAATGTGGCCTACATCATGGGGTTGGGGCAGGCCGCGTCGCTGGCGTCGAAAGGGATGGACGACGCGGGTGAACGCCTGGCCATGTTGCGCGATCGGCTGTATGCCACCCTGGCCAGTACCATTGGCGAAAGACTCACCGTCAACGGCAAGAAAGCAGCTCGTTTACCAAATACGCTGAGCGTGAACTTTCCCGACGTCGTTGGTGGCGAACTGCTGGCGCGGCTGCCGGACCTCTGCGCGTCGACGGGATCGGCGTGTCATAGCGGCATGACGCAGATGTCCCCGACACTGGCCTGCATGGGGCTTTCGCACGCCGTCGCGCGCGGCACGATTCGGCTGAGTTGCGGATGGTACACGTCGGAAGAAGATATTGACCGCGCGGCCAGTTTGTTACTCGGCGCCTGGGAAGACCTGCGGCCGTGATCCAAGTGTCGCGCATGGGGCACCATCGATCGAGCCTGGAGCGTTAACCGATCCTGGCTTTCAGTTCCGTAAGCAACTTCACGGCGTGTCCGATCTCAGCCTTCTGCCGCTCGGGATCTTGAGGAATCTCGCGTTCGATGGTCAGCGGGCCGGCATACCCCAATTCGTCGAGTGTGCGAAGATAGTTCTCCATGCCGACGTCCCCTTCGCCCAGAGGCACTTCCTGCCCCCACTCTTCACCCGGATGTGCCGCCCATTTGCCGTCTTTGCAGTGGATGCTGCGAACGTACTTGCCGATTTTGCGGAGCGCCGCGATGGGTTCGCCCGTACCGTACAAGATCATGTTCGCGGGGTCGAAGTTCACGAACAAGTTGTCTCGCTGCACGTCTGTAAGGAACTGCAGCAGGCCATCGGCCGACTCCTGGCCCGTTTCCAGGTGCAAGTCCTGGCCGTTGGCGCGGCAGTGATCGCAGACGTCCCGCGTCACCGCAATCACTTCCTGGTACATGGGGTCGGCCGTATCGTGGGGCACGAAGCCGAGGTGCAGGGCGGCGACGCGGCAGCCAAGCAGCTTGGCAAAGTCCGCGATTTCCTTCATTTCCTGAGTTCGCTCCGCGCGCGTTTCCGGCGGCACCAAACCCACGGTACGGGAGACCGTGGGGATGTCTGCGTAGCTTTCTCCTTCAAACCCGCCGAAAACGCAGGTCAGGGTAATTCCCAGTTCTTGCAGGCGAGCCAGGAAGGCGGTGGCGTTCTCCGGAGTCCGCGCGGCCTTCGAGGGGGCGTGCAAGTGGATGGTCGGCACCCCCAATTCATGCGCCACTTCCAGTTTCACGCCGAGTCCCGCGTCGACACTCGTAAAAACACCGATGGGCCACTTTTCCATGAGTTCTACTCCGTTCGTTCAACTGATCCCGGTTCAGGTTGTTTTCGAGCCGAATTCGTTAATCAATTCGTCCTTCAGCGGGCCGGCAACCAATGCGTCGATCGTTTCGGCCAGGCTGCTCCCGTCCGAAGTCGCTGGACTGTGGATGTCAAACCAGGCGTCTTCAAAGCGAATGTAGCCGCCGCCCTTCGCCGAATTCTTGATGGCTTCGTTGGAGGTCAAGGCGATAACCGCGTCGGCAACGGCGATCTCGGGTCGACAGCGCGGCAGGTTTTCGGGACCGGGATTCCGAATGCACCACGCCCAATGTTCGATTTCTTCGGTATAGCCACGACTGACCGGACCACTGGTGGCAGCCTTGGCGGCCGGCGCCGCGGGGCCGCTGGCCTGGGTGTCGATCACTGAGGTCGCGCCGCTTTCGGAAACCGAAACCTTGCTCGCATTGGAAGACTTGGCGAACAGCATGACTTCCGATTCTTTTTCCAGCACCAGGGTTCCCTTGGTGCCCATGATGATTTCGCCGTAGCCGCCGTAGCCGTTTCCGTTTATCGAGGAGTACGTCACGACGATCTTCTTGTTTTGGTCTTCGGAGTACGATGGAATGCCGTCCTCGCCTGGAACATCGGAAACCGGGTCCTTGTATCCGACGTCGAAATTCGGGCTATAGCCCGGCGCGGGGTACTCGAACGTGCAATAGACGTGATCGGCCGCGTCGCGGTCGAGCGGGAAAATGTGTCGGCCGCCGACGGCATGCACGGTAAGCGGATGAATGATCTCCGGCTTGCCGCTCCGAGCGGAATGCAAGGCGCTAATGAAGATCGTCGAAGCATCCAACTGGTGGCTGCCGAGTTCCGCCATCAGGCCGCCGCCCGTCCGTTCCCACAATCGCCAGCGCACCAGTTCCTCCAGCGCGGTCCGTTCGCGGCCGTTGGCCAGCGTGATGTCTTCGTAACCGTGATCTTCGGCTTTGACGATCTTGTCGAGATCCCAGGCTGTCCATTGCTTGATGCGCTGAGCGATCAAGTTGGCTTCCTTCGGATCGCTGATGCCGCGGGCATACTTTTCCTTCATCGACTTCAGCGCGGACATGATCGTGTCGCGGCCCCCTTCACCACCGGGAAGGGCCTGCGCCCAGCTGTCGCGCCCCGGCAAATTGCCTCGATGCCACTGCGCGCGGATGTGATGGATCTCTCCGAGAATTCCCCATTTGAGCAGATTCACGGCATTGTCATACAGAATGCTATAGTGCCGCTGATGTCCGGTGGCCAGCAGCTTGCCGGTCTTCTCCGCCACCAGACTCATCGTCTTGCACTGCGCGACCGTTTGCGCCATGAGCTTTTCGGTCAGCACGTGTTTGCCGGCCTGCATGGCCTTGACCGCAACCTTAGCGTGCAGGTGCAGCGGCAGCGCGATGATGATGCCCTCGATTTCCGGGTCGGCCAGCAGCGCCTCGTAACCGCCCACAATCGGGTTGTATTCCTTCAATTCCGGGTTGTCGACACACTCTTGCGACGTGTAGACTTTCGTCTTGCGAGCGACGTTTTCGCCGTAAACTTTGTTGAGTCCGGGGCGGGCCGCGAGCGCGGCGGGACTTGCCCAGTCGCCGTGAAACGCGCGGTGGATGCTGGAGGGTCGAATGTCGGCAATGGCCGCGACGCTGACGTAGTTGGGGTTGCACGCACCCAGCAACACGCAACCTTCGTCGCCCGTGCCGATGACGCCGATCTTGACGGGGTCGGCAACGGTGTCATAGCCGAAGTACATGGCGCCCAAACCGGCTCCACTCACGGCGCCGGCGGCAATGATTTCCTTCATGAAGTCGCGACGGTTGACGCCGACGGCTTCGTAGTAGTTGTCACGTCCGATGGCTTTTTCTTCAGGATTCGGATTCATTCAGAACTCGCTTTCTGTTGAGGCGGACAGCATCGCATTCGGCCTGCGTGGATCAGGAAGTCCAAGCCGGCGTAATTCCCCGCGGCCAAGGCCGCCAGTACCCACAAACCAAGCATCTCAATCAGTTGCGGCCAGATGGGAAGGGCCCCGGGGGAACCGGGCCATTGCGACAGGCAGACGGATAAAAGGAAAATCGCGCCCGCTGTGGCGGCCGTTCGCGAAAACAGCCCCAGGATCAGCAGCGCGCCGATGATCAGGTCGAACCAGCGAATCACCACGTCGATTGATTCCGAATCGAGCCAACGGCGTCCCGCGCGCGGGAGTTCCAGTTCGCCGGCCCGGCGTTGCTCCAACGTGGCGATGTCGTTCATCTGGGATTCGTATGTCGACCACATGACATCGACAATTCCCAGCAGCGGCGCTTTCTGGGAACGGACGTCACTCGCGATCGTGTTCGACTGTTCCACGAGCGACTCGACCTCGCTGCGTGCCGCATCTTCGCTGTTTGCCCGCACCCGCTCGACCCCCTTCAGAAATCCATTGAGCTCCGGCTCCCAGGCCGAGAAAAACCAGTTGATCTGCTTGCGGAAGCGAGCGAGTGTCGCGTCGGCCTTCTTCTGCTGGCCGGCGTCGAAACCGTAGTGGTTCGCAACGTCCTGGCGGTACCGAGTGAAAGCGTCGACGGTGGCGTCCTTGTTCAACCGCGCGTAACCATCCTTATCCCAAACCATGTTGTGATAGAGGGGGGCGAGCGGTCCTTTGGCGTTACCCAGGAACCCGGCCGAGTACGGTTTCGGGTCCCGTTGCTTCGCCGCTCCTTCCGTAAAGAAGTGCAGGCCGATGACAACTCGCAACGCCACGATCGCGATGACCGCACAAACGCCGAATCGGTATCGTGAAGTATTCAGGACGGAGTCTCCTCGGTGGTGAAAATTGACTTCGGGTGAAACATGGTATTATTGCTGACGAAACGGCTCTTGCAAAGCCTGACAATCGCGATTCCGTTCGATCGTTTCGGCTCGGCGGTCGAATGTCTATAGTACAGCCACGGGACTTCCGGCAGTCCGGGTTCGCCAGCCCGCGTGAACGCCACCCCCGGCCGCCAGGACAAGGCAGGTTTCGAGATGCGAATAGTACTCTGTTATCCTCAAAAAAAACACTACATCGATCAGGTCCTTCAGGTCGCGCCCGCGGCGGACGTCGTGGAAGCCAGTCAAGAAGAAATCCCTCAGGAAATCCTCAACGCCGACATCTTTTGCGGGCACGCGAAGGTGCACCCGCTACCGTGGAAAGACGTCGTCCAGCAAGGCAGGTTGCGCTGGATTCAATCGTCGGCCGCCGGACTGGATCATTGCCTGACCGACCCCGTCATCCACTCGAATATCGTCGTCACCAGCGCCTCCGGTCTGTTCGCGGATCAGGTTGCCGAACAGACCCTGGCGCTACTCATGGGCGTACTGCGCAGCCTGCCGGCGTTCTTTGTCGCGGCCACCAGGCGAGAATTCCTTCGTCTTCCCACGCGCGACCTGCGCGGGCTGACCGTGGGAATTGTAGGCCTGGGAGGAAATGGTCGTCGAGTGGCCCAGGTTCTGGCGCCCTGGAAGGTCCGCATCCTGGCGACCGACATGTTCCCCGACGACAAGCCTGCCGAGGTCGCGGAATTGTATCCCGCCGAACAGCTGGACACCTTGCTCGCCGCCTCGGATATCGTCGTTCTCTGCGTGCCACTCAACTCACAGACGCGAGGGCTGATGAACGCGGCCAGATTCGCGCGGATGCGGCCGAATTCGATCTTGATCAACGTGGCGCGCGGGCAAGTGGTCGTAGAGCGAGACCTGGTTGACGCGCTTGAATCCGGACATCTCTACGGCGCTGGCCTGGACGTCACCGAAGTCGAACCGCTGCCTCCGGAAAGCAAGCTCTGGGAGTTGCCTCGTGTGATCATCACGCCGCACGTCGGCGCCCAATCGGCGCGGCGAGAGGATGATACGACCGACTTCTTTTGCGAGAACCTTTCGCGTTATCTGCAAGGCCTGACGCTCTGGAACGTGGTGGACAAGAACCTTGGTTTTCCAAAGCCAAAGGATCGCTACGTGCGGGCTTAAGGCAGCGAGCACGCTGGCAACGGGAGAAATGCCCCACCGGAAAGTTGCGTCCAAAACGACGGCGAATGCCACTTTCGGCTGGACGTTTTCTTTCAAAATCAATTACAATTAGACTTAAACGTTCATTCCGATGGCAATCATAATGTTTTATCGCATCCTTCATAATCATGCTTACAACAACGCAACAAGATCGCAATGTCACCGTGACCCCGGGTGGCAAACAGCCGGCTCGCGCCCCGAACGAGCTGCTGGAGCGATATGACCGGCTGGTCGACGTCAAACGCTTCAACTGGACATCCCATCAGCGGCTGCTCAAGCTGCTGGGAGCGGGAGGGCAGGGCGTTGTCTATCTAACCGAACGGCGCGGCGCCGATGGTTTCACATTGCCGGTGGCATTAAAGATTTTTTCGCCGGAGCGTTACGAGTCGGCGCAGAAATACGATGCCGCCATGCTGCGCTGCGCCCACATCGCGGCGCGCGTCGCGCAGATCCAGCACGATAACTTGCTAGACGTGCGAAACTTCCTCGATCGCAACCGCATTCGCATGATGGTCATGGAATGGGTCGACGGCTACGACCTCCAGCGACTGCTGGTCCCCGCCATGTTGCAACGGGTTCGCGACCGAGTGAGCAATCGTCGCTGGGAGTACATCAATCGCGTCATTGTGACGGCGGGTCCCCAGCAACCGCGCTTGAAACCCGGTATCGCCGTGGCAATCGTACGTGACTGCCTGGCGGCGTTGGCGGCGCTGCATCGCGAAGAGATCGTGCACGGCGACATAAAGCCGTCGAACATCATGTTGAAACGAACCGGACACGCGAAGATTGTCGATATCGGATCGGCGTTTGAAATGGCCGATCCGCCTCCCACGCGTACCTGCACGCCCGCCTACGCGGCGCCCGAAGTCTTGGAAGGGAACGACATCACGCCGCGCAGCGACCTGGCCGCGCTGGGATACGTGCTGATCGAGTTGCTGTCCGGCCAGCCGCTGTTTCATCACTCGACAAACTACAAGGAACTGCTGGCGGCCAAACGGGCGCTACCGAAACAACTGTATGAATTATTGCCCCACGATGTGACGGTTAATGAATTGCTCATGAACTTCTGCCGCGGTCTGATCGCGCCCGATCCGATGCGGCGGTTTCCCAGCGCCGAGGCGGCTGACCTGCTGAAGGAAGGGGCCGCTGCGTTCCACCGGCAATTGGTGTTCGGCAACATGTCCAGCGAATACAACAACGAAATTCGCATGTGGCTCGAAGAACTCAAGGAACTGGACGAACTGTCCGAGCAGAACCCCGGACCAACCAGTCAGGAATGGCAAGAGGACCAGTAGCGCTCGCTGATCCCCCGCAGGTTGCGGCGATTGGTTGATCCCGTCGCAAATACAACTTCCACAACTTCAGGCGTCGCGATAGCGCTGCTAGCACTGCTGCAAGCGGGTTCGCGTTTTCCCAAATTTGTTCTCGATATTTACTCTGCAACGCTGACTTCTCACTTTCCCTGTTTTGCGAAACGGGGTACTCTACGAAATCGAACGTTCGTAATCATCTCAACGGAGTGAGAGTTATGGTTTCGCAAGCGCTGTTGCTTGGCTGGATGTCGCTGGGAATCAACTACGGTTGGCAACCCGCCCCGGAAGGCGGCTTGGAATACATTGTGCAGGTCGAGCCGAGTCTGGTCGACGCGCTGCTGCGCGGCCAATCGTTGGTCAGCGAGATTCCGGGCAATGTCCGCAACCTGCGCCGCGTTCGCGTTCGCATCGGCAACGACGAAGTGCCTCGCCAGGGCGTTCCGTTGACGGCGCCGAGTTGGCAGACGGCGCCGCGAGGCGATTTGGAACTCCAGATCGAAATCAATCGCGATTACGTGCAGGCCATGCTGCAAGGGAGAGAATATGTCTCCGATATTCCGCCCGATACGGCCGGCTTGCGTCGCTGCAGCATTCGCGTGGGCGAACAGACGATTGCGTTGGTGAGTGCCGAAGAACCGGAAGTGCGCGGGCAGTCGCCGGTGGAGCCGGCAAGGAGTTTCGCGCCGCAAGCGTTCAGCAATCCGCCCATGTTCAAGAGCACTACGCCCGCGGCGAATGACTCCAATGCGAACACTCAGGCAGCCAGCAATCAGCCCGCGAGTAACTCAACAGCGGATCGGATTCGCATTCCCATTTCTGAAAACGTCGAGATTACCGGTGACCGCAGCGGGATCGCGGTCGAAGCTCCGAAACTTGTCGGCGATTCGCGGTTCGCCGTTACCGCTCGTGCTCCGGACCGGAATCTCGGTTCGACCGAAACCAACCAGCCAGCCGACACGCAACCCAACAATCGACGCTCGATCGTGGTGGACGACAACAGTTGGCAGTCGACGGGCCCCGCCGCCAACGAGAAATCCTTCACCTTCGGCCAGGCGCGCGACACCACGCAGCCGGCGGGTTCAAACTTTACCACGCCGCCCGGCTTCAACGGAAATGTCTCGGCAGCGGGCAGCAATAACAACCCGGCCAACACGGCGACCACGCAATTTTCGACAGGTACCAATCAAGCAACTTCCCAGAACGGTCAATCGCCGTTTTCGGGGTTCAGCGAGCCGCCGCGTTTTAGTAACCAAACAACCGCTCCGACGTTCACTCCTCAGACCGGCCAGAACGTCCTGGCACCGCCGGCGCAACCGTCCTCGACTTACTCCAATTTCAATCAACCAAACGCCGCCACCCCCGAGACGCAGCCGCTGCCGCAAGTCCCGCAGCAACAGGCATTGCAACAACAGCAGACACCGCAACAACAGCAGCAACCAGCGCAACAACAGCAGACGCCGCAGTCGATGTTGGTGGCATCCAATCCCTCGCCAGCCACCACGCCGACATACCAGGTGCCGCTCCCGGTGGGAGCGACGAATCCCGGATCGCTGGCCAATGCCTATTCCGGCGCGGACAGCAGGTCCAAGAACGAGGAAGATCCTTGGGTGCCGTTGATGCTCACAACACTCGTGCTGTTCGCGTCACTCAGCGGCAACATCTACTTAGGCTGGATGTACTGGGGCGTCCGCGAACGCTACCAGATCATTTCCGATCAGCGCCGCCGTTCCCGCGACGTGAACCTGTAACGCCGAGCGTGTGTAGGCCAGGATCTGTCCTGGCAAAGCTGCTTCGGCATGCAACTCAGCAAAGACCGTCCATCGCTGTCAGGCCGACTGGTTCCCGACTGGCGAAGGGTTCGCCGTAAGCCGTCCCAATCAGGCTTCCCCAGTAGGCCGCCTTGTCTCGCTGCGTCTCCAGGAAAGTGGGCGACGCTTGCAGCCGGCCCTGCACAAACTGACTCTGGTAGCAAGCCAGCGCGTCGCGCTTCTGCGGCCATGCCGCGGTGATGTCCAGCACGAAAGCCGGCTGGGGCGCGTGTTTCAGATGGACGCAGTAGTAGTAGTAGATACGGTCCGGATGGAAGGGTTCGCCGGGCATTTGGGTCTTGGTGAGTTTGCTCCAAAACCTGGCGGCTTCGATCAGCTGCGTGGCGGCGACGTGGTCGGGATGCGAGTCCTCCCAGTAGGGCGCGAACAGCCATCGCGGCCGCGCTTGCCGGATCGCTCCCGCCAGCAATTCGCGATTTTCGAGTGATGCTTCGAGCGAGCGATTGGGCAGGCCGAGGTTCTCGCGCCAGGTGACTCCCAGAATCCGACTGGCGGCCGCCGTTTCTTCCGCGCGGGTTTCCGGGCTGCCGTGCGGCGTCGGTTCACCGTTGGTCAAGTCGAGGATCCCGACGCGCCGGCCCCGGTTCAACATGTTTACAATCGCACCGCCCATGCCGAGTTCGGCGTCGTCGGGATGCGGTGCGATGACCAATGCGTCCAGGGAATCTGACATTCGCCCGATTATATCCGATTCCCTACGTGAACAAACGGGCTCGGTCGTGTACATTCGGCGTTTTCCCGCAAGCGTAAACAGGAGCCGATATGTCAGACGCGGATCAGGCGACTTTCGAAAAGCTGTGCGATTATGTGAAGGAAACGGCCCTCTTGCAGTCCGTGCAATCGCTGGTCGAATGGGATCAGCAGACCCTGATGCCCGAACAGGCGGGCGAATACCGCGCCGAGCAGATCATGCATTTGGCCGGTCTGGTTCATCAGCGCAACACGGCCGCGCGGCTGGGCGACTGGCTCGGGGAACTCGCCGAGAGCCCGCTCGCCAGTGACCCGCACAGCGATACGGGTGCGACGATTCGCGAATTGAAACGCACGTTTGACAAGGAGTCGAAGGTGCCGCAGTCGCTGGTCGAGGCGTTGGCGCAGGCGTCGTCACTGGGGCAGCAGGCCTGGATTCAAGCGAGGAAGAATGGTGATTTCGCCAGCTTTCAGCCGCAACTGCAGAAGATCATCAATTTGAAACGCCAGCAGGCCCTGGCGGTCGGCTACGACGAGTGCCCCTATGACGCGCTGCTGGACGACTACGAACCCGGCGCGAAAACCAGCCAGGTCGCGGGGGTACTCGAGTCGTTACGAAAAGGCCTGGTGCCGCTGGTGGCGGCCATCAGCGAAAGTCGACGCCGCCCCGATGAAGGAATCCTGACGCGACATTATCCCGCCGCCGACCAGGAAGTCTTCGGCAAGGCCGCCGCCGCGGCGATCGGCTTCGATTTCACTCGGGGACGATTGGATGTGACTGCCCATCCGTTTTGTTGCGGGGTCGGGCCGCGGGACTGCCGCATCACGACTCGCTATGACGAACGCTTCTTTTCGTCCGCGTTCTTCGGGATATTGCACGAGGCCGGACACGGAATCTACGATCAAGGCTTACGGGATGACTGGTACGGTTTGCCTCCGGGCAAAGATGTGTCGCTGGGGATCCACGAATCCCAATCGCGTTTGTGGGAGAACTTCGTCGGGCGCAGCCGCGAGTTCTGGGAGCATTTTTACCCACCCGCCCAGCAGCGATTCACCGCGCTGCGGGACGTGTCGCTGGACGACTTCTATTTTGCGATCAATGCCGTGAAGCCGTCGTTGATTCGAGTGGAAGCGGACGAAGCCACCTATAACCTGCACATCATCATCCGTTTCGAACTGGAGCAGGCATTGATCAACGATGATTTCAATGTCGCCGATCTCCCCGCGGCCTGGAACGAAAAATACCAGAAGTACCTGGGAATCCAGCCGCCGTCCGATACCCATGGCGTGTTGCAGGATGTTCATTGGAGCGCCGCATTGATCGGTTACTTTCCGACCTATTCGCTGGGGAACCTCTACGCCGCACAGTTCTTTGCCAAGGCCGATCAGGAACTGGGCGGGTTGCAGGCACTGTTCGCGCAAGGCGAGTTTGCGCCGTTGAAAGAGTGGCTGGGGCGCAACATCCACCGCCGCGGTCAATGCTACGCGGCGGAGGACCTTGGCAAGCTGGTCACCGGCGAAGCGCTCTCGCACGAACCGCTTGTCCGGCACCTGCGCGCGAAGCTGGAACCGCTGTACGGGATTTAATTCGGACGTGACGTCCGCCGCCTGCCGGACGATGCGTGTTGCGAACATCGCTTTCCGCATCCGCGGCGAACACACCTGTTGACGCCGCGTCGTTCGCGGCCCTGGGATATGGAACTCACACTCTCCCCGTCAGCTTCTTTCGCCGCGGTTGTCTTCGCCAGCAGTGCCGTGCAGTGCAGCGTTGGTTTCGCCGCGGGGCTGTTCGGCATCCCGCTGCTGATGCTGGTGGGACTGACACTGCCCGAAGCCATCTCGGTCAGCCTGGTCGGCGCCGTGGTGCAAAACAGTTACGGGGCCCTGCGACTGCGACATGAAGTGCCGCTGGAATTGCTGTTGCGACCGGCCATCGTTCGACTCGTTACACTGCCCATCGGCGTGCTGGCGCTGCTGTGGCTGTCCGAATCGTTGGATCGGGACGTGACCAAGCAGGTTGTCGGAGGAATTTTGTTGATGGTTTTGCTGGTGCAACGAGTTCTGCGGGCCGAACCGCGCGAAATCTGGCATTGGGGTTGGGAAATACTCACGTTTTCCGCTTCCGGTTTCCTGCTGGGATTTTGCGGGATGGGCGGGTCGGTGATGGTGGTTTGGGTGATGGCGCATAAGTGGTCGGCGCTCAAGAGCCGTGCCTTTTTGTTTGCCATGTTCATGAGCGCCATTGTTCCGCACATCGGCTTGCTGTTCTGGTGCTTTGGACGCGAGATGGTCCAGCCGATGATCGCGGGGTTGCTGGCGATTCCCGTCATGTTTCTGGGCGCGGCGGTGGGGCTGAAGATCGGGAACATGATGCCCAAGGCACGGCTGCGCCGCGTGGCGTACACACTGCTGTATATTATTGCCATCACCGCCATTGTTACGCCGTTCTTGTCGACCAAGACGGTATCATCGTCGGCATTTTAAGTCGGTTCGCAGGCGCGGGGCTGCAGGAAATGGACAGCACGTATGAATAGCGACGCCCATCAGAACGAACTGCGCTATCGCTGTGTGTGCGGCGAATTGATTCGCTTTTCCAAAGCAAAAGAGCTCACCTGCGACGCTTGTGGTCGCCGCTATTCGGCAGCCGTCATCGCGCAAGCCGCTGCCGAGACGCTGGCTGTCGCTCCGAACGGCGACGACAGTATCGAGTTGCCTGCCGAACTGCCGTCGCGCTGGACGCACGGTCACAAACTGGGGCACTACAAGATTCAAAGGAAACTGGGGCAAGGCGGGATGGGCGGCGTCTACCAGGCGCTCGACGAATCCTTGCAGCGTTACGTGGCCCTGAAGGTAATTCGCTCGGACGTCCTCTCCAGCGGTGGAGAACAACAACTCGACCGTCTCATGCAGGAGGCGGTCGCGCAGGCCCGCGTGAACCATCCCAATGTCGTGCACATCTATTACGTCGGTCTGGAGGAAGAGTCACCGTTCTTCGCGATGGAGTTGGTCAACGGCCCAACGCTTGCCGAGCGACTGGCCGAGGGGCCGATACCGTTCACGGAAGTTGTACGAATTGCCAGGCAGCTGGTCGCAGCGCTGAAACATGCCGCGCAATTCGACATCATTCATGGCGATATCAAGCCGGCAAACGTTCTGCTGGCGGATGGTCAGACGGTCAAACTATCTGACTTTGGACTCGCCCGCCGTCTGTCCGAGCAGGAAAACCAACCGGCGGGAATCGCAGGCACGCCGAATTACGTCGCTCCCGAGGTTGTCCGCGGGCAGTCCAGCGACCTGCGCAGTGACATGTATTCTCTGGGGGTCACGCTGTTTGAAATGACTTTCGGCCGCTTGCCGTATACGTTCAGCGGAAGCAGTCTTCAGGAGCGGCTGAAAACGCACGAAACGGCGGCGATCGAGTTTCCCGTCGAGTGGCCGGAGGACGTGCCGTTGGCGTGGCGACAGGTGCTGGAGCGGCTGCTGGCGAAAGAAGCGGATGACCGCTACGAGGATTACGATGCCGTGCTTGCTGACCTGGCCGATGTCTGTCCCGTAACGCCTCCGGTGGCCGGTCGCGTGCCTCGCGCGTTTGCCTGGATGGTCGATATTGGTCTGGCGAACGCGGCCATTCAAATCGTCTACTGGCCGTTTTCAGAGGTCGCCCGCAACAACGGCATCGATGTTCAGAATGCCTTCCTGCGCACGTTCATTGCGTTTTCCGGATTGTCCATTCCATTGCTGGCGGCCTACTTGCAATCGTGGCGCAAGACAACACCGGGGAAACGGTTGTTCCAACTGCGGATCGTCGATCGGCACGGCCTCACGCCCAGCCAAGTCACATTGGCCATCCGGGTCCTGATACAGCTCATTCCGTCCTGGACCTTCGTAGTGGACGCCATCACCACCGAAATGCATCTGGTACCGCTGGGGAATCTGATCACGGCCCTGGCCAGCCTCTTCATCGCCGTGAATATCGTCGTTACGGTAATCACCTGCCGAAGCCTGCAGGATTTTCTGCTGGGAACGCGAGTGGTCTTGAATGCGTGAGTGGTGACAAGCAACCCGAATAAAAGGCATTGAAACGCCTGGCGACCCGAAGCGGCACGCGATTTACACGGCGGCTGCAGCCAGAAGCTGAACGAGATCATCGGAAAGCGGCGAAGCCAGATCAGGTATGGCGAGGACTGTTGCTTCGAGCCAGCGGGTATCGATGCGACGGCGGCCAAGCGGGACTGTAGTCGATACAGACAGGCTCGTCTCGCTGTGTTGGCTGGACGTCTTGGTCTCCTGTCCTGGACGCGTTGATGACCATGGTTCTGCACTCCCGTCGCGTATCCGCCGCGGTCCGGATCGTTCCACCACGAGCGGTAACATCGCAGGCGGCGGCAGAACCGGGATCAGCTTCAGGGAGTTATCGAAATGGGTGACGTGATCGCGAGCGATCGCCAGGTCGGTGCCATCGACCAGGCGGTCACGATTGTAGTCGTAGCGTGATTCGATGCCGGCTGTACCGGTGGGATTGTCACGCGGGCCCGCAAAGTCAAAACCGTTCACCAGCGCGTGCGACGTGCTGTCGCCCGATTCGCCAATGGCGCTACCGAAGTGGAAAGTTTGGTCTTTGATCAGGCCAGTGACCTGATTGGCTTTTGTGGTGACTTGCAGCCATGAGTTCTGGATGTCGTTGTCATTCCAGATCAGCGTGACGCGATCACTCCCCAGCACGCCTGCTTGCTCCCGCACCGAGACGCCAATTGGAGCGGGGGCCGCGGTCCAGCCAGAAGTGTCGCTGCTGTTTCCGACCCGAAAGACAAAGTCATCGACGCCCAGCGAATGTGGTTGGGCCAGATTCTGGATGTCGAGCATGACGCCATTGAGGCCTGCTTCAAAGCTGGAGTAGTTTGCGAAACCGGCAGTTCCGCTCGGCAGCAGCGCCTGTTTCCCAAAGGGGATTGCGTCGTCGTCGGCCGCATTGGCAGCGGGATCATCGCCGTCGAACGCCGATCCGTTGTAAAACAGGTGCTGGTCGACGACACTCGCCGGACTGTACTCGAGGATCGTGAGAGAAAGATCAATGGCTGTGGAGGACCCGTTCCGGAACGCGTTGCCGTCGGGATACGTTTCCCACGGCTGCATGGCGAACGGGGTAAAGCCACCAGCACTGTAGGCTTCGATGTAGTACGTGTTTCCAGGTATCAGGGGGATTTCATGTGGGTTGTAGCTGACGCCGATCAGGTCGGTCGTGGAGGCGAAGTAAGTACCGCGAGTTGTTTTTGAGGGGCCAATTACGGGGCCGCCCGGACCGCCTTCACGCACGGTCCAGGTCAGTATCACGTCGTCTTCGCCGCTTGCCGCGAAAAGGTCGGCTGACGCCAGCGCCCGTCCGGTGGCCACAAACGTCTGGCCCCAGCGATTGTCAAACCGTCCGCCGTCAAACGCGCCGGGGCCCGAGGACTTGCTGGTATGCGTTACCATTTGTTTGCGGTCGGAAAAGACAGTGATATTCAAATCCAGTTCCTGGGGAACTCCGTGGCCATCGAATGCCTGCCCGAAGGGATCGCTCTGCGCATCCTTGTCGCGTTTATAGATTGCCAGTCCGCCATCGATATGGATGTTAACGGCATAGCGATGTCCGCGCGTCGTTGGAACTTCTCCGGAAGTCCAACGCACCCATTCGTCCGAATCGGCGGCCAGGTTGTTGTCGCTTCCGGTGCCGATTACTCGCCAATTACGAACGTCCGGATCGCCGTTGTCTTCCAGGATCTTCACGACGGCGGTCTTGTTGCGGTACAATCCCGCTCCGGCCAGCACCCACGAGACGCCTCGAATCGACGTACCGCCCGCAATGAAGGTCTGGTACCAATCCCACGGTCCCCAATCCGTCCACTCGCCGCCGTCGCGGAAATATGTCGAATAATCAACGTCCAGATTCACGTCCAGTTGCGTCTGCTGTCCGTCAACGATCGATACGCCCGGTACGACCTTGGGTGATGCAAAGAAGTCCGGCTGATTCAGCAGGACGGAATACGTGCCGGCCGGCAAGTTGTCGATTTCGTAAAAGCCGTCGCCTCTCGGCAACTGTCCCGGAGGGGCGCCCAAACGCCGGCTCGGTCCAATCACAGATTCGTCGCTTGGCGACAGGAACAAGTCCCACTCATAGAGACTCTTGTAGCCCAGGCTCGGATTGCCAGCAATGCGTTCGATCTGACCTTGTCCGGTAATCGAACCCGCCAGGAATCGTCGGGGCTCGAGCATTTCAAACCGGGGAAGTCGCCGGCACGTGAGTCCCGTACGCCCTTCCCGACCACGAAATCGTGCCTGACGATGGTTCATTGCCGCCTAATCCCTCTTGGGACTCACGTCGCGCGATCGGCATGCAGACTGTGGCGGCAGCTGACAACTGCGGACTTTGCACACAGCGACCGTTCGCTTACTTCAAGCTAAGCCAGGTCCCACCGTCTGTCAAACAACTTCCTCGACGAGGCTGATTCGACGTCACCCGGTCGTTCGGGAAAGAAACAAACAGCGAGCGTGGCTGGCTCAAAACAACTCCGTAATCAACTCGCCCCCTTCGACCAGCTTCAAGGGTTGGTCCTGATCGGTGATGTATTCGTCGTGTGGGTCCAGGCCCAGCACGTGGCAGAACGTGACGAACAGGTCCTGGACGCCAACCGGGCGGTCGCTGACTTTGACGCCGTCTTTGTCCGTGGCGCCGATCACCTGACCCATCTTCACGCCGCCGCCCGAGAGCGCCGTGATCCAACCCTTGCTGTAATGGTCCCGCCCACCGTCCTTCTTGAATTTGGGTGTGCGTCCGAATTCGCCCATCCATACGACGAGCGTGTCGTCCAGCATGCCGCGGTCGGCCAGGTCGGTCAGCAGCGTGGCGTAGCCCGGATCGACTTCCTGGGCCAGCAGTGGATTCTCGGCAAAGCCCTTCTTATGCGTGTCCCAGCCTTGATCGTTCAAACTACCCGTACTGAAGACTTCGATGAAACTGACACCAGATTCGACGAGTCGTCGGGCCAGCAGGCAGCCCTGTCCAAACGTCGTGCGACCGTAGGCGTCGCGCAAGGCCTCGTTTTCACCAGACAGGTCAAATGCCTTGAGGAGCGGACTGAGCACGAAGCGGCTGGTGCGCTCGTAGACCGCTCGCTTTTCCTGCACCGCTCGGGCGCCGCCCCGTTGCGCGAATTCATCGTCCAACTGGGCGGACAGGTCGAGCCGGCGACGCAAGACATCCGGCGCGACGGTCGGCAAGACATCGTCGGGAAGCGAACCCGGTTCATCGATCTTGAACGATTCATGCCGCGCGCCGAGTACCCCGGAATTGACGTCCCGCGTCTTGATCCGCGGTTTGCCAACGCGCACGAAAGCCGGCAAGGCAAAGTCGGGGTCATAGCGATCGTGTGAAACAACCGAGCCCCACGTCGGATAGTTGATCGTCGGTTTGATCGGATAGCCGGTGCGGACCAGCTTGATGGCGCGAAAGTGATCGCTTTCGTTGCTGTTCATTGAACGGATGAGCGCGATCTTGTCCATGACCTTCGCCGTCTCAGGCCAGTCTTCGGCGAACTGCACCCCTGGAACGCTGGTGCTGATCGCCTTGGCCGGGCCCTGGTTCGCTGAGCCGATTTTGGGATTGAACGTTTCAAACTGGCTGGGACCGCCGTCCATCCACAACAGGATCATCGACTTCCCTTTTTTCTGCAGTTCGCTGGCCCGCGCGACCAGCATGTCCCGCCAGCTCAATTGAGTCGCGGTGGCGGCCATGGTGGCGAGCGACAAGTTTCGCAGGAAACCGCGGCGGCTGGTGACTTCGCGGCCCGTGTTACAAACATTGACGAAACTACGTTGCATGGCGAACCTCAAGGCAAAGGATCGTGTCGAGCACGCGATGCCGCCGAGCCGACATGCGTGACGAGCTGATGGTGGTTATGGTTTGGAGGTAAACTCCGCGGAATTCAACAGGCTCCACAGGATATCTTCGAAGGCGGCCTGCCGATCGCCGACTTTGGCGATGTGCTGGCGAAGGATTTCCAGTTCGCGCGGCTCGGGTGGTCGCGCCAGGACACGCAAGTATAAATCTGCCACGGCCTGGTCGTTGTCTGACTGTTCGTTCAGGATCGAGGCCAGGATGGTGTCGGCGTCCGCTTTGATCTGGGCCTGCAGCTGATCGTTGTTCATCATAAACATCGCCTGCTTCATCGACCGGACGACGAGATTCGAAGGCAGGGAAGGATCGAACCCGTAAGCCTCGTTCACCAGGTCCCGCGTGCTTTTCGGAGGCGGTGGGAAACGGATACCGGGAGCTGCCTTCGGCGGCGGAGGTGTCACATTCGGCAATTCCGTGGCGCGCGCCAGGCTGTCAAAGACTTCGTCGCCGCGCAAACGGCGGACGCGCTGATCGATGGCGAGTAATTTCTGCGCCTGGTCGCTAAACGATTGCGGAGCGCGTTGGTAGGCTTCCGTCGCCGCGATCAGGGAGAACAAAGCTTGGGTGTCGTAGCCGGTCGCCCGGAAATGCTCGGCCAACGCGGCATGGACCTCGGGCATCACGACGTCGGCCAGTTCGCCGATTTCGTCGACCGGCTCACAGAAACCGCGGCCCATCATGCGTGCCCAGATGCGATTGACGTACGCTTTGGCAAACCACGGATTCGTGGGGGAGACGATCCAGTTGGCCAGCGATTCGCGTCGCTGCAAGTCCGCCGTGCCCCAGTCGGCCTTGCCGACCTCTAGCGCGATGGTTTCCATCCCCCCCTTGCCGCCCGGCATCTTGTGCTCGCCGGCCTTCTTGCTTTTCACTTCGATCTGGCTGCTGTCGTTCCAGGGCAGCGCCGCGTCCGTACGGACGAAAAACGCGGCAAAGTGATGGAACGTTTCCATCGGCATGTCGATGAACTTGTGGTCGTGGCATTCGGCGCATTGGATCTGGGTGCCCAGGAAGATACGCGTGGTCTCCGCCGCCAGGCGCGATTTGTCCGCCTGATGGAAACCGACGAACGTGGCGGCGGGGTTCTGAGCCACTTTGCCGCTGGCCGTGACGATTTCGAACGTTATCTCGTCCCAACTGCGATTCTGATTGAACGCCTCCGCGAGCCATTCTCGAAACGGCTCGTAGTTGAGGAACGTCAGTTGCGGTTGTGGAGTCCGAAACTTGATGACGTCGCTCCAGTAGTTCCCCCAGTTCTCTCCGTAATGGTTCGACGCGAGCAACTGCTGGACCGCTTGCTGCCGCTTCTCGGCAGACGTGTCCGCCAGGAAGCCTTGGAGTTCGTCCACCGTTGGCTGCCGGCCCACGGCGTCGAGCGAAATTCGGCGCAGGAAGGTGGCGTCATCGACAATCGCGTCCGGTGGAGTGCTGCCCAGGAACGGTTCGATCAGCTTATCGAGCTCGGCGGGCGTCAGCGTTTTCCCCCGCGTCGCGACCTTGTTCAGTTTCGGAACGTACTCGGGAGGCGCCTTTTTGGCCGGCGCGTTCTTCTTCGCCACCGGAACGTTGGCTCGCGGTTGAGGCACATTCTTGCGGGCGTTCTCCAACTCCCTCGCAGTCAGCAGTTGAACTGCATCGGCGATCACCGCGCCGGTAGTGCCTTCGGCGCTGACCACGACTTGCAGCTTCCCCGCCGGCAAATCGAATGCTCCCAGATCGTGGAACGATGCATAACCGACTGGCGTTTTTGTTTGATCGATGTGGAACAGGTCCTCTGAAGCCTCGGTGATCACCTCCACCGGCACCTTCGGGCAGCGATTCGAGCCGTACGTGTAGGCCACCAGAACATGGTAGGGCCCCGGTTTCTCGACTTTCAATTCGAAACGTGCGAGGCCCGAGTTCGAGGCATGAATGTAACCCGCGCCGATGTAGCCCTTGACGCTGGTGGAATTGGTCCACGTGCCCACGTGTTGGGCGTCGATGTCGTCGACGAAGATGCCGTCGAGTTCCGCGGTGGGTATTTGGGCGTGGCTGTATCCGTAGCCCAGGGCAACCATTGCAAAACACGCTAGCACAGCGCGGTCGAGAGCTCTCATCATGTAAACCTGTACAAGAGTTGAGTTTAGTGGAGGCTGCCTTAGTTTAACGTGAAATCCAAGTGCCAGTCAATCGATAACAGGTCATGGATGGGATGGGAGTTTGCCTGTTTTATCAACCGTAGGGGCATTGTGGTGCGGTTTCTCTTGACCTTGATTGGGCAGCTTCCTATACTCCGCCACGAATCGGGCAAGGATCGTGCGCGAATGGAAGCACGGTCTTGAATTCGAATTAATTCGTCGGTTAATGGAGTAACCGAAATGGCAAAAAAGCAAGAAGCGAACGGCAACGGATTGTTCAAGAACTGGAAATCGCATCTTTCGCTGCTGTTTGGAGCAGTCTTGCTCGTCGCGGTTTGCGTCGCCATCCGCGCCTATTGGGGACCGGGACCGGTCCAGGCGCAAGCGCCGATTTCCACGGCTCGCGCCGCCAGTGCCGCGGCCGCTCCGAAGCAGGCTTCCAATCCGAACGCACCGCCGTCGGTGATGGCGGTGGTGAACGGCCATCAGATCACGCGGCAGGACCTGGCGCGCGAATGCCTGCGCCGCTACGGCGAAGAGATCCTCGAATCGATCGTGAATCAACATTTGATCTTGCAGGCCTGCCGCGACAAGCAGATCCAGATCACGCAGCAGGATGTGGAAGACGAGATCACGCGCATCGCTTCGAAGTTCGGTTTGTCAGTGGACCGCTGGCTGCAGATGCTGGACAGCGAACGCAACATCCCAGCGAGCAAGTACCGCGCCGAAATCGTTTGGCCCATGCTGGCCCTGCGCCGACTCGCTGCCAGCGAGATTGTTGTCACGCAGCAGGAACTGAACGAGGCCTACGAATCGGAATATGGCCCGCAGGTTGAAGCGCGGATGATCGTCCTGAGCCAACTGGATGCGGCGCAGGACTGGCAGAAATACCTGGCGGCCCACCCCAGTACGTTTGCCGAACAGGCCAAGAAAGTTTCGGAAGATACCAGCAGCGCCAGCGTTGGCGGCATCATTCCGCCGATTCGCCGGCACGTTGGCGATCCTGAAGTCGAAAAGGTGGCGTTCGCGCTGCGGGAAGGGGAAGTGTCGCCGGTCATCCAGGTCGGCAATCAGTACATCATTTTGAAATGCGAACGGCATCTGCCGGCGACCAAGGTCGACCCCAAGAATCAGCTTGCCATCTCCAACCAGCTGACCCAGCGCATCGAAGACCACAAACTGCGCGAGGCCTCGGGGAAGATTTTCGCAGAGCTGCAACAGCGAGCTGATATCGTCAACGTCTACAACGACGCAGCCAAACAGCAGCAGTATCCTGGCGTCGCCGCGCTGGTCAACGGCAAGCAAATCACGATTCAGCAGTTGTCGGAAGAATGCATCAGCCGTCACGGAATGGAGATCCTGGATGGCGAGATCAATCGGTCTCTACTGGTGCAGGCGTTGCAGCAAGCCAATATTGCCGTTACCGACCAGGACATCGACGCGGAGATCGCGCGGGCGGCCGAATCTTACGGCTATATCAACAAAGATCAAACTCCCAATACCGAGGCCTGGCTGGCTGCGGTCACGGAACCGGAGGGCCTGACCGTGGACCTGTATGTCCGCGACGCCGTCTGGCCGACGGTGGCCCTCAAGAATCTGGTAAAGTCAGGCGTGGTGGTGGATCAAACCGACATGCAGAAGGGCTTTGAATCCAACTACGGCGAACGCGTGCAAGTGCTGGCAATCGTACTCAGCAACCATCGCCAGGCACAGAAGGTTTGGGAGATGGCACGGAACAACCCCACCGACCATTTCTTCGGCGAGTTGGCTCACGAATACTCTGTGGAACCGGCGTCGCGCGCCAACAACGGCCGCGTGCCTCCGATTCGTCGCTACAGCGGACAGCCGAATGTGGAGGAGGCAGCCTTCAAATTGAAGCCCGGTCAACTCTCCCAGATCATCGCTGTGGCCGACCAGTTCATCATCCTGCGTTGCCTGGGCCGCACGGAACCGGTTGTGTCCCCCGAGGAGTTTGATGACGTGAAGGGGGAATTGCAGCGCGATCTCTACGAAAAGAAGCTGCGGATCGCCATGGCAAAAAAGTTTGAGCAGTTGCGCGAGGCAGCTCAAATCGACAACTTCCTGGCCGGCACCACGCAATCCCGTTCGCAAGTTCGACAGGCCTCGGCCACCGCGCCCGTCGCCCGCTAGGCTTCTTGCCGGCCTTGACACTGAAAGTTGGTGGCGTGGCGTACGCTTCCAGCTTGCGATGTTCCGTAGGAACCTTCTGCGGCGGACAGGATGCCCGCCCTACCTTGACGCCTCTGCCCAGTATTGCGGGGAATGATGCTGCCTATCGCGGTGTGGGCATGGCGGCGTTGACTTCTTCACGCCAGGCGGCGAGTTGCTGTTGAAGCTGGCGGGCGAGTTCCCTTTTCTGGCCGGCCAGATTGTGCTGTTCGCCGAGGTCGGTAGTCAGGTCGTAGAGTTCCACAGACTGATCGTCAAATCGCTCGATCAATTTGAATCGGCCCTGGCGAATGGCGCCGCCCAAGCGATTCGAACGGTGCCACGCGTAGTTGGGGTAGTGGAAGTAAAGGGCGTCTCGGCCGAGCGTTGGGTGGTCAGCAAATAGCGGGGTGAGGCTGACACCGTCGAACGTTTCTTCTTTGCCGAGAACCCCTGCCGCGTCCAGCATCGTTGGATAGAAGTCCATGCTGATGACCGGTTCGCTGCACTCCGTCGCCGGTTTGACGCGGCCCGGCCAGCGAATGATCAAGGGGACGCGAATGCCCCCTTCGTACAAGTGCCCTTTGGCAGCGCGCAGCGGACGGTTGTCGGCGACCCCGCCGAATCCTCCGTTATCCGACGTGAAGACGACCAATGTGTCGTCGGACAATCCGAACTCGTCCAAAGAATGCAAGACGCGCCCAATCGCTCGATCCATGCCCTCGATCATGGCCCCATAGCGTGTGTCGTTCAGTCCCGGACCGGTTCGCGTGGCGTACTTGTCCAGCAAAGCCTGCGGCGCTTCCATGGGCCAGTGCACCGTGTAGTTCCACAAGCAGACGAGGAACGGCTTGTCGCGCCGCGTGCGCATGAATTCAATGGCTTCGTCCGCCAGGCGGTCCGGCAGGTAGTCGCCTGGCTGTCGGTTGGTGATGGTCGGAATCCGGTAAGGATCGAAGAACGTCGGCGGACCGCCGAACGAGCAGCCGCCCACGTTGACTTCGAAGCCGTGCCGGTCCGGATAATAGTCCGGCTCTTCCCGCGACGTCAAATGCCACTTGCCGAAGAAGCCGGTATCGTACCCGGCCTGCCGCAGTCGTTCCGCGATCGTGACGTAATCGTGCGACAACCGCTCGACGGTCGCGGCGGGGGCGAGCGTGGCGTTGGGGGGCGTGAATTGTGGGCGGTCCGGCATGTGATTCGTAATGCGGACGCGTGCCGGTGCCAGGCCGGTTGCGATGGCGGCCCGCGTCGGCGAGCAAACCGGAGCCGCCGCGTAGGCGTCGGTGAATCGCATTCCCTGCCGCGACAGTTGGTCGATATGCGGCGTCTCGACCAGCCGGTTTCCCTGGCAGGCCAGGTCCATCCAGCCCAGGTCATCGATCAAGATGAAGAGGATATTTGGCGGTTTCGCATCGGCACGGTTGACCGGCACGAGCACCGCCGCGGTCAGGAACACAAGGCAGGCATGGACAAACTTCACGCGGTATCTCCCCTGGCATGAATCGTGATGCAAATCGGACCGTGACCCGTACGCACAATCGGTTGAGGGCACGAACTTGTATTTTGGCATACCATGAACGAGAATGTCAGCGGGACGAAACGTTTTTTCGTAGGCAATACTAATTGGACAGCGCCAACTTTGCGGCAAGACGCAAGAATACAAGCACGTAGCGCAAGCAAGTGTAGCCGGACGTCGGTAGCCCACTCGTTTGCGTTGCGCGCTTATATGAGGACGGAACCTGGCGTTATCGGACTAAATTCCATGTGGAGTCATCATGCGGCGTCGAGATTTCCTCAGTCAGTCGGCCTTGGCCCTTACCGCCACGACGTGTCTTCAGCCGCGGCTAACCGCTTCGGAACCCGTGAAACGAAACGGAGAACCGAAGTTCAAATTCAGTCTCGCCGCGTACAGTTACCGTAGACTGCTCAGCGGTAGCGTTGCCAAACTGACGATGTCTGATTTTATTAACGACTGCGCCGAGATGCAGTTGGAAGGGACCGAACTCACGTCGTACTACTTCCCGAATCCCACGACACCGGAATACCTGCGCCGGCTCAAGCGACAATGTTTTCAGCTCGGCCTGGACGTTTCAGGCACGGCCGTGGGTAACGATTTCGGTCATCCCGCCGGCAAGGCGCGCGAGGAAAACATCGCGAATGTCAAACGCTGGATCGAGTACGCCGAAATCCTCGGCGCGCCGGTGATACGCGTGTTTGCGGGACATGTCAAAAGCGGCATCAGTCCAGAGGAAAGCCATCGCCTGATGGTCGCTGGACTGGAGGAATGCTGCGCGTATGCGGGGCAACACGGCATTCACCTGGCTTTGGAAAACCACGGCGGTCCTACGGCCACGGCGGACGGCTTGTTGTCACTGGTGAAGGATGTCGACAGTCCCTGGTTCGGCGTCAACTTGGACACCGGCAACTTCCATACGGACGACATCTACGGCGACTTGGCCCGCTGCGCGCCTTATGCCATCAACGTGCAAGTGAAGGTCGTCGTAACGGGCGCCAATCGAAAGAAGGAGCCCGCCGATTTCGGTCGCCTGGCGGAGATCCTGCGCGGCGTGGGCTACCGCGGCTACGTGGTGCTCGAGTACGAAGAATCCGGCGATCCCCGCGTCGAATGCCCCAAGTTCCTCGACCAGCTCCGCGACGCGTTCCTGTAGAACAATGAAACAATGAATGGAATGATGGGAGCAGGTCTCGTTTCGGTTGCACATTTCGATTGCATTCGAGATTGGCCTACTCCGCCGACTTTACTGCTATGTTGTTCGGGCCAGCCACTTTCAGCCAGGCTTCCGTTTCGGCCAGCCGTGCGGGCGTGACGTCCCGTGCGGGGGTGAGAAGCGCCTGGTCCAGGCTGGATTCGCGAACGACCTGTGAAAGATTACGACGCGATACGATCGTCAGAGCCCTTGATTGCCCGGGCTCCTGTGGAAAGGCATCTCATGAAATCGACACGAAGCTATCTCAATCTCGCGTTCTCTTTGGTTCTGGTGTGTATTACTCCAACGCTGTCCGCCTCAGCAGCCGATCAACCAGTCCAGGTCTTTATTCTCGCCGGGCAGTCCAACATGGTTGGCCATGGCAAGACTCGGGATGGGCTCAATCCTGAGTACGATCAGAATCAACCGCAGTCGGCGACGAATCGCCGTGAGATTCCGGGAGGAATCGGAGGCTTGGCCTGGGCGGTCAAGACGATGCCCGAAACCTTCGGGCCGCAGGGGACCGACCCACTGGTTGACGGCGACGGCGAGTGGCTCGTCCGCGATGACGTGAGTGTCTACTCCCGCATTGAGGTCTTCAAGGACAAGAAGAATCCCGGACAACTGACGGAGGGTCACACCGAGAAGGGACGTCACACCGTCGGCTTCGGCAAAGGGAATTGGAACGGACCGGAGTACGGCTTCGGACATGTCGTCGGCAACGCGCTGGAGCAGGATGTATTGCTCATCAAGGTCGCGACCGGCGGGACGAGTCTGCAGACCGACTGGCGGTCGCCAACCGCCGTAGCCAGTAGGGGTGGCGAGGTCGGTTACATGTGGCCCCACATGCTCCGCACGGTGAAGCACGTGTTGGGCAATCTCGGCACCGAGTTCCCCAAGTACGCGGGACGGGACTACGAGGTCGCGGGCTTCGGATGGCATCAGGGGTGGAACGACCGCACCGAGAAAGGTGTCGCTGATTACGAAGCCAATCTGGTCGACCTGATCACGGACGTGCGGAGCGAGTTCGGCAAGGACCTGCCCTTTGTCATCGCGAATACCGGGATCGGCGGCGCCGAGGTGAAGGGCGTCGGGCTGGACCTGATCAACGCCCAGGGCGCAGTTGCCGACTTCGAGAAGTACCCCGGCCACAAGGGAAACGTTGCGGTGGTCGATACGCGACCGATGTACCGCGACAAGTCCGAGTCACCTTCGGGTTTTGGCTACCACTGGAACCACAACGGTATCACGCACTACGAGATCGGCGCGGGGATGGGGAAGGCCATGATCAAACTCCTCAAGTCGAAAGAGCAGTTGCGGATCTGCTTGTCATTCGCCAGATCCTGTCCGCTCAGATCGTCAACCCAAACTCAAAGGAGATTACTTCGTGAGAATACCCGTCGCCTTCGTGCTTGTTTTCCTATCTCTGGTGTCGTCCGCAGTTGCCGACGCCAAAAAGCCGCTCAAGGTCTTCATCCTGGTCGGTCAATCCAATATGGAAGGTCACGCGAAAGTCGAGACGTTCGATTATATCGGTGACGATCCGAAGACCGCCCCGCTTCTGAAGAAAATGCGAAACGCGGATGGCACTCCACGCATCTGCGATGGGGCTTGGATTTCCTATCTCACAGGGCGCAGAGGAGAAAATAGCGAGGGATATGGCAAGCTCACTGCTGGTTATGGGTCGAGGCCCAACCCGTCTGAAGACGGCGGCAAGATTGGTCCCGAGTTTACGTTTGGTATCACGATGGACGAAGCGTTCGAGGAGCCCGTTCTGATCATCAAGACGGCCTGGGGCGGCAAGTCTCTCTTCTACGACTTCCGTCCGCCGAGCGCCGGCGTGTACCCACGGACGGAGAACGACATTGAGAAGGAGCGCCGCCCCGAAAGTGGTTCAGGCCACTACTACCGGCTGATGCTGAAGCACGTCAAATACGTGCTCAGCGACATCGGTCGCATCGTTCCGGACTATGATCCCAAGCAGGGACATGAAATCTCCGGCTTCGTCTGGTTCCAGGGCTTCAACGACATGGTCAATCGTGACGTCTACCCGGTTCTGCCAAAGGATGCCTCCGGCAATCGGTTCACCAAATACAGCGAATGGATGGCCCACTTCATTCGTGACGTACGCAAGGATCTCGACGCCCCGAAGATGCCGTTTGTGATCGGCGTCATGGGCGTAGGTGGCAAAGACGCGAACGAGGGAAACTTGGAGTTTCGCAAGGCGATGGCCGCACCTGCCGCGCTGCCAGAGTTCAAGGGCAACGTCATGGCAGTCCCCACGTCGCCGTTTTGGGATGAGCCGCTCGCCGCCATCCAGGCAAAGTACCAGAAAGTAAGACAGATGGCTTATCTGCTGAGGACAGAGAACAAGAACGCTGCTAACGCTAATGTTTCTATGTCAAAGGAGTAGAAGCGAGAATACGTGCGAAAGTACGAAGCGGAATTCGTATGCCAGAAGGAAGTTGCCCTCCGGGCACGTGGAGCATCCAATGCCGGTTATCACTATCTGGGATGCGCCAAAACCTTCGCACTCATCGGCAAGGCGTTTGCAGAGGCCATTCTTGAGATGCGGGACCAGCAGAACAAGATCAATGAAAAAGAATCGCCTACGCCATGACGTTCACACTTGACCGACCCATCTATTGGCTTCTCGTAGTGTGCGCAATCTGCGTTTTCGCGCAGCCTGCAGCGCTGGCTGAGGAGGCGTCATCATCAAAACGGCCGAATATCGTCTTGTTTCTGGTCGACGATATGGGCTGGCAAGACACCTCCGTGCCGTTTCACACGGAAGTCACCGACTTCAACCGTCGCTACCGCACGCCGCACATGGAGCAGCTCGCCAGAGCAGGCATGAAGTTCACCCAGGCATATGCGTGCAGTGTCTGTTCGCCGACACGAGTGAGTCTAATGACCGGCCTCAACGCCGCTCGACACCGGGTCACCAACTGGACGCTCAGGAAAAATGCGAGCAACGATCGGGGGCACTCACAACTTGCCTTTCCTTTGTGGAACGTCAATGGACTCAGCCCGGAGCCGGACATCGAGCGGACGGTCCATGCCAAAGCCTTGCCTGCCTATTTGAGCGAAGCCGGCTATCGCACGATCCATGTCGGGAAGGCCCATTTCGGCGCGATCGGCACTCCCGGAAGTGATCCACGGAACGTCGGCTTCGACGTCAACATCGCTGGCCACGCCGCAGGTGGCCCCGGCAGCTTTCTAGGGAAGCAGAAGTTCAGCGCCGTATGGCGGAAGGGCGATCGCGTCTGGGATGTGCCCGGTTTGGAGAGCTACCACGGCAAAGACGTTTTCCTGACGGAAGCACTCACGATCGAAGCCAACAAATCCGTCGACCAGGCGGTTGCGGACGGCAAGCCGTTCTTTCTTTACATGTCGCACTACGCGGTGCATGTCCCGTTTGCCGTCGATTCCCGGTTCTACCAGAAGTATCGCGATGAAGGCCTCGACCACACGGAAGCCATGTATGCCGCGATGGTCGAAGGGATGGACAAGTCACTGGGCGACATTCTGGCCAACGTCGAACGTCACGGGCTGTCCAATGAAACGATCGTGTTGTTCATGTCCGACAACGGCGGACTGAGTGCGCACGGCCGCGGTGGAAAACCCCACACGCACAACAAGCCGTTGTCCAGCGGCAAAGGCTCGGCCCACGAGGGTGGCGTCCGCGTCCCCATGATTGTCTCCTGGCCGGGTGTGACCGAAGCCGATTCAGTTTGCCGGCAGCCCGTGATCATCGAAGACTCTTTTCCCACGATTCTGGAGATGGCCGGTATCCAGCACGCCGAGCAAGTTGGGGGCGTAGTCGACGGGCGCAGCTTCGTGAATCTTCTGCGAGGCAAACGGGACGAGTCTCGCGAGGATCGACCGCTGATCTGGCACTTTCCGAACAACTGGGGGCCGCGTGGACCTGGCATAGGGCCCTCCAGCGCGATCCGGCTGGGCGACTGGAAGCTGATCTATTACCACCAGTCGCAAGACTACGAGTTGTTCAACTTGGCCGAGGACCTGGGAGAGCAAACCAATCTGGTTGAGCAGCAGCCCGAAGTACGGGACCGCCTGGCTGGAGAACTTGCCAAGTACCTGATCTCGGTAGCAGCTCAAATGCCAATCAACAAGGCGACCGGCGAGAAGGTCCCCTATCCTGGCTCCGGTGCGAACGCAGGCAAGGATCGCTGAGTTGTCGGAAGTCTCTGCGTATCACGAAGCCGCTCAACTGGGCACGCGGCCTACGCGTCGGCGGGGGCTTCTTCGGCGACGAATTCTTCGATGGCCTGGTCGGTGGCTTCTTCATGACCTTCGGACGGCAAGCCCTTGGAAGCCGGCGTGAAATAGACGCTGTCTTCCAGCAGGGACGATGAGTCGGCGGTAGTCATGAAGGCGTCCACGGCGAGCGTCCGCTGCGAGACTTCGTCCGTTTCATTGCTGTTGGCGGAAAGCGAAACCGGTGATTCGCTTTCAAACAACATGATATCCAGCGGCTCCGCTTCGCCTTCGGCCAGGTCGGCGGAGACGGTCGAGGTGATCGCCGGTGCGATGGAGGAGTCCGCTTCGCCTTCGGCTTCAGCACCGTTGTTCGTCGTTACCGGCAGCAGATTGAAGCTGGAGCGGCCACCTTGCAGCCGCAGGTAGCGGGAACCGTCCTCTCCCTGGTGATTGAAGGCCGTGTTCGCGGTGAACATGAACTGATCGTTGTTGACGTCGGTAACGACGATGTCAACGGAAGTGCCGTCGGCGTCGACGGTGGCGGAGGCCTCTGTAATATCGGACCATTCGCTACTGAGTCGGATGGAGGTCGGATTGTTGCCGGCATCGGTCGTCACGATGACGGAGTGATCCGGCTTGTACAAGGCGAAGTCACGCAGGGTGAGTACTTCCCGAGCCACTGAGAACTCGGTGAAGTCGTAGTTCTCGACCGTCTGCCCTTCCCCGACCGTGACAGTGAACGAGTTCGAAGTCGTCGACGTGCCGCCGGCGCTGCCCATGATGGCCTGGCCATCCACCGTGAACGATGGTTGGCTTTGCGTGATCGTGTACGATCCGGGTGCCATGTCGGCGAACAGGTAAGTCCCGGTGGAATCGGTCTTGACGGTCATCGTGGCGGACGGGACGGGACCGTCGGACGGGCCGGTGGCCGTAATGGTGACTCCGCCCAGTCGGCTTTCGCCCGCATCGATGCGGCCGTTCTTGTTCGCGTCGATGAAAACGTGACCTCGTAGATTGCCGGGAACGAAATCTCGCACGTTAACGGTCACGGTCGCCGTGTCGGTTGCGGTGCCATCGGAGATCGTGTAAGTAAAGGTCTCCGTGCCGGTGAAGTCCGCCACGGGCTGGTAGGAAATGGCCGTATTGTTATTAATCCGCGTGATCGTGCCCCCCTGATTGCCGGCCGACACGTTCGTGATGGTCAGCGTATCGTCGGGGTCCAGGTCGGTATCGTTTTCCAGCACGTCCAGGGTTGTCGCGGCGGCATTTTTTTCCACGTGAAACGTGTCGTCGGCGGCCACCGGAGCGTCCTGGACATTGTTGACCGTGACGCTGACTGTGGCCGTATCTGTTGCTTGCCCGTTGGTGATCGTGTAGGTGAAGGTATCGACGCCTGTGAAGTTGGCGGCCGGGCGATAATCCACAGTCCCCGTGGTGTCGCTGAGCAATTCCACCGTGCCGCCGTTGGCCGTGGTCTTCGGTGTGAACGACTGCAGCATGATCTCCAGCCCCGACGATCCCGTCTCGTCGTTCGTCAACAAGTTGATGACGTTCGTCAGCGAATCTTCCTGAACCGTGGCGGTGTCGTCCTGGGCATTCGGGGGCGGAACTTCCGGTTGTACACTGACTTCGACAGTAGCAGAATCGGTACCTCCGTTCCCGTCGGTCACGACATAAGTAAACGTTTCCGTACCGCTGAATCCGGCCGCCGGAGTGTAGTTGACATGCGTGCCGTTGGGGGCGATGGTCGCCACACCGCCGTTGCTGGTAGTGGAAATCGATTGGACCGCCAGCGTATCTCCGTCCAGGTCGGTATCGTTGTCCAGGACGTCCAGGAACTGGGCGACGGTTTCGTCTTGCTTCACCGCGGGCGCGTCGTCGTTGGCGACCGGGGCGTCATTGGACGGTTGCACCTGAACCTCGACCGTCGCCGTGTCGGTCGAACCGACTTCGTCCTCGACGGTGTACGTGAAGGTCTCTGTTTCGGAGAAGTTGGCGAGCGGCGTGTAGTTGAGGAAGTCATCGGTCGGATCGTTTGGCGTGCCATTCCTGTTGATCGTTACCGTGCCCCCGCTGCTGGGCGTGGAGACTGATGTGATCCGAAGATTGCCGACGGCCAGGTTGTTGGGGTCGTCGTTGCTGAGCACATTGATGATGTTGTTCGAAGAGTCCTCGTCGACATTTGTCTCGTCACGCGCGGCAAAGGCAGGCGAGTTGACTTCGAGTGAGACGCTGCCGTAGCTGATCCGATCACTGCTGACAACGGCGTTTTCACCATAGGCCAGGATGTCGTGACCGACGTCATCGGCGGGATCCAGATTGAAGGTGGCTGTCCCCGAGACGTTGGCACGCATCGGCACCGAGAAGACAAGGATGTTCCCGCCGCCCAGCGGTGACGTGCCGGCAAAGGCACCCGTGTCGTCAACGATCCCGGCTGTGGAGACAGCGAATTCCTTGGAATTCGAATAGGTGCCGCCAAAGTTGACGGTCGATCCCTGAACGGAAACGCGGTCGCTGTCGTAAAGCAGATCGACATACGCCGTGAACAAGCCGCCTTGCGAGGCCGGCAGGGTGGATTGGTCCCGCGTATCCTGCACGAAGACGTGGACCAGGAACGAATCGCCGATATCCACATTGGTAATCGTTTGGTTTTCGTTGTCGGTCACTTGCAGGGTGAAGGCAAAATCGGCCGCGTTCATCACGTCGACCGACAAGGACTGGCTGGTCATGTTGCCAGCCGCGTCTTCGACGTCGACGCTGAATGTTTGTGTGCCGCTCTGTTCCGCCGTGGGAGTCCAGTTCAGCACGCCGGTCGCGGCGTTGATCGAGGCGTTTGCGGGGGCGCCGGAGAGCGAGTAGGTGAAGTCGACATCGCCTTCTTCCGGGTGCTGTGCGTCATAAGTCACAGGCATTCCTACAATAGCCGAGGTCGGCGGCGTGGACGTCAGAGCGACCGGCGCAGTTGTATCAAGGGTGATCGACAGCGGGGGTGAAGCCGCGCTGGTTTGGCCGTTGACGGTTTGCACGGCAGTGATCGAATGCACTCCGTCGCCGAGCGCACCGATATTGGCCGTTGAAATCGTCACGCTGTCGCCGGAAGCCGTGCCCTGCCCGACGTCGCTGCCGCCGGCTCGCAAGGTCACCAAAGCGCCATCGCGGACTCCCGAGACCTGGAAGGTCAACGTGCCGTCCTGCGTGACATTGTCGTTGTTCTTGGCCCCGCTGTCGGACGCCGCAGTCAAATCGACGCCGGTGGGGGCTAAGGGATTCACGTCGATCAAGACCAGTTGCTTATCGAATTCATCCAGCGTGTCCGATGGATCCAGCGAGGTGACGCGGGCATAGAAACCAAGTGTTCCGATGAAATCCGCGGGAGGCGTCACGCGGGCCGCTCCGGTGGTCGCGTCCACGTTGAACGTGTAGTTCCGGCTGACCGTGGCGGCTTCCGCCACGCCCAACAACGTCTGCAGGTTCAGGTTCGACGGGATTTCGCCGGAATAGACGACGGCGTCTCCTTCGATGTCGGTGGATGTGATCGTGAATGTGGCGTCGCTGTTCACGGTGGTGCTGATGCCCATCAGGCCGGCGTCGTTCAAGTAGGGGCCCATGTTCGCGCCGTCCGGAACAACGGTAATGTTAAAGGTCTGCGTGGCTGTGAGCCCCTCGGCATCGGTTGCCGTGACCGAAACCGTGGCCGTTCCCGATTCGCCTTCTCCGGCTTTCAGCATCAAGACCGCGTTCTCGGTGTCGTTGAAAAACGGAGACGAAGTGATTCTCAGATCATTAACCGGATTCGTTCCAGATACCGCCGTCTCAATCATAGCTTCGCGGTTCTTGTCCCCTTCGGTCAACATGCCGAACACGGAATGATTGCCGTCCAGATGACGCGGCGCGGGATTCTCCGAATCCAGGATAAAGAATTGTGACGAATTCGAATCGTCGATGGACTTGGCCATCGACAGCATCCCCGTGTTCACATGCTGCAATTCGGGGTGAAAGAAGTCATCGAATGCCGGAATGCTGGGATCGCCGCTCCCTGTGCCGGTGGGATCGCCGCCCTGCATCATGAAGCCGTCAATCACACGATGGAAACTCGTGTTGTTATAGACGCCTGCCTGAGCAAGCTGGATGATATGGTCCGTTATCGCGCTGGCTCGCTGAGCGAACAGTTGAAATGTCATTTTTCCCCAGCCGGCGATGTCGAACAGGATGCTGGGATTGTTCTGGATTACGGAAGCCTCCAGGTTCAGATTCCCTGAAGTCACGTTCGTCTCGACCTCATACGTGATTTCCGACCCGTTGGGATCGTAGCCGTCCAGGGCGATGTACGAGGGCGCGCCTCCCAAGACCGAATTGCCGTTGATCTGGTCCGGAATGGGCAGCATGGAGGGACTGCTGGATTGCGGGATCGGAATTCCCGCCGCCGCCGAAATCGCGGCCAAGCTCTGTTCGCCTTCCAGACGCGTTTCCTGCGCGGTGTCCGGGAAGAATACCCAAGTGGGGTAGCTCTCAATCCCGTTGTCGATGCCGACCTGGTTCCTGGCGAAATTAGGGTTCTTGAGGTCCGTGACTTCAACGAACGGCAAATACTCCTGGCCGTCCTCGAAGAGCTCCTTCATCGCCGTGCAGTGGGGGCACCACGAGGCACCGTAGAAAACGTGTCCTGCCTCATTAAGGGCTTTGGCGAAAGCGACCAGGTCCGGCGCGGCCTCGCCTTCGGCGCGATCTTCGTTCGTCGACGACGGTGAATCCGCAATAGCAACGTCCGTGTCCTGATGAAAGACGGGCAGGTCGATCGCTTCCACCAAGACATCAGCGGCCAGCAGGTTTCGGGCTTCGAGCGGTTCCACGATCAAGGTGTGGCGGTGCGTGCGTTCGACTTGGCTGCCGAGAAACGTTTCTCGAAGTTGCTTCAGGAATCGACGACGTGGACGGCTTGCGCTTCTCATGTTTCTAGACGCCTCAAATGGTGATGTCGTTGAGTTGAACTCGATGATGTTCCGAACGGAACGAGATCAGGGTTGGATCGTTAAGTTTCAGGATAATTACGCGACCGTCATGTTTCAGCAACTTAGCGCTAAATATTTCGTTAACTTTCCTTAGCCTGTCGGAACAACATTCATGGTCATCAAAGTTGGCACAATATGCGGTGATGTAAAATCTGGCGAACACAATACGACGAATACTTCTGCTCGTGCTAAGTTGCGTTTACGCAACGGCCCATCGGCCTGTTCGTTGCTTTCGCTGCGACGCGCGCAACCCAACCGGACTTTGGCAAGGTGGTTCGCAGGGAAGCCACGCCCCGAAAAAGCACCATCGCGATTCGTGATCCGCGCTGCTGGCGCGAGTGACAGGCAGGCAAAATGCCTGGAGCCGCCCTGGCTTAGACGTTCGTTTCGAGTTGGAAGTTCCCGCCGGACGGAGTCTCAATTTCCAGCCGGTACCACCACTCCATGCGATGCGTCGTGCCGGTTCTCAGCGACCCGGGAGTCTATCTGTGGGTGGGCGACAGACGCGGTCCCTCGCCGCCGCTCGTCCAGGAGTGGTGTTGGTATCTTGAGCGGCTAAAACTACGGACGCTCGAAAGGCCGCCGCACAAAGCCGCTCTATTACTAGAGCCCGGTTTTTTCCTCCATCGTCACTCGCCGATTCGCAAGTTCAGCGATGGCGAGTCAATAAGTCGTTTTGCTTAAGTCGTTTGCGCCTAGCGGAGGTACCTGCGAAAAACGGGCGCGCTGCACGTTCAGCCGCGGAGCGGTGACATGCGATAGCCTCGGACGCGAGTCCGAGGTCGGCATGCCAATCGTGTCGCAAAGTCGCGAAGCGACGACATGAAAAAACCGGTTGGTACACGTCACCCATCGACCACCCCGCCTGGACATCTGCCGTCGCGTTGCGACTGACATATCACGGGTACCGTGTACCTCGGACTCGCGTCCGAGGCTAATACCTGCCGTCGCGTTGCGACTGAAACACGCGTCCGGCTCCCTAATACGGCTGCCTAACCGCGGAGCGGTGACATGCAGCAGCCTCGGACGCGAGTCCGAGGTTGCCTCGCGACCACCGCATTAGCGGCGAAAATTCTCACGACGAAATTGCTGGATGTTGTCGAGCGGTCCCATGACGATGAGCACTTCGCCGGGTTGGAAAACATGCGTGTCGCTGGGGCTGAAAACCATGTCGCCGTCGTGTTGCTTGACGGCAATGACCAGCAGTCCGTGCTGCCGGTGGATCTGGGCGTCGCGGATACTGACACCCGACAGTTGGCATGTCTCCGTGACCACCAGTTCGTCCATTTCGACGTGCAGCACACGACTCTCGGCAACCAGTTCCATCATGTCGGCGACATAGGGGCGCGTAATCAGTCGACTCATCTGCTGGCCGCGGATGATCTCGGGCATGACGATCTTGTCAGCACCGGCCTGCCGAAGTTTCTTTTCGGTGGAGCTGTGATCCGCACGCGAAATGATCTGAATGCCGGGATTGAGGTTCCGGCTGGTAAGCGTGATGAAGACGTTGGCCGAGTCGGCTGGCAAGGCGGAAACCATCGCTTTGGCGCGCTCAATACCGGCCGCCAGTAGTGTACTGTCCTCCGTGGCATCGCCGTTGATAAACAGAAACTGCCGCGCTTGTATTTCTTCGATTCGATGCGGAGCGTTTTCGATCACCACAAACGGTTGATGGTGTTCGTGCAAGTCGATGGCCAGGGTCTGTCCCACGCGGCCGAAACCGCAGCATATGACATGATTGTTCAGTCGTCCGATGCCACGCGTCCGACGTTGTCTTCCCATATGCTGTTCCAATTCGCCTTCCATCACCATTTGAATGAATCCTCCAAACGTATACATGGCTCCCGACATACCGAAGATGATCACGCCCACGGTGAACAACTGATACAGCTGGTGCGAACCGGGATCCGGTCGCTCGCCGAACCCCGTCCCGGAAATGGTGATCACGACCATCCACAGGGCTTCGATCCAATCGTTACTCTTGTAGTAGTTGCCGACGAGCGCAATAAGAAAAACGAGCGTCAAGAAGACTGCTCCTCGACGAACCCGCTCCAAGGGTGTTCGGCGACTCATCATGTGTGATAATCGGAATTAAACTTGACGTAATCCGTCGTCAAATCGCTGGTCCAGTGGGTAGCACTGGCCTGCCCGTCGCCGCATTCTAGAACAACAATGATACCGCGTTGACTGCGCATGGAGGCACTGGCGGCGGCAGCGTCGAAGGGTTGCGGCGTGCCGTTTGCGAATAACAGGATGTCATTCACATACAGGCTGACGCGATTCGGGTCGAACGGAATGCCGGCATATCCCGCGGCGGATACGATGCGCCCCCAGTTCGGATCCGCGCCGGCCACGGCGGTCTTCACCAGAGCGCTTCCGGCGACCGTCTTGGCGATCTGCCGCGCGTCACTCACCGATTCACAGCCGTTGACGAGTATCGTCACCAGGTGGCTCGAGCCTTCGCCGTCATCCGGTATCTTGCGTGCCAGCTCAATGCACATTTCGGTCAGTGATTCCTGGAATTGACTCAAGGACGCTCCTTGCAAACGCGTCCCGCCCGCAGCGCCGTTGGCAACCAGCAAAAGCGTGTCGTTGGTGCTGGTGTGCCCCTCGACGCTGATGCAGTTGAAGCTTTGATCCGCCACCGCCTGCAGGAGTTTCTGGGCGTCTTGTGGATCGAGAGCCGCGTCGGTGGTGACGAGTCCCAGCATGGTGGCCATGTTCGGGCCGATCATGCCGGCGCCCTTCGCCATGCCGGCGATCCGGACTTCAACATCGCCCAGCGTCAAGGTGGTCGAAGCGATCTTTTCGTGCGCATCGGTGGTCATGATCCCGCGCGCGGCGTGCAGGTACGCCGCTTCGTCGACGCCCAGGCTCCTGGCCGCTTCCGCGATCCCGCGTGCGATCTTGTCCATCGGCAGGAAATGGCCGATGATGCCGGTCGACATGACCAGTGCCTGCTGTTCGTCCGCGCTGCAAGCCGCGGCCGCCAGATGGCACATTTCACGCGCGTCTTTCAGTCCTTGCTCGCCCGTGCAGGCATTGGCATTTCCAGAATTCACAACCACGGCGCGAAGTTGATCGGTCGGCGTGCGCTGGCGGTCCAGGACGACCGGCGGGGCGCAGACCAGATTCTGCGTGTAGACTCCGGCCGCCGTGGCGGGGCCATCGCTGACGACGAGTGTCACGTCCTCCTTGCCGGGGTCGGACTTGATTCCTGCGTGGACTCCCGCATAGCGAAAGCCTTGGGGGATGGAGATGGACATAGTGACAATTTATCTCTGAAGATGTTCGAGTTGGAGCTCCGATGGAGTCGTACGCGCGGCTGTTGGGACGCGCACCCCAACGGGACGCATGGATTTCCGCAGATTCTAACAAAACATTCCGGAAACACGTGCAGATCTTCAGGTCTGGAATGGCCGTGGTCAAGTCGCAGGCATTATTCTCCCTCCGGGAGAGTCGCGAGGAACGAGCGGAGAGCGGCAATCCGGTAATCGCTCGTAAGCCACCACCCAGCGTGACGAAAAGCCCTCGCCGGCCGCTACCGCGTCCGACCCTCCCGAACGGGCGGGAGGGTGTTCCGAGCTGAATTGGGCGAGCACCATGAAAACGGTACGACGAACTATCGGTTGTGTGAACCTTTGTCGCCGTCATTCCGTGTGGGTTGCCTGGCGAACGGCCGGTACGCCCGCCTCGTTGGCTCGCAGCGATGACCCGACCGTGCCCCAGTCGAAATGGTCTGCCTTACTTTCCGGAACGTCGACGGCGGTCGCTTGCGTCAGCCCCAGCGGCCCCCAGGAGAACTGGGATGCGGCGTTTTGATCCGAGTTGGCGGAACGCGGTTGCGTGGAAGTCACCGGAGCCGGCGAATCGTCCATGGGAATTTCAGGTGGCATGAGTTCGTCGCCGGCAGGTGTCGGGACTTGGAGCTCTTCTACCGGCGCTGTCGTGTCGTCGATGATGTATTCGCCTTCCGAACCGCCCATGGTGCTTGCCACCGGACCGCGGCTGACGACGCGAGGACGCGTCACACCGTAATCCATGTAGTAGCTGGCGTCCCGCTCGCGAGCCCGCTCCAAGGCGTCCCAGTAGGCCTTGTCCGGCCAGGGACCTTCGGACAACGCGATGCTGTTGTATTCGAACAGGGATCCCTTGTTGAAGTGCATGAAGGCGATTTGCTTGTTGTATTCGGCGATGGCACTGTAGTAGGCCCTTTGTGCTTCCGCGCGGCGTCGTTGTGCGTCCAGCACCAGGTCCAGCGAGGCCTTGCCGCCTTCGTACAGGGCCTTCAGCGAATCGACTTCACGTTGCGAAGCCAGCCAGCGGTTGAAGTGCGATTGCGACTGCAGGTACAAGCCGTCCAGTGCTCGCACGACTTTCGTCAAGCTGTGCGACAGGGCCAGTTCCATTTCCTCGGTACGCGCCTTCTCGCGAGCCAGCTGCAGTTGAGCGTTCCGCATGGCGGCGCTGGCACGTCGTGCCCCGATCGGATTGGGGACAAAGTCCAGGTTGAAATAGGACTCCGCGAAGTCGCCGCCGCTGATGTTGTCAAACGCGGTGGATCCAGGTTGGGCGAAGTCCAGGCCATTCCGGTTCGCGTTCATCAGCGTGTCGCCGCGGCCGTGCCAGCGATAAGTGGCGGTCACGTTGAGTTCCGGCAGCATGTTGTTGCGGGCCAGGATGATTTCGTGTTCACGCTGTTTCAATCTCCAGCGTTGCTGACGCAGTTCGGTATTCTTGAAGAGGGCTTCCGCCAGGACTTCGTTCCAATCGAATTCGACCTTGGCCAGAGTGGGTTCGTCGCTTGGCCGCAGCAGCCGGCCATCCGTTGCCGACAGTCCCATCAGCCAGCGAAGATCGTTCTCGAAGTCGTAGACCACTCGCAGCTGCGATTCCGTCTGGGCGCGGAAGAAGAAGTACTGCTCGCGTGCCTGCGCTTCCGCCTGCACCGGTTCGACACCCTGCTTCCACTTTTCGTAGACGATCTTCCAGGTGATGTGAGCGCTGTCTCGACCGATCTTCGCCGATTCCAGCGACCGGTAGGCGTTCTGCAGGTCCCAGTACGCGTTTTCCACGTCTTGCAACAGGTTTCGCACGCTGGCCTCGAAACTTGCCAACTGGATGTCCGTGTTCATGCGCGCCAGGATAATGCGTGTGCGGTTCACTTGAACGCCGCGGCCTTTGAGCAGCGGATGGACGGCGTTCACTTCAAAGCCCGACAGGTAATCGCTGGGTAGCGCCCGGCTGGGAGCGTTGCTGTATGAGTAGCGGGTGTTGTGCCGCAAGGCGAAGATCGTGCCGTCCGCGGCCTTCTTGGACAACGACATGCCGAGACTGGCGTTGTTCTGTTCGAACAGGAACGGCGTGAACTGGGCCGCAACACCGGCGTTCACATTCGATGGCGAATCCTGCTTGTCGTAACTGAAGCGTGCCGCAAACAGGGCATCGAATTCGGCGAGTTCGTGTTCGATGCCCTGGACACCACTGCCGATGCCTCCGGGCGAGACCACGCCCTGTGTCCCGCCGGCGATTTCACGCTGGCCATTGTTCTGCCCCGTGATCGGACCCTGCGTGGAAATCTGGCCGCTCGATCGCGACTCTTCCAACGACGGATCGTAAACGGTCGGCAGGTTGGCAACCCGAAAATGCCCGAGATTGTTGTTGCCGCTCAGGCCGACGTTGCCGTTCGGGTTTGTTTGCAGGATGCTGGCCGTGTCACGAATCACCTTGCTGTTGTGAATAGCAATATGAATGCATTCCTCCAGCGGAATGTCCCAGAACTCTTCGAATTCCGGGTTGGTCAGCGTCAAGGGACGCTTGCTATGGGTTACCTCGGCGAGACTGCAGTCGTCGTAATCCGGCTGCTCGATTTGGGTGGCCTTGTCCAGGTAGTGCGACAGGTCACCGTCTTCGTGGAAGTAGAAAGGTTGAGTCGGGGTGCAACCACTGAAAATGGTCAAACCGATCAAAAGCAGCGCTACAAGATGTTGGATTTGCCGGCTCATCGATTACTCGCTCGCTCCATTCGCGTCTCGACAGGAGGACGCAGTAGGCCAAGGGTAAAATGCGAAGCGCCGCGCTACGAAATCGTAGCGCGACATGACGAAAAAGTCCCCCCGGACTGACCGCGTCCTGCCGGCGTGTCGATGGAAGCTGCGGTCCGCAAACTCCCCGCGATACTCCTGCAGAGCAATCGGTAGCAGTGGTATCGACGATACAACCCGCAAACTTTGAAGAATCTGCCCAACCGGCAAAGTTTTGCGCTGCTAGCAGTGCAATTGCCGCTGAAACGGTTTCACTGGTCGTGTAGATCTCGGTGGAGCGTGGGCGACTGCCTTCCACAATTCCAGATAGGAAGCCTGCACGGAAGGATGAAGTTGCGTCACGAGGTTCTCCGGAAGATGCAGCGTCCGAATCAGTTCTTGAACATCGCCTAAATCGCGTAGTCGTGACGGGATGGTTCCAGACGCTAGCTTGAGCTGGACGATTGTAGGAAGGTTCAGGCACTGGATGCCATCAATTTCCTCTGCACATACTTGGGGATTGGGGAACGCAATTTCCTTGGGCTTCCCGTCGCCCGGATACTGGCCTTGAACCAGGAACTCGATGCGGACGCCGTCCACCGTATCCCGCAGATTCTTGCTTCCCTCGAAAGGTGACACATATCCGAGTCCCTCAAGATTTGCATGAATCTTGTTCAAGCTTTCCGCGCTGACCAGGATATCCACATCTTCGGTGAATCGCCGGTAGCCGTGAAGGAAGAGAGCCATTCCCCCCGCCAAAGCGTACGGAATCTGCAATTCATCCAAGCGTTTCGTGATTCTGCGAAGTGCTCGGTGTACGGAACTGTCATTTTCGAAATGACGGGATCCTTCGCGGATCGCCCAGGCGGTATTCGCGTTCAGTTTATCTTCGTAGGAAACCATGACCCCCGTATTCTCTGCTAGCGGGACAGGGGAGGCAAGATTGATTCGGGCGCTCAGCGTGCGTAAGCGACGAGTCCGTCGGGAAAACGCGTTTCCGTTCTCCTTGCCACAAATCAGGCCGTCGTATGCGTCACCTATCTCCAAGCCGTCCAAACCACCCGACATTGACCGCTATTCAACTTTCACTAAAATGTTGCCTTTCAATAGCTTAACACTGCGACTCGAGCCGACATGTCCGACCGAAATACTGAAAACGCCCCAGCTGACGGCGGACTGGAAGGGATTCGTCGCGCGAAACTGCAGCGCATTCGCGAACTGGGGTTCGATCCGTGGGGGCAGCGTTTTGATGATCGCCTGTGGATCCGCGATATCCGCGCGCAAGCAGGTCAGATTCAGCTAAAGACCGCGACGGGCGAAACCGTCGCGATGCCGGAATTGGAAAAGGTCGAAGGCGAAGATCCCAAAACGGGCCGCGCAACGTCGACCTGGATGGTCAACTCGGCCGACGGCCAGGTCGCTTTCAGGCAGTGGGCCAGCGATCACGGCGTGACCGATTTCAGCGGGCCGACGGTGCGCGCGGCGGGGCGAGTCGTCCTGCACCGCACCAAAGGGAAACTGCAGTTTGCGGACATCCGCGACTGGACCGGCGATATCCAATTGTTCATCGGCCGGCAGCAGATTGGCGAAGAAAACTGGGAGTTGTTGAATCAGGTCGACTTGGGCGATATCATCGGCGTAGACGGTGAATTGCGACTTACGAAAGTAGGCGAGCTTTCGATCTTCGCGACGAAGATTCATTTCCTGACCAAGTCGATCGAGCAGCCGCCGGAAAAGTTTCACGGCCTGAACGATCCGGAACTGCGGCAGCGGATGCGGTACCTGGACCTGACCTACGGCGACGGCGTCCTGCCGCGCTTCCTGAATCGCACCAAGATCGTGCATTCCATTCGCAGTACGCTGGCCGCCCAGGGATTCGTCGAAATCGAAGGGCCGACGCTGCATACCATCGCGGGCGGAGCCGCCGCGCGGCCGTTCATTACCCACCACAACACGCTCGACATGAAGCTGTACATGCGGATTGCCTTGGAACTGCATTTGAAGCGGTTGATGGTGGGCGGCATGGAACGCGTCTACGAATTGGGCCGCGTCTACCGCAACGAAGGAATCAGCCCCAAGCACAATCCTGAATTCACGATGATCGAAGTGTATCAGGCCTTCGGCGACTATCGGACCATGATGGACCTCACGGAACAAATGATCCTGAACGCGATCGAAGCGCTTGGCGGCGAGTACCAACTGCCGTGGGGCGATGGCCAAATCGACTTCACGCCCCCCTTCGCGCGGCGAACGTACAACGATTTGTTCGCCGAACACGCGGGCGTCGATCCACTCGACGCTGCCGCCGTCAAGTCGCTGGCCGAACAAATCGGTTTCGATACGGCCGGCAAACATCCCGACGTCATCAAGAACGAAGTCTTTGAAGAAAAGGTCGAAGACGCGCTGGTGGGGCCGGTGTTCGTCATTGACTATCCCGCCAGCATCTGCCCGCTCACCAAACGCAAGCAAGATAATCCTGAAGTTGCTGAGCGGTTCGAACTGTTCATCCAGGGCATGGAAATCGCCAACGCCTATACGGAATTGAACGACCCGGACTTGCAGGAGGAATTGTTCAGTTCGCAGTTGGCCGGACTGTCCGAAGAGGATTCCATGGCCAAGATGGACCACGATTTCATCCGCGCCCTGCGGCACGGCATGCCACCCGCCGGAGGACTCGGCGTCGGCATCGACCGGCTGGTCATGCTGCTCACCAATTCACAAACCATCCGCGATGTCATCCTGTTCCCGCTGATGAGAGAGGGGCAGTGATGAGTGATGAGTGATGAGTGATGAGTGATGAGTGATGAGTGATGAGTGATGAGTGATGAGTGATGAGTGATGAGTGATGAGTGATGAGTGATGAGTGATGAGTGATGAGTGATGAGTGATGAGTGATGAGTGATGAGTGATGAGTGA
>CALBSZ010000169.1 GCA_937967665.1 uncultured Planctomycetaceae bacterium
CATCGCCGTGATCCTGTTGTGGCAGGGGTTCGCCCCGCAGAAACTGCGTGTCATACCGGCGCCGCTGATGGCTGTGTTGCTAGCGACCATCGTTGCCGCGGTTCTGGCGGTGCCGGTCTTCTACGTTGAAATACCGAACAATTTTTGGAGCGAAGTTCATTTTCCCAGCCTGACGCTGATCAAGGCCGTTTCCTGGGCGCCGTTGTTCCAAGCCGGTCTGTTAATTGCGGTTGTGGCGAGTGCGGAAACCTTGCTCTGCGCGACAGCCGTCGATCAAATGCATCAGGGACCGCGCACACGCTACGACCGCGAGCTGTTTGCGCAGGGCATTGGCAATATGGTGTGCGGGTTCCTGGGCGCGCTGCCGATGACCGGCGTCATCGTTCGCAGTTCCGCGAATGTCCAGGCCGGCGCGCGTACTCGCTTGTCTGCATTCTTACACGGCCTGTGGCTGCTGGTGTTTGTGGCCGGCCTGTCCTTCGCCTTGCGATTGATTCCCACGGCCAGTCTTGCCGCGATTCTGGTTTATACGGGCTATAAACTGGTGAATCCGCAATCCGTGCGGGAGTTGTGGAAATACGGCTGGAGCGAAGTGGCCATTTATGCTGCCACCGTCGGCACGATTGTCAGCACCGACTTGCTGACCGGCGTGCTGGTCGGAATCGGACTGGCCGCGGCGAAACTGCTGTACACCTTCTCTCATCTCACGACGGATCTGCAGTTACAAGGCGATTCGAACAAGGTGCACTTGACGATCGAAGGCGCGGCCACCTTCGTGCGTTTGCCGCGACTTGCGAACGCACTGGAGCAGGTTCCGGTCGGCACCGAGTTGCATGTGGACTTCCAACGGCTCACCTACATCGATCACGCCTGCCTGGACTTGCTGATGAATTGGGCCAGGCAGCACGAGTCGACCGGCGGGAAGCTCGTGATCGACTGGTCGTCGCTCCACGCTCGTTTCGGCCGCGAAAACGGAAAATCCACGGTTCGCGAGGCGGACTCGGTACTTACGCCGACCGAGGACCGGACGGTATGATGTGTTCTGCGTGAGAATGCTCCGTTTGGCCGTCGGTTTTGCGTGTGGCAGCGACCCGTCGCAACGAGCCGTTGCGGCGGCCGTGCGGCTTTTCTTCACCCGGGCTCGAAGCGGGTAAGGGAACGCGCCGGAACGAACGTGCGCGGGGCGAGAAGACCGCAAAGCGATCTGCCGCATCGTCGCCTTGCTGTTCTGAACGCTTGTTCCCCGGGCTTTCTCGACGCTGCGGGCCTGTACGAAGTAACCGCGTTCCCGGTCGGGCATCGGTCGAGCGTGGGACGACGGCAAAGGCGAATGGATTCAATCACCCTGTCAGGAACGAAAAGTGGAAGTCGGTGAACTCGTTAAGGCGGTGGAGATTGTCGAGTTATCGTCCACCGCGCGGTCGGAAGCGATTCGCGAACTCGTCAATGCCGTCAGCTGGCCGGACGAGGTCATTGTACCCGACTCGGTGGTGGCGGCGATTGAAGAACGCGAGGCAACGGCGCAGACAATCGTCGACCACGGTCTGGCCCTGCCGCACGCGATGATCGACTGGAACGGTACCTTTCGCGCCGTACTCGGCCGCAGCCAGTCAGGAGTTGACTACGTAGCGACGGGCGAGAAGGTGCACTTGGTGGTGCTACTGGTCGTCGGTAAGGACGGCGCGCGGATCCACCTGGAACTGCTGGCCGCGATCGCACAATTGCTCAACAATCAGGAGTTTCGCCAAAGTCTGGTCCTGGCTGGCAACGTCCGCAGCATCCAAAAACTGCTGATCGAACGCGCGGGGCAGCAGCCGGCACGCCGAACATCGCCAACGGAGATCCCGCCCCGCAGCGTTATCGTTGTTCAACATGCCGTCGGCCTGGCCGAATCCCTCGGCGCGCAAGCCATGCTGCTGGCACTGGATCCGGGGCAGCGCATCCCGTGGGAACCCTTGGCGAAATGGTCTGGACGATTGTTGCTCGTTTCATCAAAGCAAGGAGACGACAGCGTACAGCAACGGGACAACATCCACCTTTTTGACGTTCCTCACGCCAGCCTGTCGCGGATGGATCGGGCGAACCTGGGCTTGCTGATGGCGTCGGCCAGTGGTCTGGTTGATCATGAACGTGAAGTGGTCTGCGTCACCGGTCCCCGCGAACAAGCTCTGGATAGCATTACGCTGACCAAGCCCGCAGCTCATTTTCGCGGAGTCTTTCCCGGGCCCGCGGACCCGGCCGCGTCAAGCATTCCGCCAACGGTGATTTTACGAGTCCTGTCGCTAGCCATCGAACTGGCTGCCGAAGGCCGGGAAGCTCACCCAATTGGCGCCATGTTTGTGATCGGAGATACCCGGCAGGTGATCCGGCATACGCAACAGTTGGTGCTGAATCCGTTTCACGGATTTGCGCGTCGTTTGCGCAACGTCCTGGATCCCAGCCTGACAGAAACGGTGAAGGAGTTTTCCTTGCTCGACGGGGCCTTCATTGTCGAACCGGATGGCGCGATTCGCAGCGCCGGAACATACCTGATCCCCAAGACCCGCGTGACCGACCTGCACGGCGGCCTCGGTGCGCGGCATCAGGCCGCAGCCGCGATTACGGCGGAAACGCGCGCGATCGCGGTGACGGTCAGCCAGTCCACAGGTACCGTCACCCTGTTTCAAAATGGCCGTGTCGTCCTGACCCTGGAACGGGCGACGCTGACGCGATGGTAGAGCAAGCGCCCGCTACTGCCATGTCCTTTTGTTTTTTGTCACGCTGATTTCGCAATACAAGCCGGCAGCCAGGCGGGTTTCCGCTCCAACTTGGAGTTGGAGTGCCATTCAGCGATAATGCGTGCATGGACCTTACTTCTCGCAGCTTGCTTCAACGCGTTCAATCAAGTACCGACGAGGAATCGTGGGATCGCCTCGTGTCCATTTACATGCCGCTATTGCAGCGGTGGTTGCAGCAGTACGAGCTGCAATCGAGCGACGCCGAAGATTTGATTCAGGACGTATTGTCCGTGGTTGCCCGCGACGTAACGACGTTTGAACACAATGGACGTCGTGGCGCCTTTCGGAGTTGGCTGAAAACAATCTTGATCAATCGTCTCCGAAACTTTTGGCGTAGCCGCAACTACCGTCCAGCTGCGGGTGGGGGATCGGACAACCAGCTGCACTTACAGCAGTTGGAAGATCCGGCATCAGCTGTATCCGTCGCATGGAACCGAGAGCACGATCAAGTCGTGCTCGCCCGCCTCTGGGCGATGATCGAGCCTCGGTTCAGCGAGAAGACTTGCACCGCATTTCGACGCCAAGTGATGGATGGATTGAGCGCCGCCGAGGCTGCGGAAGAGTTGGACATGACCGTCAACGCAGTCCTGATCGCGAAGTCTCGAGTGTTGAAGGAATTGCGCCGCGAAGGTCAGGGCCTGCTGGAGGATCTGGAGTAGAAACTTCAGATTTTTTGTGCGTGGGGGTGAAAGGATCCATAAGTCGATGCACTACAGATCATGGACCTCGCGTCGACAACGATTGGTTCGGTGGAATGACTAGCGACCCCAGTTTACATCCCGACAAAAAGGAGCTTGCCGCGTTTGGACTCGGCAGGCTGGATGACGCCGCACACGAACGTGTTGAGCAGCACATCGTAGAATGTGAAACCTGCTGCGAGTTCCTTCAGGGCTTGCCGAACGCCGATCGGGTCGTTTCTCTCCTGCGCAATTCGGATGCGCCGCTGGTCGATGAGCCCACTGCTGCGGAGACCGACCACTCGAGGCAGCGTATCGGAACGCGAATTCGCTATTTTGGCGACTACGAGTTGCTGGAAGAGATCGCGCGAGGCGGGATGGGCCTTGTGTACAAAGCCAGGCAGGTCTCGCTCGAACGGATCGTTGCAGTGAAGATGATCCTCTCAGGCGAACTTGCCTCTGAAGAGGATAAGAGGCGTTTCCAGATCGAGGCGCAGGCGGCCGCGGAACTGGATCACCCAAATATTGTTCCGGTCTACGAAGTGGGTGATTTCGATGGGCAACACTATTTTTCCATGGGCTTTGTCGCAGGAACCAGCCTCGCCGCAGAGCTCGCTGATGGCCCGTTGCCCGCTGCAAAGTCCGCCGAAATCATTCGGCAGGTCGCGCAGGCGGTGCACTATGCGCACGGTCAAGGCGTCATTCACCGCGATTTGAAGCCGAGCAACATCCTGCTGGACACATCTGGCAACCCTCGCGTTACCGACTTTGGTTTGGCGAAACGGATAAATCGCGATGCGACGCTGACGACAACTGGGCAGATACATCTAAATGAAATCGAAACCGGGCGTCTTCTGCAAACGTTTAAAGGACATGGCAATCCCGTAACGGGGTCAGCATTTTCGTCCAACGGACGCTTCTTAGTAACATGCGCTCGAGACAAGACGGCACGCGTTTGGGAAGTCGAAACGGGTAAGAGCTTGCGAGTATTGGATGGGGTTCCTAATGCGGTCAGCGCATTCGCAGACGATCACCGACGTACAGCTTGCGGCGGATGGTACGCATGCGTGTTCGACGTCCAATCGAGGTGGCAAACTTAAGGTGTGGAACACGTCAACGGGGGCCGAGGTGGATCGTAGGACGCTGGTCGGCAACGTCTTCATCACTGGAGCCGTCGCGCGCGAACGCCCGCAACTCATGCTGGGAACGGGGGACGGCAGCCTGATTCTGTGGAACCATGCGGAAGCAGATGCTGACTTGCAGACAGGAATAGCGCACGGCAGCGCGGTGGACTCCGTAACGCTTGGCCGTACGGGCGAAGTCGGGATCTCCGGCGGACGTGACAACCTGATAAAGATCTGGGACATCGAAACGTTTTCCGAGATTCGGACCCTGAAATCACATTCTCATCGCGTAACCGGCCTGAAATTCGATGGAGTCGGTCGCCGCTTCGTGTCGGGAAGCTTTGATCGAACCGTGCGTATATGGGACTTGGATCGCCCGGCCAAGTACGCCAAGTTGCGGAGAAACGTCCTCGCCGCCTTGGTGAGCTTAGGACGAAACGAGCGAGACGGAGACGCATGGAATTCGCTCGGCGCATGGCATGCGTTCCGAGGATTCCATCGCGGCGCGATCACGTGCTTTCAAAGAGCACGGCAATTCGATGCCGCTGTTTCACCGTTAGTTCTGGCTCGGTGCTATTGGCAAATTGCAGATTACGACAAAGCCGAACAAGAATTCGAACAGGCAATTGAACACAATGAGGCACCCAAGTACTACCTGCAAATGTGTCTCGACGCTATTCGGCGTTCGAAAGCGAGTCCCTGAGTTCTGCTGCTGCATGTAGGCAAACGCGGTGACGCATTCGTGAACGGCCGCGTGGAGATTTCCAAGGGCCTTTAAAATAACCAGTTGCTGCAATGCCTTACGCAAAAGGGAGGTGTATTGATGAGCCGACACAGAATGGTCGTGACTGCGATTACAACGGCGTCCCTGATTTTAATTGCGGGTTGTCAACCAACGGACAAGGACACGCCCTCGGCCAACCAGGAACAGCGTACACGACAGAGTTCCAGTTCGGCGGCCGCGAGTAGCGATCCCGCGAGGGAGGTACCATCATCACGTTCGATTCGAGTGCTTTCTCCGAACGGCGGCGAAGAACTCGTGGCAGGCCAACCTTTCGCCGTTCGTTGGTCAAGCCAGGGCCTTGATGACAAACTCGTCACCATTAAAGCGCACGGCGGCGGCGACGAGAATGTGGGTGGTTGGTACACGCTGGCCGAGGCAATCCAAAACACAGGGACGCGTCAATGCACGTTTTCCGGAGGGTGGAGAAAGTACAAAATCCATGTATCAACGGTTGACGAACAGGTGTCGGACGCCAGTGACGACTTTTTTGCGATGAAAGCCCCGGCATTTGTACCGGAGCCGGAGCCTCCGCGCAGCAGCCCGGCTGACAGCGAGAGAGAAGCGTTAGCGGCATTAGAGCAGGCAGGAGCTCTATTTCGTATAGCACCGTCCGGACATGCAGTCGACGTGTCGTTCGCCGACACACAAATTGACAATGCGACGATGGCACGAATTGCACAGCTCACCGATTTGCAGAGTCTTGTCCTGACAAACTGCAAAATCGAGAGTGGTGGACTGAAACACGTTCGCGGCTTGAAGAAGCTGAAGGGCCTTCGACTACGAGGGACGAATGTCAGCGATGCCGGACTTGTTCACTTCGCAGGATTGACCGAGCTCATCGCCCTGGATCTCCAGGAGACGCAGGTTGCGAAAGCAGCCTTGGAGCGTCTCGCAATGCAATTGCCCAACTGTTCCATCATCGCTGATGGGTTCCACACGCATGGACGACCACTACAATAAACGCACACGCTGCGGCCATCAACTCACACTTTACGGAAACAAGCCTACACATCACTGCTGCATTCTGGAGAGGACGTGCGGCTCATGGAAGTTAAATCCACCTTTGTGGCAAATCGAACGAAGATCACCGACGCTCGCGATCTGATGGAACACGTTCGAAATCGAAAGCCTCACACGTGACGACATCTGGCGGGTTGCAAGATGACTGAAACATCGAATTCCGTGGCAATGATAGACGACCCAATTGCGCAGCGCACACGCTGGGGGCCGGCTCGTGGGGGCCGCGCGAGTTTTCAGGAACACACTCTCGTCCTGCAAGACGGCCCGCGAATCGATGTAGTGAAGCTCTTGTAAATGAACCGGCGAAGCACACGACAAAGACGAAGCAGAGCAAACCAGCAAGACCAGCGACTTCGCGCAGGCGATCGACCTGGCGGCGGCTGCGCGTCGGTGACGATGGTTTTGTTTCTGGGATTCTTCTTTTGTTTCTTCGGCGTTTTTGTAGTGTGGGCGATCGTGTTGGACATCATCACGGTGCTTGCGTTGCTGAGCGCAACGATGGAGTTGGAACATCGGATGTTGTTCGTAACCATGCTCGTTCCGTTCAACGCGGCAGGCATCATGTGCGGCGTCTTCAGCTGGCTCGTGTTCATCTCCGGAAGGCATTGGCTGCACCAAGGAAAAGGGCGAATGCCGATGCCGCGCGAGCCGCAAATGCCGTCGCCGGAGACCGGCCGCATCGCCGCCGTTTCTTTCGGCTGGATGTGGCACGTCGCATTCTGGATTGGTGTGACGGTGTGGCTTGTTGCCAGCGCGTCGTCCGCCATGTAGTACGTTGGAAGTGTGCGAACCGATCAGCCGTTTCACGGAGTGTTGATCATCGTCAACGCACTCGGTTTGCTCGGCGGCGCGGGAGCAGTTGTGTGGTTGGCTCGGCGAGTTTGGGCGATGAGTTTTCTTCACCTGCCGGAACTCAGCGGCGACCCGTATCCGTTGTTGCCTGGCCAACACGCGACTCTGCAGTTCTTGCAACGCCGCAAACGGCCTTGCGAAATCGCGAAATTGACCGGGCATCTTACATGCAACGTCGGTGAAGCGGAGTATGGATCGAGCCGGGATGACGCTGTCGAGGGGACCTCGAGTCGAGTCGTGCTATGGAAGGAGGAGTTGACCTTTCAGGTTTCCACCAAAGGGCATGCCGACAAAACGATTATCGGCACGACAAAACTCTTCATCCCCGCTGACCTGCCGCGCAGCAGCAACGATGCAGAATGGGTACTGATAACGCATACGTACGTCGTCGGGCGGCCGCCTTTGCGAGCGAGATTTATTTTGGAGGTGAAAGCCGAGGGGAAGCATGATGGCAACCAGCAGGGATAGCAAATAGATTCCTTGAGCCAATAGATTCCTTGAGCCCAACGACGACCGTTGACGGTTTGGTCTTCGCTGTTGCCGACTAGCTGGACAGCGCCACGTTTGCAGAAATCCGCGCAAATACAAGCACGCAGCGC
>CALBSZ010000170.1 GCA_937967665.1 uncultured Planctomycetaceae bacterium
CCATTGCCATCCTTAAACTGTATACGCGGGCCTTCCGAGACCGCCGACGACCCTTTCTGCGCTACAGATAATCTCCGCCCAACGTCTTGATCGCTCGCTGCCGCCACGCCCGAGTTCCGTTCCCGTTGAGCCAATGTGGTTAGCTTCAACCGCACCGCCTTTAATGGTGAACTGTGGTCACAGCGCACGATCGCCTGATAGCACTCGAGTGCCTCGACCGCTTGCAGTCGTTGCCAGGCGGGAACTCCCCTGTCGCGCAGCATCCGTAGGAATCGAATGGCTCGCTCTTGATCGACCGGAACGGGCGAATCGCCGCCGCACTTCACGAACGCGGCGTACCGGCCAAGCCAGCGCGGAAACCAGACTTTCGAATTCTTGCTCAACCGTGCCGTCATGATGGCATGTTCAAACCTTTCCTTACTCATGATTCCCTCCCGATAAACAAAGATGCGGAACAGGTGTGCACTACTTCGGGTGTTGTCACAATATCACGACGCTATGCAAGTAGGGCTCTGTTTGGGGGGGCGTGTCGTGATATACTGGCGAATATTGTGCATATCCGCCATATATCCGCCATATTGGCGTGTTAATTAGATATGATATGCGAGTAGGCCGTGTCGGGCCTTGGCGCTTGACGTTATTACCGCGTCGCGTAATGCTGAACGCCATGATTCGGAGCTTTCGCAACCAACAGACAGAGAACATCTTTCGACGGGAACGAGTCAAGGGATTTTCACGCGAGGTTCAGCGAGCGGCGTTACGGAAACTCTTGATTCTGGATGCTGCGGAATCGCTTGATGATTTCGCGTTCCGCCCGGCAGTCGGCTCAAAAGGCTGAAAGGTGGTCGCAAAGCCCAATACAGCATTCGTGTAAACGATCAATGGCGCATCTGCTTCGTATGGTCGGACGGCGATGCGTATGATGTAGAAGTCGCGGACTACCACTAGGATTCAATAATGGCTGCAAAAAAAGTGGCGCCGGTTCATCCCGGAGAGATACTGCTGCTGGAATTCTTGGAACCTCTTGGCGTAAGCCAGTATCGTCTTGCCAAGGACATTAATGTACCGGCACGTCGTGTCAATGAAATTGTGAAAGGTTCGCGTTCTATTACTGCCAATACTGCGTTACGGCTCGCAAGATACTTCGACACGTCCGAACGGTTTTGGTTGAATCTTCAATCGCATTACGATCTGGAAATCGAACGAGATCGTCTTGGCCCTTCCCTACAAAAAGAAATTCAGGCCCTCGCAAACGCGAATTGACCAATGGCAGGATTAAATCGATTCCCAAAACTCGCATATCAAAACGGTGAACCGGAGCGGCTACATTTTCGGTGATGCAACGCGTAAACTGTTGGAAAGGTTTTCGGTGATTCGGGCGTGGTCCTGATGGTCCGCCGCCCGGTTACCTTCAACGTTCGCCGACAGACACAGGAGTACTCCATGGCACAGTTTGATCGCATTACCTTTGATCCCGCGGTCATGGGCGGCAAGCCATGCATCCGCGGTCAGCGTGTGACCGTCGGCACGGTGCTTGGACTCCTCGCGGCCGGTCGCGCTCGTGACGAGATCCTTAAAGCTTACCCGTATCTCGAAGCAGAAGATATCGACCAATGTTTGGCCTACGCAGCGTGGCGGATGGAAGAACGTGATGTACCGTTGGCAACCGCATGAGCATCCAGATTGTGATCGACATGAACCTGTCGCCGGATTGGGTCAATGAATTGTCGAAACATGGCTGGACGTCCGTGCATTGGTCCAAGGTCGGCGATCCAAAAGCGACGGATCGTGAAATTATGGACTGGGCGCGCGCAAACGCACACGTCGTTTTCACGCACGACCTGGACTTCGGAACGATGCTCGCGCTGACACATGCGGCCGGGCCCAGCGTCATTCAAGTCCGAGGCCAAAATGTATTGCCAGATCACATGGGATCAATCGTTGCGGCGGCGTTGAAACAGCACGAGACAGATTTAGCCAGCGGTGCGCTTGTCGTAATTGACGAATCGAAATCCCGCGTACGCGTACTCCCGATTTGAATCGCGCGCAAGGAAAAGTCGGCGAACCAGGCGTTGCACGCGAGCGGGCGGCAATGTCGGATGTGAAGTCAACGTCAAACGCGCCCGCCGCGTGAACTTGGTCGTTTTCGCCAATCAAGGATGATCGATGCAAACTGTCTATCTTGAAACCACAGTGATTGGCAACATCGCGGGACGCATTCATCCCGATGCGCTCATTGCTGCACGCCAACAGATTACGCGACGCTGGTGGATGACTGCAAAGACTCGGTACCAACTCTTCGCCTCGGAGTTGGTTGTCGACGAATGCAGTTCGGGTGATGCTGACGCCGCTGCAGAACGCGTCAGCGAACTTGATGGCATCGCACTTCTGGAAGCCCCGCCTGAGGCTCAGTCGCTTGCCGATCTTCTGATTGACCGTAATGCCGTACCGGGATCGGAGCCTCGGGATGCCGCCCACATTGGGATCGCTGCCGCGAACGGCATCGATTTCTTGGCGACCTGGAACTTCAAGCATATACTTAATCCAGCAACACAACATTTAATCGAAGCGGTTTGTCGCGACGCCGGACTTGAGCCGCCGACGATCTGCACACCCGAGCAATTGCTGGAGGCATATGATGGTTCCTGACCCCACTGCTGAAATCAAACGCATTCGACACCAATTGGGCGCCGAAATGGACTTTGATGTTGATCGCATTTTCGCAGAACTTCGACGCCGGCAAGAGTCTTCCGGACGCACCTATGTTCGGCGTCCTGCACGAAAGCCGATGGCGAACCATGCGATGCAGCGGAGCGGCGGTGGTGACGTTTCTGGCAATGGAGAGTCAACTCCCGCCGCCCGCTGATCGCTGTCGTTTTATTCTGCTTAAGTTCCACATTCACAAGACCCAACCAAGAAGTCGGCGAGTCACACAAAAATGCCGCGCGCCGCTTTGGCGGCGCTCATGGAACGTTCTTCTTTCGTTCTGTGTGATCGCAGCTGTGGCGGGTCCGACTTTTGCCCAACCATTGATCGATTGCGTTGCGAGCATCGACAGCCTGGTTATCAACGCCGATTACGTTTACGTCGGAAAGATCATCAAAGTCCGTGATGAGCCAATTCCCGGCGGCTCTAAAATTCCCGGCTTCACTTTTGAAGTTGATGAATACTTGAAGGTGCCCATGGAGGAGGACCTCACCCCAGAAATTAAGCAAAGGGGAATGTTCGTTTCTCCACCCACAACGAAGTACAAGGACTGGATGAATCGTTCCTGCCGGCTGCTCATTATCCAGAACGACTCAAGTTCCCACTGCCCAACTGTTATTGAATTGGCTCCGAATAGGGCCGACGTCTTCACGGCGGAATTCAGCCTTCTTCACGACCCAAGCGAAATTATCCAGGCCGCCAAAGATGCTATCGAACGTACTCCCAGCAACATTATCCGACAATATGCGATGTTGGAATCAATCACTCGGTTAATTGGCACTGGAGCTTCTGTTTCTGCTGGGAACTTACGCAATATTCACTCCAAGTCTGCGAATAAGGCACACGGGGTTCTTTCCATTTTTCCGGAACGCGAGGACGACAATGAGACACCCGATTGGATTACTAATCGTTTTGCTGATTTTCCCATTGATGGTCGGGTGCGGAAAACCGATTCCTGCTGGTGCAGGCGGCAAACCGACTCAAGCCGCAAGAATACCAGAAGGACTCAACGAACGACACGCTGCGAACTACCTCGAAGGGGCCAAGCATTTGCAGAGGAGCGGCGACCCGAAACAGGCGGTAGCGACACTCAACGAACTCATTGCCAATTACCCAGAATCAGATGCTGCCGAAGAGGCCCAGCAAATCCTTGCTGAGTTGGAAAAGCCGGACGTCAACTCTGGAGAGGATGAAGACGGCGGTGTAGTCCAGAACCCTGATCGCGACAAGGCGGCGACGTTCCTCGCTGCGTTACCAAAAGTTAAATCCGTTGAAGAAGAGAAGAAGCTGCTATCTGAGTTCGGCGATTGGTTGCGCGAAAATGAATATAAAGTCGAAGTAACCCCAATTGAAGGGAAGTACGATCTTTCGTGTCCGTATTTCCCTCCGGAGACCCCTTGGGTGAGACATTCATTCCTGGACAAAACCAATCTTGCACTGCTTCCTCAAATTGATAGTGGCGGATAACAGCTGGATCAGAGTCGCCGATCGCATCGGAAACAAGTGGAAGGCTGACTGGCGGCGACCTGGTCAGCTCAGACGTTCACGCGCGCAGTTGCTGCTGGCGAATGGTGCTCAGTCAGAGGTTCTTCTTGGTGTGTCGTTAGTTCGTCGGTATCGTTCGCTTCGGTGGGGCGGCTGCGTCGAGATGAGCAAGCAGGTGTGAATCCTCTCTCGCGTATGATCGGCTTGTCGGCGCTACCTGCTTGAAAACTGGATTTGGTTGGAATGTAGCCCTTCGACAAACGTTTCGCATCGCAAAATATCGTGGTGATGAAGTTTTCTCTCGGGCGAACGATCCTGGGGTGAAATTAACGCTCTGGAATCCCCCGGGCTTGTCCCGTGGATCGTTAGGCTTCGTGCTACGATCGGTGTTTTGTAGCTTCCGGCGTGAACCTCCCTGGCACAAGGCCGGGGCATCAACACGAGTATTCACGTGGCGCCATGACGTTGGCTTCGAGTGGTCTCTGGCGTCGAGATCGCCATGCTGTCGAAAGCCCATGCTGACGATATCGTCTTCGTGTTCTCGACGTTCCCCGAGTTTCGAAAATGCTTGCCGCTTGATTCGGTCCGTGCTATCTTGCGGCTCGTCGTGGGTGGCGAATCGCGTCGCCCTTCAAACGCCCGTGAACCATCGATGGAACCGAAGCCGACAGTGGCCTCCAGCTGAATGGTAGGTCAAACTCGTCGGCTCGGTTAATCGTTCGTTCGTTGGGCAATCAGCTCGTACTCGTACTCAGTGCAACGGTACTCGTACTCGAAAAGAGGGCAGCGATGGCGAGACCGACCTTCGACCACGAACGGCTGGATGTTTACCGTCTGGCGATCGATTATGTTGCCTTCTCGTATCGCATCGCCCGGTCGCTAACCGGAGTGAATCGACTGGTGCGGGATCAATGGCTGCGGGCGGCGCAATCGATCCCGCTGAATGTTGCGGAGGGCAACGGAAAACAAAGCCTCAAGGGCAAGAACCGCTTCTTTGAAATCGCCCGTGGCTCCGCGTTGGAATGTGCGTCGATTCATGACGTGTTGCATGTGTGCGGCGCAATTGATGATGAATCGAATCTTCGTGGAAAATCGCACCTTAAACGGATTGTGTCGATGCTGAAGCGATTGATCCAGCGAGCGCAGACCGTAGCTGAGTCGGGAATCGAGTACGAGTACGAGTACCGCGATGCTGCCGGGCATGGCCGAAGACCATTGCGCGAAGGCTCACGGATGTGATGCATCCCTTCACACCGCGGACTCATCGGCGTGGTGGCGGTCGACGGGCCGCGCTTGTCGATGGCCTGTTTATGGAGTGCATGCGCGCGGCCGTCGGCGGGAAACAGCAGTTGCTTGTGACGGTGCGTGGCCCAGTATTGCCGTGGCATGTGGAGCGTCGCCGAGGGCAAATGACACTCAGGGAACCGGGGGCTAATGAGTGCGGGAGCCAAGTGAGATCTGGGAGCCGGATGCGGTAACACCGCACGTCTGGATTTACGAGGGTCTGAGGGTCAATGCGGCAAGGTTAGAATATTGTGACACCACCAGAGGAAACGGGTGGCCAGCAGGGAACACAAAGCGTAACTCAAACCAAAGAGACCTCGGCCTACTCACCCCGATGGAAATCGTTATCCAAATCGCGTGTACAAGAATGGGTTTCAAGTACATCTTCATGAGCGGATGAAATTGGGAGCAAGGTTGCCAGCTACCTCGAATTCTACTGACCACCCTTCGATTCGCAAACAAATGCCCGCAGTTGAGTCCGCAAAAAAGGACAGGTTCAATACTGTTCTCGTTTTTGTTTCCGTTTTTTCGCTCGCGGAATACTGTAAAAAACCACATCGGTTGAATGTCGGCAGACAGATTTCGCCGATGAAAGTGGTATGAGCACGATCCAAGAGGCCTTGCAGCGAGGCATCCGACATCATCAATCCGGGGAATTGGCGGCGGCGGAATCCCTGTACAAGCAAGTGTTGCAGAATGATGCGCGACACCCGGACGCACTCCATCTGCTGGGACTGCTAGCTCATCAAGTCGGCAAGAACCAGACGGCGGTCGAACTGATTTCGCATGCCATTCGCTTCATGCCTCAGAGTGCGGCCTGCCATAACAATCTTGGCGAGGCATTACGGTCCCTGGGCAACGTTGTGGAAGCTGAACGCAGTTACCGCCGCGCGGTGGCACTGACTCCCGACTTTCCGGAAGCGCTGGTCAATCTGGGCAACTCGCTTCTTGCTCAAGGGAAACTGGCAGAAGCCGCAACCTATTTTCGCGACGCCGTGCAGCAGAGGCCGGACTACGTGGCGGCGTACAACAACCTGGGCAGTACACTATCGCAGCTGGGCAGGATGGACGAGGCGATCGCCACGTACCAGTCCGCTTTGCGCGTCGATCCGCGGAATGGTCTCACGCATCTCAATCTGGCATTCGCACAGCAAATGATGGGCGACTTCGCCGCGGCGGACAGTTTTCGCACGGCGATCGAGTGCGATCCCGCGAATGCCGAGCCTTACTATCAGTTGGCGCATCTGGATGTCCGCTTACTCACGGAGGACGACGAGCGGGCGATCGCGCGTTTGATCGCGGATTCCACGCAAGCGCCGGCAAATCGCAGTACGGCCCATTTCGCTCAAGCCGCGATCTTCGATGCGCGGCATGAATATGACGCCGCGTTTCGTAGCTACCAGGCTGCGAACGAAGTGATGGCAGGTACCTATGATGCGCAGCGCTGCGAGGATCTGGTCTCGCGCATCATCGAGACATTTGACGCGAGGTTTTTCTCCAGCGCTGCCAGCTACGACAACGACCACGCACCGATTTTTCTGGTGAGCATGCCGCGCAGCGGCTCCACGCTGCTCGAACAACAGCTGGCCCGGCATGAAACGATCCACGCCGTCGGCGAATTGAACGCGGTCAAGCACCTGGCGAAGAAGACCGGCGAGCTAACCGGTGTCGACTTTCCTGCGTCGGCGAGCCGCTTGACTCGCGAACATGTCCGCCTGCTGGGTGATGCGTATTTGCGCCGCGCGGGGAAACCGCCTGCCCGTGTCCTCGACAAGACACTGGACAACTTTTTCTATCTCGGCCTGGTGGCTCAACTGTTCCCGCAAGCGCAGGTCATTGCCTGCCGCCGCGACCCGCTGGATGTCTACATGTCCACCTACGCGAGGCGCCTGAACAATCTGCCCTACAGCAGCCGATTGGCCAACATACGCCATTACCACATCCAGTCAGAACGTCTGTTAGCGCACTGGGAGCAATTCTGTCCGCTTCCCATCGCGCAAATCGAATACGAGTCGTTGGTTACCGCCCCCGACGCTGTTTTAAGGCAACTTCGCGACTCGTTGGGACTTCGTTTGCAAGGTGTCACGGCCGCGGTACCGCGCACGCCCATCAAGACAGCCAGCGTGTGGCAAGCGAGGCAGCCCATTCACGGAACTGCTTTGGGCCGCTGGTCGAACTATCGTCCCTTCGTGGAAGCCGCGTTGGGAATTGAGCTATAACACAGGTCACCGACGGGTTCGCCAATCGGTACGCAACATGCACCACGGTCCGACAACATGTTCCGCAGACGCCTGAGAGTGGAAGCATTGGAACGCCGCGAATGCCTGGACGCGAGCGCGCTGCCGCTGTACTTCAATGCCGTGGACCGCTTCGACGTGGACGTGAACGGGAACCTGGAACCCGCCGACGCGATCGCCATCATCAACGAATTGAACGAACATGGTTCGCATGTGCTGCTTCAGAACACCGCCGTGGATGAATTCTGGAACGTCAAAGGCGACGACCTGCGCACGCCCCACGACGCCGCCCTGACGCTGGCGGGCCGGATCGTCGGCGACGATCCGGCCTTCGCGGTGGCGGTGTCGTCGGCGGCCGAACGGCCCGCCCTGGCGGCGGAGATCGTCGCCGGCCAGCGCCTGGCCGCGGCCAACCCGGACGTGCGCCCGTCGCCGTCCGAGCGCCAGCCGTCCATCCAGGCGGTCTATGGCGACCTGTTCGAGGCCGTCCCCGGAA
>CALBSZ010000171.1 GCA_937967665.1 uncultured Planctomycetaceae bacterium
ACCCGCATCATCCGTTAAGGTTTTCCATCAAGCCTCGAGAAGTTAGAATTGAAAACGTTAGAAATGAAAAAATGTGGTGCGTTGTAACAGCACGATATTCGTTCTCCAACGCAACGTTGATCGAAGCGCAAAAATGACTGGGCGCAAAAATGACTGGCTCGCTCGCCGTGTTTTTCGGATTTGGGCCGGTCAACACCCCCGGTTTTGGATTGCCATCCGGGGCCGGTCATGGTTGACTAAAGATAGTTCCCTCCCGCACCCCGGTAGACTGGCATGTCCCACCTGCGAACCTCGAAGCTGCCTCTCTTTTGGGCTGTTGTTCTGCTGGCGCGGATTGCGACCGCGTCGGAACCCGTCGATTTCGATCGCGACATCCGTCCGCTGCTGTCCAACACCTGCTACACCTGCCACGGTCCCGACGCCAACAAGCGGGAAGCGGATTTGCGGTTCGACGACAAAGCAAGCGTGTTTGCCGCGCGCGATGGCAATGCGATCGTCCTTCCCGGACAACCGGAGAAGAGCGAGTTGATTCGCCGCGTCACCAGCACCGACCCCGACGAACGCATGCCGCCCCCGGATGCGGGGCAGCAGCTGAGCGCCGCGCAAGTTCAGTTGCTCGAACAGTGGATTACCGAAGGTGCGCCGTGGCAGCAGCATTGGTCGTTTGCGCGGTTGGTGCGGCCGCAGGTTCCCGCGGTCGCCCATTCCGACTGGACGCAATTGCCGCTGGATGCTTTCGTGAGTGAGGTGCATGAGCAGCGGGGCTTGCCGCATTCGCCCGCGGCGACTCGCGAGACACTCATCCGGCGTGTCACCCTGGACCTGACCGGTCTGCCTCCGACGCTGGCCGAGATCGACGCGTTTCTGGCGGACCGTTCACCGCAGGCGTATGAGAAGGTCGTGGACCGGTTGTTTCAGTCGTCGCGCTACGGCGAACATATGGCCTTGGCGTGGCTGGAGGCAGCGCGGTATGCGGACAGCAACGGCTACCAGCAGGATCGCACTCGAACGATGTGGCCCTGGCGCGACTGGGTCATTCATGCCATGAACAACAACATGCCGTTCGACGAGTTTACGGTCCTGCAAATCGCCGGCGATTTGCTTCCGGATGCCGGCGTAGAGCAGTACTTGCCCACCGGTTTTCATCGCAACCATATGCTGAACGGCGAAGGCGGGCGGATTGCAGAAGAATCGCGGGTGAACTATGTCTTTGATCGCGTCGACACCACGGCAACCGTGTGGCTCGGCCTCACCATGGGATGCGCGCGGTGCCATGATCACAAATACGACCCGATCTCGCAACAAGATTTCTACCGGATGTTCGCCTATTTTAATAACATCGACGAATCGGGGGCAGTCGACGCGGGCGGCAACGCCAAACCGGTGATGAAAGTGCCTACGCTCGCTCAGTTGGAAGAAGTGCGCGCGCTGACCGCCGAACTGACAAGACTCGACGACACCTTCCAGCAGATTCCCACCTCGGCAGAATTGCGGGCTTGGGAAGCGGAACAAGTGGCCAGTCTGGCGGAGGACGCGCAGCCGTATTGGCATCTGGCCTCGCCCGTTAGCATGGCTTCAGAAAACGGACAGACGATGGCCGTGCAAGGCGACGGGACCATCCTGGTGACTGGCAAGAATCCCGAAAACGACAATTACGAATTGGTCTTTCGCACAAACCTCCGCGGGATTACCGGAATGCGACTGGAAGCCGTGCCCCATGCCGCCTTCACGAACGGTGCCTTCGCGCGGAGTAACAGCGGAAACTTTGTGCTCACCCATATCGACCTGGAAGGAGCGCGGATCGCTGCCGCCAAAGCGGATTTCGAACAGGGCAACTGGACGGTGGAGCGATCGTACGACGGCAATAGCGCTACCGGCTGGGCCGTCTGGACCGGCAACGGCGAAACCATGAGGCAGCATCGGAACGCTGTCTACCAGTTTGAGAAGCCCTTGGCGGGTGACGCGTTGACGTTGCGAATGAAGCACGAAACCAGTCACCAGTTCCACAACTTGAGCAGCTTTCGGATCTACTTCACGACGCGGCCTGAACCTCGGCTGGACGGTAAGGCGGGCCTACCCGACCTGGTCCTCAGCGCGCTGCAGACTCCGGCCGAGAAACGCAATAGCACGCAGACGAATGCGCTACGCGCGTACTTTCGTGAGACAGCCCCATCAGCCCGCGACTTGAAGCATCAGATTGCGGCGGTCGAAAAGAAACGCAGTGAACTCGAGAAGTCGTTTCCCGAAGCGATGGTGATGCGCGAACGCGCCGCGCCGCGGGAAACGTATCGCCTGGAACGCGGCGCCTGGGACCAGCCCGACAAATCCCAACCGCTGTATCCCACCCTTCCGGCCGGCCTCCAGCCGTTGCCTTAAGATGCTCCGCCAAATCGACTGGCGCTGGCGCGGTGGCTGGTCAGTCCGCAGAACCCATTGACGCCGCGCGTTTTCGTCAATCGGCAGTGGCAGCACTTCTTCGGCGCCGGCTTGGTCAAGACGGTGGAGGACTTCGGTTCGCAAGGCGAGCGACCGTCGCATCCCGAACTGCTCGATTGGCTGGCCGCGGACTTCGTTGAATCCGGATGGAACGTGAAGCAACTGCAGAAGCAAATCGTCATGTCCGCTACCTACCGGCAGTCTTCGACCATGACCCCGGAGTTGCTGGAAATGGATCCGAGCAACCAGTTCCTCACGCGGGGGCCAAGATTTCGGCTTACCTCCCAGGCGATTCGCGATCAGGCGTTGGCGCTGAGCGGCTTGCTGGTGGAGCACATCGGAGGACCGCCCGTCAAACCTTACCAGCCGCCCGGCATCTGGTCCGACTTGTCGCTCGGCAAGATTTCCTACCAGCGCGATCAAGGAGACAGTCTGTATCGCCGCAGCCTGTACACGTTCTGGCGCCGCGCCTCGGGGCCGACCATGCTGTTCGATACCGCCGCGCGGCAGGTTTGCACCGTCCGTCAATATCGTACCAATACGCCCCTGCACGCGCTCGTGCTACTGAACGACACAACGTTCGTCGAAGCGGCACGAAAGTTTGCTGAACGGGTGATGCAGGCCGAGGACCAGCTCGCGGATCGAGTCGCGTTGGCTTTTCGAATGGCCACCGCGCGGATGCCGACGGACGCGGAAAGCGATCAGCTCGTGAAGATGTACCGGCAGGCCTATCAAGATTATCAAGCCGATCTGGACGCCGCCCGGCAGCTCGTGACCGTGGGGGAATCCAAATCGAACGCGGCGCTGGACGCCGCCGAATTTGCGGCGTACACGACCGTAACCTTGGCGATCCTGAACCTGGACGAAGTGGTGACCAAAGAATGAATCCGGTATTGGCAAGACGCGAGTTCCTGCAACATTCCAGTTTGGGGCTGGGAACGGCCGCGCTGGTCTCGTTGCTTGGCGCGGAGGTGGCAGAAGCGGCCACGGGCGGCCTGGCCGGTTTACCGCACTTTCCGCCGCGCGCGAAACGTGTGATCTACTTGATGCAGTCCGGCGCGCCGTCACACGTCGACTTGTTCGATTACAAGCCCATTCTGGAAAAACGCCGTGGCGAGGAGATCCCGGAATCGATTCATCAGGGGCAGAAACTGTCGACCATGACCGCCGGTCGGAAGAAGCCTTGCCTAGGTGCAATCGCCCCGTTTCGTCAGCGCGGCAAATCGGGCGCGTGGGTATCGGATTACTTGCCGCATACGGCGGACATCGCCGACAACCTGTGCTTCATCAAGTCCATGAAGACCGAAGCCGTCAATCACGCGCCGGCCATGACTTTCCTGCTCACCGGAGCCGAACAACCAGGGCGGCCCGCCGTGGGAGCGTGGCTCAGCTACGGGTTGGGAAGCGAGAATGACGACCTGCCGACGTACTGCGTCATGACGTCGCGCGATAAAGAGGGTTCGTGCGGCCAACTGTTCTACGACTTCTATTGGGGCAGCGGTTTCCTGCCCAGCCGCTATCAGGGCGTCAAGTTTCGAAGTACCGGCGACCCGGTCTTGTACCTTTCGAATCCGGACGGCATGAGCGCGCAGGTGCGCCGCCGCCTGTTAGACGGTCTGGCCAGGTTGAACGAGCTGAAATTCGAACAGAGCGGGGATCCCGAAATCACGACCCGCATCGCGCAGTACGAAATGGCTTACCGGATGCAGACGTCGATGCCGGAACTGGTGGACTATTCGGACGAGCCGCAACATGTGCTCGACATGTATGGCCCGGACGTCCTCCGTAAAGGTTCGTTCGCGGCCAATTGCCTGATGGCCCGGCGGCTCGCCGAAAAAGGAGTACGCTTCATCCAACTGATGCATTCGGGCTGGGACCAACATCGTAACTTGCCCACGCAATTGATTCATCAGTGCGAGGACACGGACCAGCCGTCGGCCGCGCTGGTCCGCGACCTGAAACAACGCGGACTGCTTGACGATACGCTGATTGTGTGGGGAGGCGAATTCGGACGCACTCCGTTCGGCCAGGGTGATATCAATAACGCCAAAGTACACGGGCGCGATCATCATCCCTACGGCTTCACTATCTGGCTTGCGGGAGGCGGAGTGAAGGCCGGGCTGTCATACGGCGCGACCGACGAATACGGTTACAACGTTGCCGAAAACAAGGTGCACGTGCACGATCTCCAGGCCACTGTCTTGCACTTGTTGGGCATCGATCACGAACGACTCACATTCAAATTCCAGGGACGGCATTTCCGGCTCACCGACGTCCATGGGCACGTCGTGAAGGAAGTCCTGGCTTGAACTCGCCGGTAATCTCGTTTACCCTGCTGGGTGCGTTGGCGTGTGTCACCGTCGGCCGGCGCTATCGTCAACAAGCACGAGGTGCATCCTGCGATGAATGACAGCGGCGTTTTTGGCTCCGTCGAATTTTCCGTCTCGGTCGGCCTGGTTCCCTGGCGCGATCCGAGCGAGTTCGTACATCACATCGTGGGGACCGCGATCGACGCGGATGGCCGTAGGAGAGGGACGATTTCACTCAAACTGGTCAGCGCGACGGAAGCGGAGAATCTGGGCGAGTACCTCGTGATGGTGTGCGACGCGGATTCCTCGGTGCTCGAGAGCGTTTACGCGACGCTGTTCGGCCCGAACGGCGAAACCCGCGAAGAGCTTGACATCACGCCGGGC
>CALBSZ010000172.1 GCA_937967665.1 uncultured Planctomycetaceae bacterium
ACCGAGAATGCCGAGCTCGACGACGAAGCGTTTTTGACGCAGGCGGGGGAAAAGCTACGCTCCCTCTGCGGCGCTATAGGCGAGTTGATAAATGTCGACAGCGCGGCGATCTTCTTCGTAAACCAGCAGACCGGCGACCGGGAAATGCGCATGCGAGCTGCCGTTGGGAGGTTGGAAAAAACGTTGCAACAATATGAGCAGTGCGTGAAGAACGGGATAAAGCCTCCCTCCGGAGTGGCCTACAACGATCAGTGGCAACGCACCAATGTTCCGAAAGTATACAGCGAATTAGAAAACCTGATGAACACTGCCAAGTGGTCGCTCACGAACCGCATCTGGCACCTTGGCGAGGGGCGAATTGCAAATTCGCGGCGCGAGATGCAATTCATTCGCACCGATGGAGTCCCCGATGGGAAGGAGCCGGAGAAGGAGAAGGGGCATGGTGACGAATTCGCCTATCCACCCGAGTGCCCTGACTCGAAGAACGGGAAAGAAGACGAAAACTGGACTCTGAAAAACGTTGTACGAACGTTTTTGGGCATACCCATATTCGCCAGGGGTGGTCAAACCGATTGTCCCCCTGACCTGCAATCAAAAGTCGGCAGCCATGCCTTGCGCAGGGAGTTTCTGCTTCAATATCGCGTGATCGGCATTCTCAAATTGGAAGGCAAACGCCCTGATCTTGCGCGGCTGACCTGTGAGTGGTGGGAGTCAACCAAAGCACGGTTTGCCGAGGAACTGCACGAAGAATGGCAGGCGCTGTCCTCGGAAGAGGCAATCAAGGAAATCAAGCGTCTGTTTGAGAATGAATCGGACGACGACAAACGGAATCTAGGCAGTAAGCTCATCAAAGGCGAAGACGGCCGCATCAATACGAGTTTGATCGATCACCTCAGCGACACACTCGACGCGCGTTGGCTACCCGAAGACGTCGAGTTGCTCGTATCAATCGCCATGGAAATCGGGCGACTGTTGACACTGCGTACGCTTAACTATGCGACTCAGAATTCGGTGTTTTTCACCGAGAACGACATTGGCGTGCTCCATGTCCAACATGCGGACATACCTCAAGTGCTGGCGGCCCATCGCGCGGCGGAAGCCGTGACAAGGAAAGTCCGGTTTGAATTGGAGTATTTACAGAACGAATTGAACGTCGAGCGCACGCAGGGTTGGTCGAACGGACATCTAACCGGTTCAGTGCTACATGACCCCGTGCGAGAAATTCAGTCCCGCCGGAAGGAAATTCGAAGTCTGGCTGATAAGTTAGTGCTGCGGGAAACGGCGAAACCATTGCAGGCCACCCGTCAGACCCCATCCCGTGTAGAGTTCAATTCCGGTAAACACCAATTCCGTTTCACCGGTCCCGAAGTCACCAGAGTGACCGCAAGGCATTTGAAGGGGGTGGCTCACTTTGATCTTGGCCTAACGCAACTGGACGAAGGCGAAGAGGATGTCCCATGGCACGTTGACAACATTGGTGGCAGCGTGCATGTCGGCGATCAACGCCTCAAGCAGTTGCCGGAAACGCCACCGAGCGACGACGCCCAATACGGATTAGTCAGCCGCATCTTGGGCGCGGGGAACTACGGGGTCGAGGATTGGGCCGGCGTGCGTGTGACCTGCGGCTTTCTTTCTGATATTTTCTTGTTCATCGATGCCATCCGTGCCCGATTCCCGGGGCGCGGCATATACCTTAAACGGGAGGATTTGGAGAGTTGGCTCGAACAGCCCCAAGTGACCGGCTACCGGGGCGTGCACCTGGTGGTCCACGTTCCGCTGCATGGCCTGATTTCAAGCAAAGATTATGAGGTGCTTTTGGAGGCACGTCGTGGCACGGAATTAGTCAAGGACGGCGCGCTGAGTTTTCCATGCGAACTGCAGGTCCGCACGGAATACGAGTCCTCTTGGGCATGGGCGTCGCACTTCCTGCAGTATAAGAGCGAACACGAACGTTTCGATCTGCAGGGGTATATGGGAGCGCTTTCCGGTCTGCTGTTCGAGTCGGACAAGATCGTCGATCTGATCAGGCAGTACATTGAGGCGGAAGACGTCGATTTGGTCGAAGTGCTCGCGCAATTGCGCCGCGACATGTTAGAGCCGGCGTTTGCGATGGTGCTGTTCGCGGTCGAATTTGCTCGTCATGTGCACTCGAGCCACCAGCTTTATGGTGGGCGACCGCACTTCGAGCGATTGGTTGCCGTGCTGGAGCGATTGGTCAACGACTTTATCGTTACCGATCCTTACATGTTGATGGCGGGGATTTTGAGTGACATGTGGATGGGGCAAGGAGATACGTCCGCTGATGTACAAGCGGTGTTCTGCAACATCGTCGACGAAGCGCGCAAGCGAGACCGCCAGCGTTTGCTCGACCGCTTGGGCTGCCGCCTCCCCGATGGACTCTCCAAGCTAACCAGTGGCTGTGAGGCGTATCAGCAACCAGTTCCAAATTGGTTCTGGGACATTCTCCAAGTGCGACGCGAGTACGCGCAGAGCGGCGCGATGGAAGATGCCGCGGAGCGGTTTAGACACATTGATAGTTTTAGCAATGTGCAACATTCGGGCGATAGCGAGGATGTGGCTACTCGGTGTTACGTCATCGAAGCGGCCGTGCAGATAACCCGTCTACGGGAATTACCGCACGAACCGCTGCGTGCGCGAGCCATCGAGGAACTCGAAAGAATTTATCACGTTCTGGAACTGATCCGAAGCAAGATCGGAACTGAGTTTCGTCGTGTGTGGCGTGAAGCCGAAGGGGAACTTCGGGCCACGGCAACTCGATTGGATGCCCACCTTCCCATCGACTGGCAGATCTAGAGTGCACGGGACGTTATTTGATCTGACATTTTCGTCCTGCTTGGATCCTCTTGTCAGTATGGGTGGATTGCAACCGAACGCGGCGATTGTTTCTTGAGCCACTTGGAGTACGTCTCAGAGTACTGGAGCTAGCGTCCTGCCGTTGCGATTCCGTTCGCTGTGTGACAGCTCTTGGTTGTGCTACATCGACGGGGCCGTCTGCCGAGTGCAGAGTCTGGGGTGAAAGCTTGCTGTACGTGTCGATGGTTGGTGTCAAATAGTTTGAAATCGTCGTATGCTGACAAAGGGGGCGTGTCCTGTGCGTACGACAAGCTGTTGAGGTGGTAAACACCGCCGGGATTCTGGTAGGTTCTTAAGTTGCCGAAGATGGACCAACTTCAGCGGCTTAGCTCTCCGCGCATCTGCGGGCGGTGGCGTTCACCTTTGAAGCTGCGTCATCAAATCGACGATTGCTTTGAGCTCGATCCGTCCAACTGGCTTTCGTGCGTCAGGGGGGCGTGTCCTTATGCAAATCAAGCCCTCGATCAACTTCCACAACACCTCCTGGCTGGTCTAGCGTTGCTCGGCGTTTACGGCTGAGACAGTTCCGCATGGTCGTTTTTGGAACATGTAGTTCGGGCCATAGAGGCAAGCTCCTTCAATCGCGTATCAGTCCAAAGGGAACTGGCTTGGAAAAACACGGTAGGTTTCAGCCAAAATTGCTGGTATTAGATCGCGGCCAACCTATTGATTGACTCCGGCCAGTAATGTCCACTGATGACAAGGAATCAATCAATGCTCATTCAAGGGCATACGAATGGAAGACAGTGAATTGTACGCTCGGGGAATCGAGGAGCTTCATCGGAACGGTCGTCTTCTTTTTGAGCTAGTCGTCCAGTGGTACACTTTCTTTTGGACGCTCAACGTCGCATGCCTTGCTTGGTTTTATTCCAAAGACAACAGTGCCAATACACAGGCGCACATGAGAAGTACAATCAGCTATTCATTCATAGCGCTAAACGTGCTCGCAGTTATCATTGCGACTACGAGCGCCGTTCAGGCTCGTCGAATCTGGAAGAGTGTCATGGAATTGCATGGGAAGCTCATTTGTGATCTGGACACACTCACCATGTTTAATAAGCCGCCCATCAGTGATTGTTACGCCTATGTCGTCTTTGGAGGGATGGGGCTCTCAAACATCGTGCTCATTTGCGTGTGGTGGCAACGTCGAGAATGAGAATCGGCCGTTCCGAAAAAAGTTTGCCAACTGTTGAAATCCAAACAACGGAGCGTATCCAGCGACCAGACAAACGCAAAGGAGTTCGCATTATGTTGACACAAAACAGCATAACGGCCGATTTGGCACATCGAGATAGCCTTATTGTCAGCGCACAACCTGAATCGCACAAATGAAAACGGGGCAAAAACGGGGCAATGTTGGCAACGCAAAGCCAACGTCAAGGCAATGCAAACGCCTTGCGGTTTGGCCGGAAAATGCTATGATCAAAGCAGTTACAACACAATGTCAATGTTGCCACAACGTAAGCTCAATCCGGGAAAAGTAGGTTCGAGTCCTACCGGGGGAGCTTTTTTGGTTTGCGGAATTAACGCCGACCGTCCGGTTAACGCACCACGCCGAGAGTGAGAGCTCTCGGCGTTTTTCGTTTTCCGCCTTGTATGCAGGGTTTGCGGCTAGTGGACTGCCCGCTCCAGGCTGGTCATAAGAAGATAAGAGAGCGCTCAACAAGCTGCGACTCGCGCGCCGGCCTGCCGTTCCCGGCCAAAACTCTCTTGCTCTCTTTTTCTTTGGGCATATTGGTTAACAGCCCGGTTGCTGTCGCACCCTTCTATCAGTCGGGATCACGACGCCCAACCGATCTACGGCCCGACCTTGATTGCACCGTCTTGACGCCTTCACGGCACCCAAGTGGTGTGCGAATCTAGAACTCTATTAGGTGGATGACTGTAGGGCTAGGAATGTAATCTGCATCAGGGCGCACATCCATCCCCTCAATCTCTGTTCGAGAGTTCAAGAATGACTGATGATCCACACGACTCCGCTCCGGCTTCCGTACGCATCGCCATTCAGTGTCTGATCATTTACTCGACGGTAACGGTTATGCTCGAAACCGTACCGTCTTTCGCCGAACACAAAGCCTTCTTCGTTTGGTCCGAACGAATAGTCGTGGCAGTCTTCACAGCAGAATACGCGATCTGTTGGATGCTAAGCAAAGACAAGCTTCGCTATCCATTTCGCATTTTTAGCATTATCGACCTAATGGCCATTCTGCCCTTCTATTTGAATTTTGCCGACTTGCGAATGCTCCGTCTTCTGAGGTGCATGTACATATTCCGAATCCTGAAGATCGCGCGATACGGCGCTGCGATGGAAACTCTTGGGCTGGCACTGCGCCGTTGTCGAGAAGAGCTTGTCGTTACCCTTTTCGTTGCCGTGATCGTGCTCGTGATCTGTTCGATGGGCTTATACTACGCTGAGCACGAGGCCCAACCGGATGTCTTTTCCAGCATGCCAGCATCTTTGTGGGCGGCAATCGTTACTCTAACGACAGTTGGATACGGCGACGTCTACCCAGTAACTCTGGCCGGGCGACTCGTTGCCGGCTTGCTGATGCTGCTTGGAATTGGCGTCGTCGCGATTCAGACGGGAATTATTTACGGTCACTTCACCGACATCTGGGCCGAGACGCAAGCTTCGCCC
>CALBSZ010000173.1 GCA_937967665.1 uncultured Planctomycetaceae bacterium
ACCGAGTTCAGGTCGTGGACCTCAGCAACAATCCATTCCCCAACAACAAGGTGCCCATCGGCGCCGAATTCAAAGTCCAAACGTACGTCGAGGATCTCCGCGATCCCCCAGTTGTTCCCAATTTGGGAGTCTTCTCCGGGTACACGGACTTGCTGTACGAAACGCGCCACGTCTCGGTGATCCCCGATTCCACCAACAGCACTGGAATCCAGCTCACCTTCGGAGCGGATTACCCCGCGGGCCGCAACGCGATCTCGGATGTCGCGGGAATCGTGGACGAGGCGGGTGCGTTGCAGAGCGGCGGCGGACCGCTGGGCCCCAACGAAGTGCTACTGTTCGAAACGCACTTCACTGCCGACCGCTTGGGCCAGGCCACGTTCTTCCCGGATCCCGCGGACCTGTTGCCGGTTCACGAAACGTCGATCTGGCCCAGCCAAATCGTCGACGACCTCAATGACATCTTGTATCTGGACCAGACCGTCGAGATCGTCAATGTCACTCCCTTGGTCGCCATTGATGTGCAGGTCACCGATCTGTCTGGCAACCCGCTACCCGGCGGACAAGTGGCCGTTGGATCGCAATTCAAATTGCGGATGACCGTAGATGACCTGCGTTCACCCGCCACCGCGCAAGACGGCGTTTTCTCCGCTTACGCGGACGTGACCTTCGACGCCTTGCGAGTGACTCCGGTCGTCGACAATACAAACCCGACCGGTTTTGATCTGGTGTTCAACGGCAGTTATCCCTCCGGGCGCAATGCTCAGTTTGCGCCAGGGTTGATTGACGAGGCGGGTGCGATCCAGAACAACAACGCGCCGCCATTGGGATCAAACCCGGTAACCGTATTTGAAGCCACCTTCACCGCCGACAGCGTGGGGACGGCGGAATTCGCGACGAATCGCGCGGACATTCAACCGCTGCACGAAATCGTCTTGAATACGCCGCCCACCCAGGTGCCCACGTATCAGGTGACGTTTGGCACCACCAGCGTGACTATCGTGCCGGCAACCGCCCCGTTGCAAAACCCAACGAATTCACTCGATGTCAATGACGACGGCTTCGTTTCCCCCGTCGACGCGTTGCTGCTAATCAACCGCATCAATACGAATGACAAGTTGAATGGCGCGGAAGGCGAGATGTTCTACGACACGTCTGGCGACGGCAGCATCAACGCAAGTGACGTGATTCGGATCATCAACTACCTGAACGACCACAACACGGGTGGCGAGGCGGACACGACCGGTGAGGGCGAAGATGATAACATCGTGATCCCGGACGAGCGTCCTCGAGGCCTGCTAGCCGACCTGGCCTTGTTCGACGAACTCGGCCGCCGCAAGCACTGGCAACTGCATTGAATCGCCGTCACTGCCGCAAGCTCGCGTTATTTGGTTTTTGATCACAAGCAGTGCAGCAACGACCCGCCCGTCATTACGGCAGCTTGAGCACGTGGGCCTGATGGTCGGCCCCGGCGGCCACGACCGATGTTCCGTCTGGCGCATAGCTTGCCGAATACGTGACCGCGGGAAAGGTCGAGTTCGCGACCTGCGCGGCGTTGGAAACGTTCCAGACAAAGATCGTTCCGGCGTGACCGGAGGTCAGCAGCCGACTACCATCCGCATTGAACTCAACGCGGTACACGGCATCCTCATGATCGCTTATCAATTGAGTGACCTGGGCGTTGGCGGCGTTCCACAGCCGGACATGACCAAGGGCATCTCCGGTCGCAATGATCTGACCATTCGTGCTGATCGCCGCGTCGAATACAGGAGCCGCCGACTCCCCCTCCTCGAGTTCCACCGCAAACTTCTTCAGTTCGTTACCCGAGTCGGTGTCCCAGATTCGTGCGGTTCCGTCCGCTCCCGCCGAAAGCAGTTGCTTGCCGTCGGCGCTGAAACGCACGCCATACACGGCCCCGACGTGGCCTGACAACTGTTTGCTAGACATGCCGCTCGCCACATCCCAGATTCGAATACTTTGGTCAGCGCTGGCTGATGCAATCAGCGAACCATCACTGCTGTAGGCCACGCTATAGACCGGCCCCGTATGGCCCGTTAAATCGCGAACGGCCGTCGGCGCCGCGTATCCCCAACTGGAGACACTGTGGTCCTCGCTGCCGGATACGATGTCCGCGCCGTCCGAGGTGAAGCAAACCGCCAGGACGGGCGCGGCCGCGGTTTGTTGTTGTAACAGAGCACCATCCGCCGAACTGTAAACGCGGATCGCGTTGTCCGCCGCGCCGACGACGATACGGCCGCCGTCCGAACTGTACGACAGGTCATGTATCGCGGACGCCGTTTCGATCGCCGGTGCTAAAGTCCCGTCGGCGACAGTCCACGCCAGCAAACGACCTTCCGCATCGGCCGCCACGACCTGCGCTGCGTCCGGCCGAACGGCCAAATCGGTCAAGGGCGCCTGCGCTCCGGCCAATTGCTTGGCCATCGTTCCGTCAAGACCCCAAAGCTTGACCAGCATCTCGCTGCCCGCGGTGACAATTTGAGTGCCGTCGGGAACGAATTGGGCGGCAGCCACTTGCGTTTGATCGGCGACAAAGACACGAGTCGCCGAGACGTGATGGATTTTGGCCAGCTTGTCAGCGCCGCCGGAGACCAGCATCTTGCCGTCCGCCGTCAGCGAGACTGCCTGCGCCGCGCCCGTGTGCGCGGCGAACCGTTCCAATTCGCGCTGCGCAGCCAGGTCCCACACGCGGATTACTCCGTCCCCGGACGAAGTCGCCAGTCGCGAAGCTTCCCCACTGAATTCCACACCCGTCACGATCTCGGCGTGGGTCAAGGTGGCCAGCGGAGCTGCCTCTGGAGTAGTTGCGGCGAGGTCCCAAACATAGACGTTCTTATCGACACTCGACGCAGCCACACGCATTCCCTCTGTAGCAACCGACAAGTCGGTCAGCACGTCGGTGGCCCCCGTAAACGTTCTTGTCTGGGTTCCGTCGGCCAGATTCCACAGCCGCACCGTCTTGTCCATTCCCGCGCTGATCAAACTCGCGCCATCAGCCGTATAGGCCACCGCAGTCACTTCGCCTTCATGCCCCGCCAGTTGTTTTTCATACGACAGCGTATGCACCACCGCTTCATTCCCCTCGCCAGAAACCACGTTAAGCCCATCTTCCGAAAAAGCCACACACGGCGAAGCGACGGTCGCCGCCTGCTGCTCCAATAACACGCCTGACCCGGGATCGTAAACTCGCAGTTGCCCGTCGGCGCCGGAAACGGCAAGTTGCGTCCCCGCGCTGTTGTATCGAAGAGTCAACACGGGCGACGGAGTCGTAATACTAACAGCTGTACCTGCCGCTGTCGCCGTCAGCGGCCAGACCTGCACGTTCATGTCGGCACCGCCTCCCGCCAGTTGCGTTTTGTCGGCCTTGAGCGAAATACTTGTCAAGGCTGCGGCGCCTGTGGCGACTTCGAACAGTTGCTGACCGTCCGTGGTGTTCCAGATCCGGACGAACTTGTCGTCGCTGGCCGTGACCAACCAGGCGCCGTCGGCGGAAAGCGAACTATCCATGTTTTTTCCGGGGGTGGAACGAACGACCCGGGTCGCCGTCAGGGCGGTAATGCGCACCGTCTTATCGGCGCTGGCCGACAGAACCGCTTTGTTGTCGGTACTCAGCAAGACGGCCTGCACGGGCATCGCGTGGCCAGAAATCTGCTCCAGGATGTCTCCCGACGCAGAATCCCAGACGCGGACCACGGCATCGTCGCTGCTTGTGGCCACGCGGGTGCCATCCAGGCCCGCACTGACGCCGGCCACAGCCGCCGCGTGAACCAACACCGTTTCTGGCATAACATTCCCCGCTCCGGCAGCCGCAACGGGCCAGACATAAGCCGATTTGTCCGCACAGCCGGCGATGATCTTCATGCCGTCGTCCGAAAGATCCAAGCAGGTAATCGCATCGGTGGGTCCTGCAAACGTTTTAGCAGGCTGGCCGGTTTCCACCGTCCACTGACGCACGACCTTGTCGGCGCCGCCACTGAACAGCGTTGTGCCGTCCGGCGAGTAGTCCAGACCGGTGATGGCACCCGCTTCGCTTGCGATCGTCGAAACCAGATTGATCGGCGTGGCATGAAGATTGTGCGTTGCATCCAAGTGCAAGACAGCATCTCCGCTCGCCTCAAAAGCCACTTTGGCGGGAGCCGCAGCAGCCGCCCCGAACTGCTCCAGCAGTAAACCGCCGTCGTCCCAGATACGAATACCGTCTTCCGCACAACTCGCCACACGCTGGCTGCCGGCATCAAATGCCACCGACTGGATCGCGCCTGCATGTCCTGACAAGGTAGCCACGGCCGCTCCGTCCGCGGCGCTCCACAACTTCACCGTTTTGGCCGCGCCGCCGGTGGCAATCAACTTTCCATCCGGCGACAGCGCGACGGTGGAGACGGCGGCACCATGGGCCAGCGACTTCACAACCGCTCCAGTAGCCGTATTCCACGTTTTCGCCGACTGATCGGCAGAACCGGACAACAGTACCGTTCCGACGACCGCCAGATCGCTGATGGCGCCCGTATGACCGGCGAGTGCGCGAATTTCCACGGCGTCGGCTACCTGCCACTGCTTGATCGAATTGTCGGCGGCGCCGGAGAACACCTGCTGTCCGTCCGCGGAAAAAGCGACCGCGGTGACAGCGGCGTCATGTCCTGCGAAGTTCGCCAGCTCCGGAAACTTCGGGTCGGCCAGGTTCCAAACCCGCGCCGTCTTGTCGGCGGAACCGGACACCAGTTTCGTTTTGTCCGCGCTAAACGAAAGTGACGTGATTTCCGCGGCGTGTCCGAGCAATGTGGCCCGCGCGGCGCCGTCGGCAGTGTTTCGAACCACGATGGTCGGTTTGCCAGCCACGGTTCCGGCAGCGGCGACGAGCGTGCCGTCCGTCGAGTAGGCGGCAGCGGTCACTGGAAACGCAGTTCCCGCGAAGGTGGCCGCCGGGACTGGAATCTTCCAGATGCGAATGACGCCGTCTTCTCCCGCCGTCGCGATCTGCGAGCCTTGAGGGTGGATTGCCAGGTTGTTCACCGCGCCAGCACCGGCCTGGATGGCCAGGCGGTCGGCCCCGTCGGCCAGGTTCCAGAAACGAATCGTGCCCGCGGCATTTCCTGTCGCGACGAGCCCAGAGGCGGTATCCAGCGCGGTCACCGCGTCGGTCTGCCCGGCGAGTTGCCGCACCAGCATTCCCGTCATGGCATCAAACACCCGAACCGTCGCGTCGGCACTGCCGCTAATCGTGGTCTTCCCGTCCGCGTCCATCGCCAGATGCGTGACGGCGTCGGTATGTTCCGCAAACGCCTTGGCGGGAACAACGGGAAGCCCCCAGGTCGTAAACGTGCCGTTCTCGTTCACGGAAATGAGTTGCGTGCCGTCGGCGGAATAGTGGAGACCCGATACTTTGCCGGTCGGCCCGAGCAGGGTTCCCTGCGAAACTCCGTCGGCGACATTGCTGACCTGAACGACCCCGTTGATATCGGCGCTTGCCACTTGGGCGTCATCCTTTCGAAAAGCAACGGCGCTGATCGCCTCCGCGTGCCCTTCCACAACCTGAGCCGCCATCCCGTCAGCCGCCGTCCAGATCTTTACTCCTTTATCAACGGAGCCGGTCGCGATCCACTTTCCATCGGTACTGGTGGCCACGGCAGTGACCGGCATGGTGTGTCCCGCCAGCGGTCGCGCGGCGACGGGTAAGCGCCAGAGCCGCACCGTGCCGTCGGCCCCCGCCGATGCGATCTGGTCTCCGGTGGGAGGAAAGGCGATGTCGTTAACCGCTCCAGTATGACCCTTCAGCGTCAAGCGGTCGGCGCCGTCGGCGACGTTCCAACGCTTGACGATGCCGTCAGCACTGGCACTCGCCGCCAGCGCCGCATCCGCTGTTAAAACGACCTTCTGAACGGCGCCCGTCTTTCCTTCCAGCACGCGCAGCAACTCTCCCGATTCTCCGTTCACGACCTGAACAACCTCATCGGCCCCGGCCGTAACAATCACCTGGCCATCCGCTGAAACGGCGACGGACGTTACCGCCGCGGTGTGACCGGCGATTTCCTGCGACGGCAGTGGAGGCAAAGACCACAATTTGACCGTGCCATCTTCCGCGGCACTCAGCATCGTGTCGGTCGTGGGATGGAATGCCAGTCCGGAGATTGTTGCAACATGAGCGCCCAGCGAGGCCAGTGCCGTGCCGTCGGTCGCGTTCCAGAGTCGCAGACTTCCCGCGGCATCGCCGGTCGCAACCTGAGTATCGTCCGCGCGAATGGCCACTCGCGAAATCGCTGCTTCATGCCCGACAAGGTCGCGGAGTAACATCCCGTCGGCACGCTGCCAGACTTTCGCAACCATGTCATTTCCCCCGGTGACAAACCAGTCGCTGCCGGAGTTCAGCGCGATGGCCGAAACCGCCTCGGCATGCCCGACAAACTGTTGCAGCGGCGCGGGATGATAGAGGTCCCAGATCTTGAGCGTCTGGTCACGCGATCCGCTCACCACGTGACGGTCATTTGGACTCACCGCAAGGCTCAGGACCTGGCCGTTGTGGCCCGCCAGGGTTCGCAGTGCCTCACCTCCCGCTGCGTCGTAGATCTTAAGTGTCTTGTCGAAACTACCCGTCACGATCAGTTGCCCATCGTGTGAGTATCTGACGGTGGAAACCGCGTCGGTATGTCCCGCCAGCACCGCAGGCGGCTGCTGGGCATTCGCGGACGAGACAATCAGAGACAAGAGGGCAGTGAGAAGAGGCAAGCGAGTAGTCATGATGATCCTCGAGATCGCATACTGCGTAAGTTGAACGAGACGCTTACGGCAAGCAGACATGTGCGTCGGTCGGCCGGCGACGCGGGAAGCGCGCCGGGACCTCGAACCGCGTGTGTCCCTATTGTGACAAGAACTTTACGGCGATTCCACTACCGCCGTGACTTTTGGCTCGGGCGGCCCGATGGTATGCGATACCTGGGCGTTGCTGCCGTTCCAAATTCGCAAGACTCCGTCGTGCCCACCCGCAATAACAATCGCGGAATCGGGTGTCGCATCGACGCAGTACATGTATTCCGCGCAGCCGGAAAAGGTCCGCACCACGCCGCCGTTGTCGACGTTGTGCATCCGCACGATCTGATCGCCCGAACTGGACACGATCGTCGACGTCTGACCGACGAAACGGACCGCGCTGATCTGCTTGTTGTAACCTTGGATGGTTCGGATTCGGTCGCCGGTCAGGGCGTTCCACGTGCGCAGGGTACTATCAGCACCCGCACTGGCCAGCATGGATCCGTCCGCGCGCCAACTGACGCCCAGGACATGATCGGTGTGGCCTTCGCACTGTACCAACTGCTGGCCGGCCAAATCCCACACTTTCACGTATTTGTCCGCACCGGCGCTGGCCAGGAACTTGCCGTCTGCCGAGTATTCCAGGTCATTGACAATGTCGCTGTGCGCGTCGGGCAAGGCGAACTGCACAGTGCCATCGCTGACTTGAAACACCTTCAACTCGCCGCTGCGCGACGGCACGCCGCCCCCCGCGGCCACCAGCGTACTGTCGGGGTTAAAGGCCACGGCGCCGACACGGTCAATCAATGTGCCGGGGTCGGCAATGTCACCAATGACACGCTCCAATCGCCAGCTGGGGTTCAGATCCCAGACGACCGCGGCGGCGTTCCGGGCCATGGAAACCAATCGGCGATTGGAAAGAAAAGTGACGGCCGCTATTTCGTTCTCCTGCCCAACGTAACTGGAGATCGCCTTGCCGGTTTCGGTATCCCACGTATGAACCACCCCAAAGTCACCACCGGTCGCCAGCAGTTGGCCATCGGGCGAAAACGCCACGCCGTGCAGCGGTTGCTGCGCGGCAAGTTCCGCGTCCGTGGCCGCCTTCAGTTCCGTTTCGATCGCAGCCAGCGACTTCTCCGTAGCCGCCAGATGTTCTTTCG
>CALBSZ010000174.1 GCA_937967665.1 uncultured Planctomycetaceae bacterium
AAACGCGGCGGATTCTCGATCGCCTGTACGGCTACGACGTGTCGAAGCTGCTGTGGAAGAAAGTTGGCCCGCGTTTGTCGGCCGGTCGTGTGCAGAGTGTCGCCGTACGGTTGATTGTCGAGCGGGAGCGGGAGCGGCAACGGTTCGTCACGGCGACCTACTGGGACCTGCTGGGATCGTTTGCCACGAAGGCCGGTTCGAAGTTCCAGGCCACGCTCACCTCGGTGGGCGGGCGCCGCATTCCGGCCGGAAAGGATTTCGACGCGGACACCGGGAAACTGAAGAATCCCGATTTGTTGCGCTTAGATCAAGCAGCCGCGGAGCAGCTGGCCGCGCGGCTGAAGGACGAAGAGTTTCGCGTGGTCAAGCTGGAAGACAAGCCGTACACGACGAAGCCCTACGCTCCTTTCACGACCAGCACGTTGCAGCAGGAGGCCAATCGCAAGTTGGGCTTCAACGCGCGGAGGACGATGCGGGCCGCGCAAAGCTTGTACGAAAACGGGCACATTACCGACATGCGTACTGATTCCACGAGCCTGGCACAGGTTGCCGTCGATGCGGCGCGGGACCTGGTCCGTTCGGAGTATGGCAACGAGTTTCTGCCAAACAATCCGCGGATGTACGCTTCGAAAGTCAAGAACGCGCAGGAAGCTCACGAGGCCATACGACCGGCCGGCCATCCGTTCGAAAAGCCGAGCGCCTTGAAGGGGAAGCTGAGCGACGATGAATACCGTCTGTTCGAATTGATCTGGAAACGGACGATTGCCAGCCAGATGCAGGATGCTCGCGGCCGGCGGATTACGATCACGATTCGCGGTGACGACGCGGAATTCTACGTCAGTGGTAAGACCATCGACTTCGCGGGCTTCTTGCGTGCCTACGTGGAAGGCTCCGACGATCCTGAAGCGGAGCTCGCCGACAAGGAAATCCTGCTCCCTTCCGTTGTCGAGGGCGAAGTGGTCGACTGCCAGTTGCTCGACCCCAAGGACCATGCGACCAAGCCGCCGGGCCGCTTCAGCGAAGCGTCACTGACGCGGGAACTCGAGCGTTTGGGAATCGGCCGACCGAGTACCTACGCGTCCATTATCGAGACGATTACCGACAAACGCGGTTACGTCTACAAGAAGGGAAATGCGTTGGTTCCCAAGTGGATCGCGTTCTCGGTCGTCAAGCTGCTGGAACTCCACTTACCCAGCCTGGTCGACTACCAGTTCACGGCGCAGATGGAAGACGACCTGGACGCGATCAGCCGTCGGGAGACGGAACACATCGATTACCTGCAGCAGTTCTACTTCGGGCTGGAACAACCGGGACTCAAGGAGAAGCTGGAGCAAAAGGAAGCCGACATCGACCCGCGGGAACTCAGCCGCTTCCTGGTGGGAAAGCCGGAATCGGGTGAGTACCAACACGACGTGTTTGTGCGTGTGGGCAAGTTCGGGCCGTTCCTGGAGCAGGGCAACAAAGAAGAGGGGCCTTATTATCGGACGGCGACGCTGCCGGAAGATCTACCGCCCGACGAATTGACGCTGGACGTCGCCCTGCAGCTCCTGGAGCAAGGGCAGAAGGAGGACGAACCGCTGGGGATCTGTCCCGACACGAAAAAGCCGGTTTATTTGAAGAACGGCCGGTACGGGCCCTATGTCCAACTCGGTTCGCCAGACGGAGACGAAAAGCCGAAGAATGCGGGATTGTTGCGGGGCATGGAGGCCGCCGATGTGGACCTGGCGACCGCCCTGCAATTGCTTTCGCTCCCCCGTGAGCTCGGCGAACATCCCGATTCGAAAGAACCCGTCGTGGCCCATAACGGTCGCTTCGGTCCGTACATCAAGTGCGGTTCCGAAACGCGCTCCCTGCCCGCGGACGTTTCGGTCTTGAAAGTGACACTCGAAAAGGCCCTGGAGCTGCTGGCGCAACCGAAGAAACGGGGCCGCGGGGCCGCTCCAGAACCAATCAAGGTCTTCGGCGAGTCGCCGGTTACCGAAAACCCGGTCAAGCTGCTCGAAGGGCGTTACGGACCGTACGTGAACGACGGTGAAACCAACGCGTCGATTCCCAAGGGAACGGCCGTGGAAGACGTTACTTTGGAAATGGCACTGAATCTGTTGGCCGAACGGGCGGCGGCGGCACCGCGGAAAAAAAAGAAGAAGGCCGGGAAGAAGAAAGCCGCCAACAAGAAGACGGCGAAGAAAAAGACGGAGAAGAAAAAGGCGGCGAAGAAAAAGACAGCGAAGAAAAAGACAGCAGCCAAAAAGAAATCTTCGTAGGACCTGCGAACACGAAGTCCCGTTCGACGCGGGAGGTGCTTTTCAAAGTCAGGCCAAAGCAGCCCGCGGCGTTGAAGCTACGAGCCCCCGACTGCCAGCGCGTAGGCAGTGGCGTGGGTGCGGCAGTGAGAAATGCTGATCAGCATTTCCGCGATACCAAGCTGCTCGCAGGCAGCGCGAGCCCCCCCGGCCAGGGCGATCGAAGGCTTCCCCCCCAAGTCGTTGCGGACTTCGATGTCCTGCCACGAGATTCCCCGCGCCCAGCCCGTGCCGAGCGCCTTCAGGACGGCTTCCTTGGCCGCCCAGCGTCCGGCGTAGTGCTGCGTGGCCGCTTTTCGCGAACTGCAGTATTCAATTTCCCGCGGAGTGTAGACCCGAGCCAGAAACAGTTCGCCATGGCGTTCGATCATCTGAGCGATACGCAGGCATTCGATGATGTCGGTTCCGATCCCGATGACACTCATGATTTCAACCCGCACGCCACCTGAGCTCGATGCACCACGCCGCTGGCTTTCTGACGCGCGCGCTGGGCGCCGTCGGCCAGGATTTCACGCACGCGATCGGGATGCGCGGCCAGTTCCGCGCGCCGTTCGCGCGCCTCGTGGAAATACTCGTCCGCCGCGTTGGCCAGTGCCTTCTTGACATCGCCGTAACCGAACCCGCCGCGCCGGTAGAGCGCGGCCATCTCCTCGCGCGCGGCGTCGTCCGCAAACAAGGAATACAACTGATACAGATGATCGGACTCGGGTTCCTTCGGCTCGTCCATGGGACGCGAGTCGGTGGTGATGCGCATGAACTGCTTGCGCATCACCTTCGGTTCCTCGAAGATCTGGATTGTGTTGTCGTAGCTCTTCGACATCTTCTCGCCGTCCGTGCCGGGAACTTTGGCGGAGCCGTCCAGCACCTTGGCTTTCGGCAGTGTGAACACCTCGCCGAACAGATGATTAAAACTTCCCGCAATATCGCGGCAGACTTCGATGTGCTGCACCTGGTCCTCGCCGACCGGGACGACGTCCGAATCGTAAGCCAGAATGTCCGCCGCCATGAGGACCGGATAGGTGAACAAGCCGGCGTGCGCCGAAAAGCCTTTGGCCTTCTTTTCCTTGTAAGCGTGGCAGCGTTCCAACAGTCCCATCGGCGTGCGCGTCATCAGGATCCAACAGAGTTCGGACACTTCGGGAACGTCGGACTGTACGAACAGGATGGCTTTCTCCGGGTCGAGTCCCAAGGCCAGCAGGTCGATGGCTGCATCGAGTGTGAACTGCCGCAGGACATCGGGTTGGTCGATGGTCGTCAGGGCGTGCAAATCGGCGATGAAATAGTACGATTCGTCTTCCGTTTGCAAATCGATGTACTGCCGTATCGCGCCGAAATAGTTCCCCAAGTGAAATCGGCCGGTAGGCTGGATTCCCGATAAGACACGCATGGCAATTCCCTGTTATTGTCGTTGGAGCGTTCCCACGACGTCGCGAACGCGGGTTGCGTTCAGTTCCGCGATCGCACTGGGAAGCTTGTCCAGGATCTTCATCGTAACCGTAGGGTCGTAGTAGTTTGCCGTGCCGATCTGTACCGCCGAGGCGCCGGTAACCAGGAATTCCATGACGTCATCGGTCGAGGCGATACCGCCAATGCCGATAATCGGCGTCGGCACGGCCTGGGACACCTGATACACACATCGCAAGGCGATCGGCTTGATGGCCGGTCCGCTCAGCCCACCCAGCACGTTCCCCAGCAGCGGGCACTGTTTCCGCCAGTCCACGGCCATCCCCAGAACCGTGTTGATCAGCGAAAGGGCATCGGCCCCCGCGTCGGAGGCCGCTTTGGCGATATCCACAATCCGCGACACGTTCGGGGTCAGCTTGGCAAAGACGGGCAGCGAACAGGCCTGGCGAACTTCCGACACCAGCCGCCCGCACATGTTCGCGTCCGTGCCGAAGTCCACTCCCCCGGAGACGTTCGGGCACGACACGTTCAGCTCGAGCGCATCCACCCCGTCCGCTTCGTCCAGCTGACGGGCCATCGCCACGAACTCTTCGTGCGTGCGGCCCGCAATGCTGACGATGCAGGCGGCGGACAGCGAACGCAGGTAGGGCAAATGATACTGCACAAACGCATCGATACCGTCGTTGTCCAGGCCGATGGAATTGAGCAGTCCCGCGGACGTTTCGACGGTTCGCCAGGGCGTGTTGCCAGGTCGAGGCGCCGCTGTGATCGTCTTCGGCAGGATGCCACCCAGTCGATTCAGGTCGACGATCTGTTCCATTTCGCGCGCATAACCGAATGTGCCCGATGCGACCAGCACCGGATTCCGCAATTTCAGCCTGCCCAGGGAAATGGATAGATCAATGTCGTTATTCAACGGGGACGGTTCAAATGGGGGGAGAAGGAAGTTTCACGGCGACTTGCCAAGTTACCCGGACAAATGCGTGAAAACAATGGGGCGGGGACTCCCTTCACGCGGCCGGCGCCCACGGATCATGCCCGCCAGCCGCCACAGTCCCGGTGGACACCAAACTCGCCGGTAGGCGACCGTAGCGCGCAGGGGTTACCGAAGCGGCCAGGCGGCCGCCAAACAAGTATCGCTCGTGAACCGCGTACTAGATCACGCCGCCATGAACGCGTTCCGGCGTCATGTGGCTCGGTTGATCCAAGAACCAGAAGCGCTCCCATTCATAAAGAATGCTG
>CALBSZ010000175.1 GCA_937967665.1 uncultured Planctomycetaceae bacterium
GAACATCTCCGCGTTCTCTGAGTCTCTGTGGTCCATGAAAAATCATCCAAGCCTTTGCGTCGTCGCGTTGCTTCAAGCAAACACATGCTACTATGGCAGCTTTTCGGAGTCGGTGTGAATCGTTTGTTTGACCACAGAGCCACGGAGAACACAGAGAGAACATCTCCGCGTTCTCTGAGTCTCTGTGGTCCATGAAAAATCATCCGAGCCTTTGTGCGTCGTCCTGCCTCGTCGATCACGAGGCTTCATTGAAGCGGGCTGAGTTCTTTCGCCATCCCGACCAATTCATCAACAATCTTTTCCGAAGCTTGGGGCTCCAGGTAGTTCGTTCCCGGCCAGGTGGAGTAGCCGCCAAGTTTGAAGTGCCGCGGTGTGGGCAGGTAGCCGAGGTAACCGTGATTCAGTTCGACCATGAACGTCTTTTCGAACGAGCTGCGCTGTTGAAATGCCCGGCCGATTTCCGTGTAGGTTTCACAGGGAGTTGTCCCGATGCAGATGTCGCCGATCCGCACCACCTGCAACGGAACCTTTGCAGGCTCGGTGACTTTGGCGAGTTGCTGAACGCGGCCGGCGTAGCTCAACGGTGCGACAAAGTCCCGCGTCGTCGCCCAACGAGCGGCGATCGGCAGATTGCCTTCCGGGAGGCGCGGCGCACGGGCCTCAATGTCTTTGGCCCACTCGATCATCTCAGGCTCGATGGTTCTCCAGGCCAGGGCCAGCTCGCGATAGCAGGCGTCGAGCTGTGCGTGAGACTGCCACGAAACTTCGGACAACGCATTGTCGACCTTCTTGGCCAGGTCATCTCCAAGAAAGCGACACCGCCCGTAGTTACCCTTGGGTCCTTGCAGATGGCGAAACGTATCGAGATTCAAACCGATGTCGCCGCTCGTTGAATTCGCCATCATCGCAACGAAGGGCGGATCCTGCTCCGCCGAGCTGAGTCGCCGTTTAAGCTTTTCGCAATAGTAACCAAAATAGTCGGCCGAGATGTGTCCCGCGCCGGTGTCGCCAGCGTAATGAGCGGAGTACGCCGAGTAGACCGCGATGGGCGAGCCGCCAGGTTCGCGCAGGGCGATAAAGTAAACGTTTGGATCGACCGGCCCGGCGGGCCTGGTGTAGTTGTCGTTGGGCGCCGAGGTCTTCCACACCCGATTGATCCGGCCGAAGTGGTCCAGTCGTTCCTTGCCTTCGCGCAAGTACCAGCGCCGGCTGCGGATGTTTGCTCCTGCGTCCGCCTTGCCGTAGGCGACTTCGGCGGGACGCAGCAAGTTCTTCGCACGCCGCACGCCGTCGGCGATCCGCCGCGCGAGGAATTGTTGGTAATCGTCGAGTTCCTGCTCGTTGGTGTAACGAGTCGTGCCCATGGCCGTTCCCGCCGAATGCGTGTGCGTGGCCGAGATCATGACATGACTTGGCGGAATGCCACACGATCTCTCGATCAAGCGGCGAGCCTCGACACTGACGCTGCGATGAAAGCCGACCAGATCACACACCACCAGCGCGAGGGCGGTCTTGCCATCGTCGAGCACGAGACAGCGTGCATGCAGTTCATCATGCACGTGGACGCTGGGATACGGCGCAAAGCTGCCGACCCGCAGCGTGCCCAGCGGCGGGGTGATATTGCTCGTCGCCGCGCCAGCGCGTAACACCCGATCATCATCCGCGACGAGTGATGACTGCAACTGAGCGGCTGCGAGTATAACGAACACGGCTGCGGTAAACGTCGATTGTTTCATTGCGGAAATCTTAACTCTGCAGTTCCCAAGCCGCCAGCCTGACCCCTTCGGACGAAAACCCACGCCTCGACCGTTCCGCCGTCAAAGCCCCACGGGCCGATTCCAACGGCTCGAAGTCCGCCGGACCACCGCCGAAAAGAGTCCTGACCGCTGGTCTTACCCAGAGCTGCGATGTCTCTCGATTCCGAGCGCGAACCGAGCGATTGAGATTATCGTCCCGCAAAGCCTTCCACTCACAGGAGGTAAAATAGACTTGACATTCTGGATGTAAAGTCTATTATACATTTCAATCTCAGTTCCTTCGATGGCACAAAGAGAGGTTTGCCGTGAGTGCGATGGAAAAAGTTGCCTGGGTCGAATTGGTGGTGTCGGTAGTTGCAGTCGCCGTGGTGACCGCTTTGTTTCCCTGGCTGGGTAATGGAGCCCTCGGCGCCTTTGGCTTACTTGCATTCGTGGTCTGCGGGACGTTTTTCCTCAGACGCCGCGGGCAGGCCGTGGTGGTGGATGAACGCGATCGCGAAATTGAACGCCGGTCTACACGCATTGGCATCGAATCGGCCTGGATAGGACTCTTTCTGGCGTTGATCGCGGTTGTGTTGTGGGCCAGCTACTCCGACCGGGCCACGGTCGACAAGAGCCTGCTGACATGGCTGGTTTTTGCCCAGTTCGCAGTTTGCTACGGAGTCAAGGGGCTCGTTAGCATTGTTACGTATCGGGGGCAGCGAAGTGCCCCGTAACGCGGAACCAACCATGCGGAATTGCGTAAGGGATCTTCGCGCAAATCACGGCAGCCTGACACAGCAGTCGTTGGCCGATCAGGTAGGTGTCACCCGGCAGACCATCATCGCCCTGGAAGGCGGTTCCTACACGCCCTCGCTTGCGTTGGCTCTACGAATCGCAAAAGTTTTCGACCAGTCCGTTGAGGAAGTGTTCTGGCTGGAAGACTAAATTTAGCAAGTTGGAGCGCATCGTTTCACCGATGTAACCGTCGAGCGACCTGAATAACTCCCCATAGATCTTCATAGGAATTCGCATCATGAACAATAGATTCATCAAGTGGCTCGTGTTCTTCTCGACAATATTGCTCTCGGCCACCGGTACAGGTGCAAAGCCTAATGACGACGATCCTGCCGCTTTTGTCGGCACTTGGCACGTAACATCAGGCACGATCTCCATCGTCCTCAGCATCAAGCCGGAAGGTGAAGCGCTGTTCATCCTGATCGGAGAGGGTTCGCATGGTATCGATAATGTGACGTGGAAACCGATGGCGGGAGGTGTTCTGATCGAAGGCCTTCCAAGGTTTCGTTTCTGGAAGGGCAGGAATCGTTCGGAAGCTCGCGTGGCGATGGAACCCCTGCCGCCCAAGGCGACATCGGCACGCATGCAACAATTCCCGCTGACGTTTATGATGAAGCGTATGGATACCAAGCGGAACGACTCCCAGGCTGTGCGGGAGCGAAAACTGCCCGCGGGCTGGTCCGAGGCAATGCTCCCGGCCGAATGGGATGAAACTGCCGGACGCAGGAGAATCGTGACGCCGAATCAAGATTGACGAGGCAGTGGCGGGAGACAGCACCATGAAAGTCCGCGTGAACCCACGTTGCGCCCGGAAACACCAAGAGCCCACGTAGTAGATCGATCGTTATCTCAATCGTCAAAAAAGGAGGTTACCCATGCGGACGCTGTTGACCGTGTCCATCATGCTGGTGTTTTCAAAGCCGGTGTTTGCAAACGAGATTCGTCCATTTGACGGGTGGGTATTTCCGGAGGCCAATTTGAAAGATCAGTCAACGAAATCGGTTACAGTCACATCGGCTGACAAGAAGAGTGTCCAGGCTGTTACGTGCCGACTAGGCCAATACATTACGGATAAACCCTTTCATGAAGTCGTTGCGTTTTACGTGCGAAAAACCGGACTTACGCCCCCAAATTGGAGCGGGCGGGAATATCCTGGCACCGACGATCATATTCCAGCACACTTGTCGCACACCAATTTCTACCGCGAGAAGCCAAGTGTTACTGTGCTGCATTACATTCGTGAGGATGTCGCCACCGCACAGCTGCTCGTGACGGATGACCCGCAGCTTGGATTCATATCAGTCTCGATCACACGAGGAAAAAACGACGACAAGACCGTGGTCCAACTGATCCAGCATTCATCGGGAACAAAGGATTACAGGAACCGTTGATTCATCCGCTGTGAGAATGAAGGCTGTGAGAATGAAGGCTGTGAGAATGAAGGCTAACAACTACCTCAGTGGATTGATGTTTGTCGCCGCATGGATTGCCTTTCGTGCTTCCGTTTCGCAGCGCCGTCGTAAGATCCCGCACTGCAAACGCATCCGAGGAGCTAAACTATGACGTTAGTCCGCCACTTTGTTCCGATCGCCCTCTGGCTCTCGGCATTGCTTCTAGCCGTGTTCGTCCTGATCAACGTGTTCACGCCTGGCCCAACCGTTGCTGATCGGAGACTGTACTTTGCGATCTGCGTTATTGCTCCGTTGATCGCAGTGATCGCTGCCTTTGCGCGGCGCCGATTTGGCGGCTAGCGCCTTCCGTGTCTTGCATAGGCCCAGGGTGGAAACGGGCGGGGACCGGGTCAGAACTCTGCGCATGCCCCGTCCCCAACGTGTTTGCCCGGCTGGTGATGTTTTCCAGGTGCTTCATCGCTCGGTGGCACGGCTGACGATTTTTGCGAAATCCGTCGGTAGGCCTCAAGGGCAATGGCGTCGTTCTCAAGCACCCGTTCCGCGTTCGAGCCGATCGTTCGCAGGATACTCAGGCGAGTCCGCGGATCTGACGTGTACTCCAGCGCCAGCCGCAAATCGGCGTCGGCCTTCTCGCCAGCTTTGACGGCGGAGTAGGCCCGGCCACGAGCCAGCGCTGCCGCTCCGACTTGTGTGAATGGCCACTTTGGGAATTCTTCTGAGCTGAAACGCTCAACGACGGCGTCCCAGTGGCGCTGCGACAGCAGGTTTTCCATCTGCGTCGATTTCGCGATAGGCTCCAGCGGGATTTGCTTCGCCAGTTCGGCCGCCTGCTCGAAGTCCTTCGTCAGCCGGGCACATGTTGCTGCCTGCGAAAGAGCATGTGACTTCTGGTAATCGGTCGCCTTCTCGTGTTTCGACAGAACAACGAATGCTGCGAGAGCCTCGCTGTGTTGTCGGCTGCGCATCAGCTTGCTGGCGGCGGAGTATTCGATCAACCAGTCGGTCACGGTGTCATCGACGTCAAACGCGTGCGAGCGGCCGTCGTAAAAATGGGCGAACTTCATCGGCACGTGGAAACCAGCCGTACCCGTGGGTGCAAACGCCGAGTACTCCGAGTCGTGCTCGCGAATCCGCTGACGGCAGACGTTGAAGTGCCACGGCAGACTCTGCGACGGCTTGCGGCCGACGACTTGATTGAGCGGATCGTTTTCGTCCTCAGTAACGGGAATGCGGATTTCGACGGTCCAGTGATCGTCGGCGACGTGTGTTGCCACTTCCGCCTGCGACTGCCAGTCGAATTGCCGGCCGTTGCTGCGGTCAAGGTCGACGATCGCGCCGGCCGGGTTCACGGCGATCTGGTAGTAACTGTGTTTGTCGGTATCGAGTTCGATTTCCACGGCGTCGCCGTAAAACAGAGCCTGATCGTCGTGCTGCCTCGCGGTGACGTTCAGCTTCTCTCCAGGCCGTTCTTCACAGCGAATTGCGAAGTAAACGTTCTGTCCGCCGCGGTCCCAGCCGGCCATGACCGTCGTGCCGAAGACTGGCCGGTCGCCGGTCTGTAATTCGCGAAGCCGACCCACTGACCACTGCCGATGTTTGATCCAGTACGGTTCGTCGAGTTTACCGTCAATCTTGATCGGCGTTTGCGGTTCCCAGACCGTGCGAAGTTTCGGGACCGGACCGCGTCCCTGTGCGAGGATTCGTGCTTTGCTCCGCAGAGCCTCGAGGAAGCTGTCGATCAGCGCGAGCCGCTCGGCATAAACCGAATCTGTAGGACGGGCACTCTTGCCCGTCGTTGTTTTTTCGCCAGGACCGCGACGGGCAGGAGTGCCCGTCCTACCGACCATCGCCTTGGCCGCGTCGAGCATCGCCAGCGCCGTATCGACCTTCTCTATTTCTTTCTCCATCGCCTGATAGTTGACCTCGCAATAATCGAAGAACGCTTTCATCTTCGGGCCTGCCGGTCCGTAGAACAGGCGGCAGTATTCATCGAGCAACGCGTCCACATCCGCGTCCTTGCCGCCCCACCACATGCGAGCCGTAAAGTAGATCTGAAAGTGATCGAAGCCCATGTTGCGGTCATCGTGGTAGCGCGGAAAGCTCAGCCAGATGTCTTCGCCGCGCGAGACTCCCTTCGTCGCATTGATGCTCTCGCCATGCGTCAGCCTTGACTATCTGGCTCAACTAGCGCGAGACACGGATAGCGCGTTTGGATGCCGATCTTCTCGGCAATCAACTGGTCGAGCGAAATTGTGTTGCGAAACCCCGCCAGTCCTGGCCGCTGAGCCGAAGTGAGCCACGTCAACTCGGACGCGTGGCCGTTGTTGCCTTGTTGGTTCGGATGGGCGCGTATTGATGTTTGGCATGGTTCGTATCGGCGGCATCTTGCCGCCGTCTGGTTGGTTATTGATTTTCGCGGCGGCAGGATGCCGCCGAGACGTCCGGAACGAATTCTGCGCTACGGTAGATAAACTCACCATCACGCAATTTCGCCTTCTCGGTGTTCGCCTTAATATAACCTTGATAAGCTTCGAGTTGTTCAAAGTCCCGCACGATAGGATCGTAACTGTCCCGCATCCAAAATCGCCCCTCATCTTCCAGGGTACTTGCGTCCATTCCTTGCCGTCCGTGGATGTGTAGATCGTTCCAAACTGGCCTTCCAGTGTGTGTCCATTGTCGGCTTTCCCGTCGATGCCGCCAATCGCCAAAAAGAAGCCGTTTGCTGCGTCGGCACGAATGGCTGAACTGTTCAGTGCAATGAGGCACAGGATCAAAAGGGCATTAGATTTCATGAGTTTTTCTTTCGAGTTTATTTCGCAGTGTGAGTCTTGTTTAACCGCAGTTGTAGTGCACGCTGCCAGCGTGCGAACATACGACCACACGTTGTTGTTTCAATTCCGCAGCACACAACATCTGGCACGCTGGCAGCGTGCACTACGATCAAAACGCGATTCGCGCGGCCCGCCGGGCGTGCGGTTAACACGGACGTCCACAGGACATTCTGTCATTAGTCATTTAACGTCTCTTGGTAGATGTACTATGACGGTTCGTCATTTGGCAGTAACGAGGGCAGCTCGGTTACGGTTCCCGGCGGAGTTGGGAGCGGTAGCCGAAAAATTTGCAATTGACGGGAAGGATTGCCAAAATAGGAGAGTTCGCGGCTTGACGGCATTGCAGCGGGAGTTTCAAGACGCAAATGGATTCTCTGCTTTCAAGTCGTCTTAGGCCACAACTTTTGATTACGTGCTCTGGCAGCCGGCCCTTGATTACGGCGTGCTTTGGATCAGGAACGGTTCGATGACGAAGACAACGCTTTTGTCCATCCTGATCGGATGGACGGCTCTCAGCTTATCCGAAGTTGATACATCCTCGGCCGAAGAACCTCTCAATGACCTTGAAGGGACATGGAGGGTCATTTCAATGGAGACCGATGGCGTAGACAGATCCAAGGAGATTGATGAAAACACTCGCCTCACATTCATAGGGAACAAGCTGGTCCTGACGACCATAATTGGAACGCTGGCTTCGGGCGGCAGGCCCGAGGACTACAAGAAGACTCCGCTCAAGCTGGAACGCACCTTCGAAATTCATCCCAATAGGATGCCCAAGCAGATCGATGTCACCTCGCCTCGTGGCGATAGCGAAACGATGCTGGGTATTTATTCCATCGACGGCGACAAGCTAACACTTTGCGTATCCACCTCCATGGCCTTGGGCCGCCCCGAGAAATTCGTAACCGCGGCCGATTCGGGTGTAACCCTCACGGTGCTCACGCGAGTGAAGGAGTAGTGCTCTTCACGGATGGTTGGGGCTTTGATAATGAATTGATTTCGCCTTTGGTGGTGCCGGCGTCAATATGCGACCGTTCGAATTGCCGCAAGTCAACAAGCAGGTTGGAGAAACGATCATGCGATACATTGCAACGAGCTTCGTTAGGACTGTTTGTTTACTCGTGGCGCTTTGGACGCTGCCAGTCTTTGGCTCGCAATCGAGCTTGCGAATTGTGTTTTCGAATCACAGCGAGAACAACAGTGGTATTCATGTGGCAGGCGCCGATGAGGGCACGACCGAGCGGCTTACGAAGTCGCGTTTCGACATTCTGCCACAATGGTCGCCCAATGGCAGAACAATCGGCTTTCTGGCCATTCGCCCGGCCGACGAGGAGATCGCTGGCCAGTACGACCTCTCCTCCCACTGGTTCTTGTACACGGTCGATGCCAAGGGAGGCAAACCGACACGAGTATCGCGTACGCCATTGGCATTTTTTCAGTGGTCGCCTAACGCAACCCAAGTACTGTTCCAATCGTCGTATGAGGACACGAGGAATCGCCAGCGAGACGGACTGGTTTCTTCGGCAGTCTATGTCATGGACGCCGACGGGCGTAATCAGAGGCGACTGACTCCGGTCGATGGCACGGACCACTTTCCCGTTTGGTCACCCAGCGGCGATCGCATCGCCTTCTGTTCGGATCGTTTTGGAAATTTGGATTTATTTGTAGTGACGCGAGATGGCCGCCAATTGCGGCGGATTACTGAAGACGCCACTGCGCAACTTCATCCTATCTGGTCACCGGCCGGAGATGCGATCGCATTTGCATCGTTTGACGATGGTCGACCAGTTGGAACTTACGTTCTTGAACTCAACGAGAAGAGTCGTGCGCGACGGGTCAGCAAGGGACGTCCGATTGCTTGGTTCCCCGACAGCAAGCAGCTACTTGTTCGATCGAAGGATGGCTTGTTCATGGTCGGCGTGAATAGAGCAAAATTCACGGGTGTGACCAATGAGGCCGACCAAGTCGTCGGCGAGGTCGCCTTATCGCCGGACGGTCGTAACGTGATTTACGAAGCGCAACGAGATGAAATCGCAATGGTCTACTGCCTTGACCTGACCACAAACCGTAGGCATCCGATATGCCGAATTCCAGGAGGCATATCAGGACTCGACGTTCTTTCGCATCACATCGATCAAGAGTAGCGGACACAAAAACAGAATGGCGTTGCTGTACTGGCCGTATAGAAATCGTTTTGAAAATGGATATTGGTGACGCCGCTGCGAGCTGCAAGCTATGAATCAACACTCGAATGAATCTGCAAGCTACGAATCCGCTAACGCAGAGCGGAGCCTGAACGAACATGAAAAAGCCCGGTTGGAGGATCTCTTCCGAGAGAATCTCCTTGCCATTGAGGTGGCCAGGAGCGTGCGGCGGAAAGGGGAAGAGTGTGATGCCGTCGTCCAGATGTCGTACGTCAGGCGATCGTCGAGGCATGACTTCCCACATGACCGCACCGTACGCCAGACAGTGGCGTATTTCGAGCGTCCGGAAGGTGTCATTCCCGGGTTCTCAGCTGAACCGAAGGGTGGCGGGCTTGCCCAGGGATTGATGTCGAAGGTGGTCAAGAATTCCGGCCTGCCGATGGTCGTCGTCCCAGGCGAAGAAGAGTTCAATCGGCGATTCTCGGTTATGTCGTTTCATCCTGAATCCACTCGGCGTTTGCTCTCCTCGGGCAATGTGGCGGATGTCTTGCTCCGCAAGGGTGATTTGAGCGTGAAGGCCGGGAAAGGTCGTATTGCGGTATTCCGCCACCGTAAAATAGTCCCCCCAGGCGAAGAGCAGGAATTCTATCAAGAAGCTCTCGAAGTGGCCGAGTCTATCGCTCAGGCAGCCGTGAGCATGCCCGCCGATGCAGCGTCCGGCGAGGAGGCGGTTCAGGCGATCCGCGGATTGGGCGGGTTCGTGGGGCGCATGCTCAGAGGACGGGTTGTGACCAGCGATCAAGTGGAGGAATTCATGTCGCAGGAGCCGCCCCGGAAAGCGACGCCGGAGATTCGGAGATTCGCTTATGGGGCTAGTGGCTTCATCATGTTTTGGGGAGTGTTGTTCGCCGCCATTGCCAGCGCAGTCGTCGCCATGGTATTCTTCGTCGAAGCGAAGGAGGGCGGAATTCCACCCATGGTGCGTTATCTCCTGTTGCCTGTTCCTTTGATCGGCGTAACGGTGTTCTTTTTCGCCGCCCGGTATCGCTGGAAACGGCGACGCATACTCCGGGAGGGAAGATGCGTCCAGGGCAAGGTGTGGAAAGTGAAGCAAACCGGTGCCTACACCAGCGCAGGTCCACAATTCGAGGTGACTTTCGAGACGAGCGAGGGCGACAAGGTCTCGGCCAAGATGGCCAGCGGTCAAGCCATGCTCGCCCGAGATGTCAAAGACCGGGGTGGCACCGTCAGACTTCTCGTCGATCCGTCAATTCTTTCAGACGTACTCTGGGTAGAGAGCTGGGCATGGAAGTGACAGTCGAACCTCAGGAGTTGTCGTCCTTTGAAGGCAGGGACGGTCGAACCCGCTAGCCCTTCGTCCGCACGAGCCACCCGTCGCCCTGCTGGGCAATCTCGCTGATCGACTCCGCGTCTGGGCAATCTCGCTGATCGACTCCGCGTCGCCCCTCGCTTCCCTGTACGCCCGGATGCCGTTCACGCGATAGCGACCTGACGGATGGCGGAACCAGTCGCCGACTCTCAGGTCGACGGCTCGCGGCTTGCCCTCCGGCGTGACGTATCGAGACCGTCCGTCCGATTCGAGCGGCGCGACGAACTGAAGCAGGCCGGCGGAGTCGAAGTCGATCAGCAGCGAGAAGATCAGGCGGGACATGGGGACTGCCTCACTCGCCGCTGTACGGCTGCCGCTTGAAATTCGTGAACCGCAGAGCCCGGTTCACGCTGGCTGGCGTGAACTCGACGCCGTGCCGCTTCGTCGGCGCCGCAGCGATTGCCTTTCGCCCCTGCTCGGGATGCTTGGCGGCGTACTCGCGGACGATCCGCGACTTGGTCATGGATCGTTGACAATTTACGATTTGTTCCCCGCTGGTGGTGACGGTACGTGTATGGGAAAATGATGGCGTGCCTGCCGTTCTCATTGCCTGGGCACAAGAGGAGCGAATCAACTAATGATTACACGACTTTACGCGAACAACTTTCGCTGCCTTGTTGCTTTCGAGGCCAAGTTCGATTCGTTTGGGGTTCTGTGCGGACCAAACGGGGCCGGCAAAAGTTCCGTGTTCGATGTGCTTAAGATGATTCGCGATTTGGCAACATTCGAGGCTGTTCTTGGCGGCGATTGGCCGAAGGACATTCGAGAGTTTGATTTTACCAACTGGCTTGAGAGCACTATATAAGAGTTTGGACTGACTGTGATTTCAAGCGGACACGAGTTTGAGTACAAGCTGCACGTCGAACAGGCACGCGACGACGTCAAGCCAAGGATCGTTTCAGAATCCGCCACTTGCGATGGACGCAATCTCTTCTCCCGCGATTTGGACGGCGTAAGTTTTGTTCGCGCTGAGCGTTCAACGCGAGAATCAACATGCTGGCCCGAAATTGGCCGAATTGACAATTGGTCTTCTCTTGGCTCAGGCTGGCAAGCGCAGGAGTTCCGTCAAATCGAAAAGTGCCAGTTGTTTGGGGCGATTGTACTCCAGATTGGGCCTGAAGATTTCTTTGCCGTTGGGCACGTCCGCCTGCTTCCACTTCTTGACACATGCCGCAGCAATTTCTTCTGCGATGGATTCTCGATCCGAGTCGACGTAGTAACGAATCAGCGTCGATGCCAGTTGGCGATATTCACCCGTATCCGGATTACGATCGGCC
>CALBSZ010000176.1 GCA_937967665.1 uncultured Planctomycetaceae bacterium
ATCCCGACGATCTATTTTGTCTGGCTGCCGCTGTTCCTTCCTGAACTGTTTCCAACCGGCGTGCGGGCGACCGGCGCGGGTGTCGCGTTCAACTTTGGACGCATCATTTCAGCTGGTGTGATCCTCAGCACCACGGGCCTGGTAGCCGCCTACGACGGCAACTTTGCACGTATCGGAGCCACAACCAGCTTGATCTACCTGGTTGGGGCGATGGTCATCTGGGCGGCCCCAAACACCTCGGGCGAAATGGAAGACGCGATAATCCCATGACAGAACCTGTGGGCATGATCGGTATCGGATTGCTGGGAACGGCGATCGCGGAACGGCTGCTGGGCAGCGGTTTCGACGTCCTGGGCTACGACCTCGTGCCCGAGCGGCGAGGACACTTGCAGAAAATCGGCGGCAGCATCGCACCCGACGCGGCAGCGGTGATGGCTTGCCAGCGCGTCGTGCTGTCACTTCCCGACTCGACAGCCGTATCAGAAGTGGTCTCGACGATCTTGCCGCGCGCGCCAGGCAACGCGTTGATCATCGACACGACCACGGGTGACCCGGAAGTCACGGAACAGATTGGCGACCGCTGTGCGGCGGTCGACGTGGCCTACGTGGATGCCACCGTCGTGGGTTCGAGTCAACAAGCCTCCCACGGAGTTGCCACGGTCCTGGTGGGCGGATTGGCCGAGCACGTCGCGCGTGCGTTACCGCTGCTCAACACCTTCGCCCGCCAGGTCTTCCATGTGGGGCCCTGCGGTGGCGGAGCGCGCATGAAACTGGTCGTTAATCTGGTCCTCGGGCTCAACCGGGCCGCGCTGGCCGAGGGACTTTCCCTGGCCAAGGCCTGCCAGCTGGATTTGACGCAAACCCTGGAGGTGCTCATGGCCGGCGCCGCCCATTCCGCCGTCATGGAAGCGAAGGGCGCGAAGATGATCGCCGAGGACTTTTCGGTCCAAGCGCGACTCCGTCAGCACGAGAAGGACGTCCGTCTGGTGCAACAGCTGGCCCAGGCAAATGGGGCGCATGTACCGCTTACCGACACGCACCGGGAATTATTGCGTCAGGCCATCGAACGGGGCTGGGGAGACGCCGATAACAGTGCCATCGTGAAGGTCTTCACGCCGCGGTCTAGCGACGCTTCGGGATGGTGAATTGGCCGATCACGGCCCAGATGGCAATGAAGGTAACGCCGAGCGTGGTGTGGATGAGATCAACGGACATGGAGGGGCCTCGCAAAAGGTACCGATCCCTCCATGGGATTGAGTTCGCATGTCCGTGCGTCCTTGTCATCGTCCACCGTCGGTCACGAAACCGAATGATTTCCCCAGCGGCGATGTAATCCCTCTGCTCGCGAAAGTTTCCGTAGGCGGCAGAGTTTCCCTGTTCGCGTTCGTGCCCGACGCGGCGTTCCGGCGCCGGCTGTAACTCTTACGAAGGCCTCGTCGGGACTACTGGCCAATTTACGAGCCCTGGCCTTAGTGCGAGTCGCACGGACGTGAAGCGTCTCCGGCGCTGTAAATCACCGTGTCAACTGGCGAAAAAACCGCTACACTTGCGCGCAACGCGCTGTAGGACACGTTCAAAAGCGGCACGGAGACCTGTTCCGAGCTCTGATGATATGTCATAATCGGGGAATGTCTTTCCGTCACTCAATTCGTTCCCGCCAAACGTCGCGGTCGTTTCGCGGCGCGATCATCCTGTCGCTCATGTTCCACGTCGGTTTGGGTTTTGCGTTGGCGGTGAACGTGCATCGACGCGTCGATGAAACGCGGATCATTCAGCTCGGTGAATCGCAGGCCATCGAGTTGGTGATGCGGTTGGAGCAGCGGCGATTCCAGCCCCCTGTCGAGATCACCGTTCTGGATTCCCCAGTGACGATCATGCCGCACCGCGCGATCGTGGCCTCGGACGTCCTGGTGGATGTGCCGCCGACGACCGTGCCGGTCGAACAGTTTCTGCCGTCCGCGGACGTCGCGGTCGTGAAATCCGATCGTCCCGTCGCGGAGGTGAATATCGCTGCCGCGGAGCCGCCGGTTGCGCACCGGACCGTAGTAGAACGCGAGCCGCCGTTCGACACTACGGCGGAGATTCCAATTGTCGCAGCGGCGCGCCTTCCCGAAACGGTGACCGCGTCCCGCGACGCATCTTCCACACCGCCTGACTTCACGGGCAACCGGCCGCCTGTCTATCCCGCGACCGCAAAACAGAACGGCTGGGAGGGGGTCGTCATGCTACGCGTGACCGTGGCCGCCGATGGTCGTGTCACGCGTGTTCAGATCAAGCAGAGCAGCGGGTATCTTCTTCTGGACGCGGCCGCGGCGAATACCGTGAAGGGCTGGCAGGGCGTTCCCGGCAAGCGTGATGGAATCGCGGTCGAATCCAGTTGGGACCTGCCCGTGCGGTTCACTCTTTGAAACGCGGATAGCTTACGAAGCGCTTTGTGAATTGTCACAAATCACGAAGCTTCCGCGTGATGCTCGGGAAAGAAAAGACGGAAGACGGTTTCCCGGTCGACGAAGATCCCGTGTTCGACAAGCTGGAAGAGCAGGGATTCGGCGGCCAGGCAGTCCAGGCATTGCCGGAACATCGCCCCGGAACAGGCGCCCTTTAATTCGACAAATAGCAAACGCCCGTCGCGATCGAACAGGTTCCCGTCGATCTGACCATCGTCCGTGCGCCACACAAAGGAACCGTCTCCTTCGATAAACAGCCGAGGCAGTGATTCCAGGCGGCGATAAGCCTCGTCGAAACCAATCGAAAATGGCCCCCCACCTGCCGCGGCTTGCGACGGCGTGACGGTGGAACCATTGATGTCTACCGCCCCGTCGGCCGGTAGCGATGCGCAAGTGTGAACCATCAAATGAAAAGGATTCATACCCCGAGCTTACAATAGGCGGCTCGCGTCAGAAAGTGGTGACGAGTGCGCATCGCGTAATTGTTTCCACGTATCGCATTAGCCCACGGATTCGCGAAGCCATTTCAGATACGTGGGGCTTCCCGTAACGATGGCCGTCGCCAAGATCTCCGGTTCGTCGTAAGGATGCAACTCGCGAATGGCGGCCTCGACTTCGTCATACAGTTCCGCGCGCGTTTTGATGGTCAGCCGCCATTCCTGTTGCTCTTCGATCGTATCCTCCCAGCGGTACATGCTGTCGATCGGACCATCGACATGCACGCACGCCGCCAGTCTTTTTGCCACGAGCGCGGTGGCGATGCGCTGCGCGTCGGCTCGATCGGCCATGGTGGTTTCGATTTGAATTACTTCAGGTGTCATTGTGTGATCCTCGTATTAAGTCGCTGATGTCGAGTTCGTTTCTGAGGAACAAGTTACCCCGTTCCCGGCCGCCGAGACTTGTTTCACGCGTCCGTGTCGCGCGAACGCAAGTCAATGCAACACAGCGGGCGACTCGGCGACTCTCACTTGCTGACTAGTCGCAATGTCACTTCATTGTCCGGGCGCTCGCCTTTTTCGAAATCCGAAGTATTCTGCATCGTGACAGCCTCTATTTGTTCGAGCGCGTTTTGGGTGAAGAACGCTTGATGTCCGGTGATCAGCACGTTGGGAAAGGTCAACAAGCGTGAGAAAGTGTCGTCCTGAATGACCGTTGCCGACAGGTCCTCGAAGAACAGATCGGCTTCTTCTTCATAAACGTCCAGACCAAGATAGCCGACCTTGCCGGATTTCAACCCGGCGATCACGGCTTGCGTATCAATCAACGCTCCGCGACTGGTGTTGATGAGCATGACACCATCCTTCATCAAGGCCAGCGTGCCGGCGTTGATCAGATGATACGTTTCCGGCGTCAATGGGCAATGCAATGTCACGATATCCGACTCGGCCAGCATCTGCTCCCGCTCGACGTATTCACCGTACTGGCGGCACGCGTCATTCGGATACGCGTCACCCAAAAGGACTCGGCAGCCAAACCCGTGCAGAATCCTGGCCACGGTCGCGCCAATCCTGCCGGTACCGATGACGCCGGCGGTCTTGCCGTTGAGATCAAAGCCCAGGAGCTGGTCCAGCGAGAAATTCCCCTCACGAACGCGGTTGTAAGACTTGTGAAACTTCCGGTTCAGCGACAGCATCAATCCGACGGTATGTTCGGCGACGGCATGGGGCGAATAAGCCGGCACGCGAGCCACCTTGATTCCCAGGCGCGCCGCCGTTTCCAGGTCGACGTTGTTGAAGCCGGCGCACCGCAAGGCGACGAATCGGGTTCCCAGTGCGGCGACGCGGGTGAGTACTTCGGCATCGAGCTGGTCATTAACAAACGCACAAATCGCGGGAAAGCCCTGCGCTAGAGGGCACGTTTCCACGTCCAGACGAGGTTCCAGGAAAGTGAGCTCATGGCCGGACTTGGCTGCGCCCGCGCCCAGGTAAACTCGGTCGTACTGTTTGGTACTGAAGACTGCGATTTTCATGTCGACGTTATACCAAATAGTAGTCGACCTGCGTGCTGGCAACGCTGTCATATCCTCCGAAAATCCGCTCTAGGGTGGATGCCAGCATCCTGCTAGAATCCCGCTCTCCCGATTGGATTCCCCTTTTCTGAGTGTGTCATGATCAAATTTCGCGTCTTCGTTGCTGTTGTCCTTTCGGTTGTCGCTTCGAGTCAGGTAGCGGTTGGGCAAAATCAACCATTGGGCCCGCGGCAGCAGGCCGCGCCCCAGGCTCAGGCCTACGCGCCGCCCGGCTTTCCGCTCGATGCCGCCCACCAGCAGTGGGTCGATCAAATCCTGGCATTCTGGGAACAGCATAGCGCGAAGATTCAGCGCTACCAGTGTGACTTCAACCGCTGGGAGTACGATCCGGTCTTCGGTCCCGCGCCGAATCCGCAGACCGGCCAGGATGTCGCCAAGACATACAGCACGGGTGAAATCAAATACGAATCCCCGGACAAAGGTTCGTTTGAAGTGAAAACGATCCAGGTCTATAAGGCGACGCAGGCCGACGGACAGCCGACCTATGTGGCTCGCGACGACGTGGCGAAAGAACATTGGGTTTGCAATGGGAAATCGATCTTTGAATTTGACTACAAGAACAAACAACTCAAGGAAACCGAACTGCCGCCCAGCATGCAGGGGCGAGCCATCGTGGACGGCCCGCTGCCGTTCCTGTTCGGCGCCGAAGCGGAAAAGATCAAGCAGCGCTACTGGATCCGCGGTGTCACCCCGCCGGACGTGCAGGGCCAATACTGGTTGGAAGCGATTCCCAAGACACGCGCCGACGCCGCGAATTTCCTCAAAGTACTGGTGATCCTCGACCAGCAGCAGTTCCTGCCGCTGGCCATGCGCGTGTTCCCGCCGAATTTTCACGAGCGGAACAATCGGACGATGACCGCGTATCAGTTCCAGAACCGCGAAGTCAACGCCAGCAACATCACGCAGAACCTGCTGCTCTGGCAACGCGCGTTTCACGACCCACCGACGCCCAAAGGCTGGCAACGTGTCGTGAACCGGCACCAGCCGGACGTCGCAACCAACGGCCAGGCGTCCCAGAACCGCTGAGCAAAAATTCGAAATCCGAAGTGCGAAATACGAAACAAACTCAAAATCCGAAATTCAAAGCAACGTCAGCTGGATTCAAGTAGGACGCGAAATGCAATCGCCATTGGGTTTTCGGATTTTCGTATTGTGACATTTGAATTTGTTTCGGTTTGCGAAATTCGTGCTTCGCATTTCCATTCCCAGAGTCACATTCCTCGCTTCTTGAGTAACTAGCTCAGGATCTCTTTCACCACGCGCGATGGTTCCACGCCCGTCAAACGCTGCTCCAGTCCTTGATATTTGAACGTCAACCGGTTGTGGTCGATGCCCAGCTGGTGCAGGATGGTGGCATTCATGTCGCGGATGTGTACCGGGTTTTCGACGATGTTATAGGAATATTCGTCGGTCTTCCCGTATTCGAAGCCAGGCTTCACGCCGCCTCCGGCCATCCAGACGGTGAAACAGCGTCCGTGATGATCGCGCCCGTGATTGTCTTTGGTAAGCTTACCCTGAGAATAGATCGTGCGGCCGAATTCGCCGCCCCAAATCACCAGCGTCTCGTCCAGCATACCGCGCTGCTTGAGGTCCTTGACCAATCCGGCCGCGGCCTGATCGATACTCAGGCACTGCCCGCGAATGTTGGCGGGCAAGCTGCCATGCTGATCCCAGCCGCGATGAAACAGCTGCATGAATGGAACACCGCGCTCGGCCAGCCGCCGCGCGATGATGCAGTTCCGGGCGAAAGTTCCCGGCTTCTTGGCATCGGGACCGTACAGTTCGAAGGTACTTTCCGGCTCGTCCGCAAGGTCAATCAGGCTGGGGACCGAGGCCTGCATGCGGAATGCCATTTCGTACTGGGCGATCCGCGTTTGCGTTTCGGGGTCGCCGAATTCAGCATACGTGTCTTCGTTGATCTGAGCGACCCGGTCCAGCATGCGGCGCCGCATGTCGCGATCGATTCCCTCCGGATCCTGCAAGTACAGCACCGGTGATCCGCCGGCCCGCAAGGCGACTCCTTGATGCTTGGAGGGCAGAAAGCCGCTTCCCCACAGCCGCGAATAAAGGGCCTGCTTCTGCCCGGGACCGCGGGAAATCATCACGATGTAGGAAGGCAGGTTCTGGTTGGGGCTGCCCAGGCCGTAACTCACCCACGATCCCATGCTGGCTTTGCCGGGCTGCTGGACTCCCGTGTTGATATAAGTGATGGCCGGGTCGTGATTGATGGCCTCCGTATTGATCGATTTGATAATGGTGATGTCGTCGACGATACCCGCCGTGTGCGGCAGGATTTCGCTCACATACGTGCCATGCTGGCCGTACTTCTTGAACTCGAACATCGGCGCGACGACCGGAAACGATTTCTGTCCCGACGTCATCCCCGTGATGCGCTGCCCGTTGCGGATCGAATCGGGCAGCTCCTGGCCATGCAGGTCGCGGACCTCCGGGTGAAAGTCGAAAGTATCGATGTGCGACGGACCTCCGCACATGAACAAGTAAATCACGCGTTTGGCCCGCGGCGCAAAATGGGGCAGTCCCGGCAAACCGCCGTTGGGATTCGTTTCCGCCGAGGCCACACGGGGCATGCCGCCGCCCAGGAGCGTGGCTAATGCCGCTGCGCCTACCGGCTTTGCCGCGTTGGCCAGCAACTGGCGGCGATGTAGAAACTGCTGACGTTCGATCAGGGGATTCATATTGAAAACCTTTAAACCGTGTTAGTACCTTGAGCTTCTGGTGGAGGGAAGGAAATCACTTGCCAGGTCAGCGATCGTCCGTTCGGCGAGTTAGCCCTTGGTGAGTGTTTCATCCAAATTCATGATCATGCTGGTGACAACCGACATCGCGGCATGTTCCGCCACGTCCAGCGTCTGGTCTCGCGGCGCTTCGCCGATGGAAACCAATTTCGCGGCTCGATCGTGGTCTTGCTGGAACACCGGATACTCGTCCGCAAAAGCCTGCTTCAGGATCTCCAGGATCGCCGGCTTGGGCCGCACGCCCGCGAGCAACCGGTAGGCCAGCGTGATCCGATCGTCCAGCGTTTCGCCCCCTTCCTTGATCACGCGTTCCGCCAGGACACGAGCGACTTCCAGGAACTGCGGATCGTTCATCGTGACCAGCGCCTGGAGCGGTGTGTTTGTCAACGCCCTCCGCAAAGTGCACTTTTCACGCGTCGGCGTGCCGAACATGGTCAGCGACGGTGCCGGCGCGGAACGTTTCCAATACGTATACAGGCTGCGGCGGTAAAGTTTCTCGCCCTTGTCCTGCACAAAGCGTGCGCCGCTCAAGCTGACTTCGTTCCAGAGTCCCGGTGGCTGGTACGGTTTGACACTCGGGCCCCCGATGGTCGGGACCAGCAGGCCGCTGGCGGCCAGGGCGTTGTCACGAATCAATTCTCCGGCCAGGCGGAAGCGGGGCCCCCGCGCCAAGAGCAGGTTCTGCGGATCCAACTGCCGCAGTTCCTCGGTCATTCGAGCATTCTGCCGATACGTCGAAGACATCACCATCTGCTTGATCGTCCGCTTGATGTTCCAACCGTTTTCGACAAAGTCCACCGCCAGCCAGTCCAACAGGTTCGGGTGACTGGGCCACGAACCCTGTGAGCCGAAATCTTCCAGCGATTCTACAATCCCGGTCCCGAACAGCATGTACCAGTAGCGATTCACCGTGACCCGCGCGGTCAGCGGGTGATTGGGATCCACCAGCCATTTGGCCAGGCCCAAACGATTCGGTTCCGCTCCTTCCGGCAGCGCGGGCAGGGCCGACAGGATTCCCGGCTCGACCGGCTGATCCTTGAGTGGCGATCCATAATGCCCGCGATCCAAAATGTACGTCATCCGCGGTGATCTCACATCTTGCATCACCATGACCGTACTCACTGGCTTCGTGGCTGCCGTGACCTTGGCTTTCACGGCCGCGATCTGTTGAGTCAGATCGCGATACGTCTGGTCCATGGTGGTGAGATAGTAATTGCGTAGCGTCTGCTGTTGCTGCTCGGTACGCTCGCCGGACGGCAGGGCCAGCAGCGGTCCGATCGGGTCGGAGCCGGCCAGGGCGGCCACTTCCGTGTCGGAAAGTTGGCGGGCGTACACGCGGACGTCATCGATCAGTCCCTTGTAGGGCGAACCCGGATTGCGGCGTCCCAAATAAAGTGGCACGGTCGTGCGAATCGTTGCGGTCAAGCGATCCTGTTCAATGGTCCATTCCTGGGGCTTGCCATCCAGGTACACTTTCACGCCCGCCGCCTTGCTCGACCCGTCATAGGTCACGAAGACGTGCTGCCAGGTATTCGGCTTCAAACTGGACTTGCAGATCACCTTGATGGCGTTGGTCGGCCAGGAATGGATGAGATGGATCTGCAGCCTGCCGCCGGCCGTGTGGATATCGAATCCACGGTACCCGTTCCCATCGTGCATTTTCGCCAGCGGCGCCCCGGAGGGATTGCCCGCGGGTTTGATCCAGCAGCCGTACGACAACGCGGCCGTGCGATCGAAATCGGCGACCTGGCCGAGAGCGACGTAGCTCTCGCCATAGCACTAACACAAGCGGCGGTTCTTACCATCTGCCCAGGCCACGTTGCCCTTAATCGTTCCCGTGTGTTTGCTATCGATCACATCCGTGACAGTGGCGTCCTTGTTTTCATCCAGCGGAAAATGCAGGAGCGGATCGGCAGGCAACTGAGGCGTATCGCCGGCGTCGGCGGACGCCTGGGCGAGCCACTTTTCAAAGTCGGCAGTAATTTCGCCGCCGCGCGCAGCCAGCTTGGATTCCAACTCCGGCAACTGTTCCTTCAGTTTCTCCGCTTCCCGACGCTGGGCATTGTCCATGACGCTGACCACGGGAGCCTGATTCCCCTTGCGCGTCTGCATGCCCGGATCGGCGGCCTGGTTGAAGTATGCGAAGAAACGGTAATAGTCCTGCTGCGTAATCGGATCGTATTTGTGGTTGTGGCACTGAGCGCATTCGACACTCAATCCCATCCATACCATCGACGTCGTCTTCACGCGATCCACGGCATACTCGACCCGAAACTCTTCCGCAATCACGCCCCCTTCGTCGGTACTGGCGTTGTTACGATTGAACCCCGTAGCAATCTTCTGATCCAACGTCGCGTTGGGAAGCAAGTCGCCTGCCAGCTGTTCAACGCTAAAAACGTCGAACGGTTTGTTGTCGTTGTAAGCGTTAATTACCCAGTCACGCCAGGGCCACATGTCGCGCGGACCATCGGCGTGAAAGACACTGCTGTCCCCGTAGCGCGCGGCGTCCATCCAATTGATCGCCATGCGTTCGCCGAAGTGTTGGGATTCCAGCAAGCGATCGACCACCTTTTCGTAGGCATTCCCGCGGGTGTCATTGAGAAACGCGTCCATCTCGTCGACCGTCGGCGGCAGCCCAATCAAGTCCATGTGAACGCGACGCAATAAGCGTTCCTTATCCGCTTCGCCGCTTGGCGACAGGCCCATGCTTTCCAGCTTTGCAGCTACGAACGCGTCGATTGGGTTGCGCACCCAATCGTGGTTCTTGACTTGCGGCACGGCGGGAAGTGTCGGCGTGATGAATGACCAATGCCCCTCCCAGTGGGCGCCTTGTTTGATCCACTGCTTCAGGATCGCGATCTGTTCCGGTTTCAGTTCCTGGTGGGAATCTGGTGGCGGCATGCGCAGGTCGGGGTCCGTGGAACTGATCCGCTTCCACGCCTCACTGTCGAGGCCTTTACCAAACGCGTGTCGGATTCCCGCCTCCTCATCAAAACGCATGTCCGCCTCGCGCTTCCGCTCGTCCGGTCCATGGCATTGAAAGCAGTGTGCCGACAGGATCGGCCGGACGTCTCGATTAAAGCGGACTTCCGCACTAGAGGCGACGGATGAGATGCAAAAAATGGAAACGCATACAGCAGTAAGAACTCGTAGGGTAACCATGGCTACTTTCAAGAGGATCAAGGCGGGGCCGAAACTCCGGCGAGTGTGCAAGCCGTCCAGGCTACCCACATTCTAACTGATCCGCCGACGGTAGTAAAATCCTGCCTCGGGCCCAATAGTTTCGACTTAAATCCGGTCGCGTCGACACCAATAATGCATCGTAGCGGCAAACCCGGATTATTCATGGTTGTACGGTGGTGTCGAGCCAACGAGCGAAAACGGGTGGTTCTGCATTCGCGAACAACTCTCGTGAGCAGAAAGCGTGTGAAAACAAGCGTGATTCGTTTGCGCTGGCCCACCAATCACTTACGCGA
>CALBSZ010000177.1 GCA_937967665.1 uncultured Planctomycetaceae bacterium
CTCGGAGTCAGGCGCTTGGGAAGAGGGCCCTGGTGAATCGATATCGCGATCAGCTTCCGTGGAGGTGGTTCGTTCCGATGCCCCATCGGGCGACGTTCGTTTCTCACGTTCAGCATCGCGTCCGTCGTACGTTGTGCCGGAGGTTGCTGACGAGGCCGCGTGGATTCAAGGTCGCTTGCCCGAGGAACTGCTCACCTTGCTGGCATCATGTGGGAAGAGAACGAATGACTCCCATTCGAAGTGACGAGCAGGAATGCATTGCGGAAAAGCGGACATGCTACCTTTTCATGGTTAGATAAAAAGTGTCCCCGCTGTTCTGCCTACCGAGTCGTATTGGGGGAGATCCGCCGGGGAATGACGGTTTCTGCCCCGAAGCGCATGGCTTCGCCGATCAGCTTCGGCCATGTTCGTCGCACCAGATCGGTCAAGGTGAGATAACTGACGCCTCGCTGCAGAGGATTGCGCATATGGCGATTGATGACTCGCACATGCTCGCGAAGCAGACGCCAGCGCGGACATGCTTTTCCTTTTGGGTTCCGGGAAAACCAGTCAGCACGGCTTCTCATATCCTGGTACGCTGCCATCGACGTGTTCTTGTGTTCTCGTTTCAAGAACAGCTGTTCAGGAATTTCGTGAATCTTACCGAGGATCGCGAGTTCCGTCAGCAACACCAGATCCGCAGACGGAAAGCTGCCGAAGAGTCGGGTGTCATGTAGTGCGCGACTGCGAATGACGCCGAAAATCGCTGTACACGACCGGGTGCAGAAGACGGTCCGAGCGAAGCGTCGTGTCCTGGATTCGTGTTCGACGTTCAAGGAGCGTTCGCGAGTCGGAAGTTCGGCGCCCTCGCCGTCGATGAATTTTGGATAGGCGTGACAAACAGTAACATCGGGACGATTTTCAAGGATGTCGACACATCGCTGAAGGTAAGTTGGATCGCAAAGGTCGTCCGCGGCGGCCCATTTGAAGTACCGGCCGCGCGCATGTCGGAAAAGTCCATTCGCGTTGGGCGCCGCCCCGATGTTGGTGGCGTTCTGAAACAGGGAAATGCGGCTATCGTCGCGAGCGAAACGCTGGCAAACGCTCCACGTGTCGTCTGTCGAAGCGTTGTCCGAAATGAGCAGCTCGAAATCCGAGAACGATTGACTCAACACAGATTCGAGAGATTCCTGCAGGTACGGAAGACCGTTGTAAACGGGCATACCGACGCTAACCAAAGGAGCAGACATGAGGGTTGTTCTCTCAGCGCGATTTAGGGGCAGTGAAGTTGTGCCGTGATGCCTAACGACTCAACGTGACTTCGTATTTCGGATTGATAAAGCGGGTTTGTCAGGACGATATCGGTGACGTTTCCGTCGCGCAGCGCGTCCGGCGAACAAATGGCGTGGCCAGTCCCCGCGACGAAGCAGCCATGCTTGCGAGGGTTCAAATCGACAACGAAGTCAACCGCCTGGCTGTTGGCGACGGTGTTGAGGAACATGACCCCTTTCGTGCCGCTTCCCCAGAGGGCGATTCGCCTGCCTTGACTTTGCAATTCGTGTAACTTTGCTTCCCATGTTGCCAGCTTGGCCTTGGCGTTCCGTTCGAAATCTCGAGCCAGGTTGACGAGTCGGCGAACATCGTGATCGTGGACAATCTTTGCGTTTCGCCCATGGACACTCGCCGTAACGGCGGCAAACTGTTCACCAAAGGCTGTCTCCTCCGCGACGACTTCACAGCCGATTCGCCTGAAAAAGGAAGCCAGCGACTCGGGTGAAAAGTACAGGCAATGTTCGTAGAGCGCATCCCAGACACTTGTCTTGTCAAGCATGTAACGGACATTAGGCACTTCGCAATAGATTCGCCCGATGCGGCTGCGCTTCAAGGACTGCATCAATAGCGAAATGAGTTCGCGGGGCCGATCCAGATGCTCGAGCACATGCCGGCAGCAGACGAAGTCGACATCATCGCGCGCGTTATCAGCGGTGTACGGTTCCGCAAAGATGGCCATCTTCGTCCCGTTATTGAGCGTCTTCGCTTGTGCGGAAGGATCAAAACCCAAGCCGATGTTGCATCCGTCTTTGCAGAGCATTTTCAGGAAGTAACCGTCGCCACATCCAATTTCAAGAATGCGCGCGCGTTGCAAGTGATTGCCGGCGACAAGGCGTCGGGACAACTGCCCAAGGAAATCGGCGAACACGGGCGAGAAGTGCAACGCATTTTCATAGTCGTTCTGGTAATCCACCAGGGCCGGTTCGAAGCTCGCGTTGTAGATCAGCCCGCAACTGTCGCACACACGTAGTTGCAGTGCTCCGCGAGCCGCGGTGCGTGCGGCCTCCCTTGTCTGGTGAAGTACGTTGCAGAAAACGGGCACAGAAGCGAGGGACAAGACTTCGTGCGACGTGGCCTGCTGGCAGCCAGGGCAATAGCGGAAACTGGAGTCTACGGGTACGTACATGTCGCGTCAGGCAGCATGGATGTGCCAGGTTCCTTGGCCGCCGGGACGTCCGATGTCCTCATTGATCGAAATGACAGTCGCCTTGACCTGCCTGCGATCCAATTCGGCTTGAATCTCTTCCAGGTAGATCGGATTCATCGCGATCACAATATCGGGCGGTAATTTTACGAGGGATTCGGGGCCGATGATCTCGTGGCCTGTCCCCGGCAGGTACTTCCCATGTTTACGTGGGTTGATGTCGACCACGTCCTTTACGGCATCACCAACATTGATACAGTTCAAGAACGCCACGGCTTTCGACCCGGATCCCCAAACGGCAACACGCTGCCGATTCGCCACAAAGCGGTCGATACGTAGCCGCCAATGCTTGCGAAACGATTCGACCTGCTCTGCGAACCGCTCCGCCAGTGAGCCAAGTTCCGTCGCGAAATCACTCGACTCATGAAGCAGTTTGCCCGCATTTCGTGCTGGCAGCGCGTCGAGCAGGAGATACTGATTATCGTATTCGATGCTGACGTTCGTGACCTCGAATCCGACACTGCGGAAGAGCGACTCTAAAGACTCGGGACAGAAGTACGAGCAATGTTCGTAATACACGTCCCAGAACGCTGCTTCCTGAAGCACTCGCCGTGTATCGGGAAGCTGGAAGTGAATCACATAGTCTTCGCTCGTGATCGCATCGCGGATGCAGCGCAGGAACTCGTTAGGACGCGCAATGTGTTCGAGCGTCTGGCGACAACAGGCAAAGTCCGTTTGGATGCCCGCATACGATTCGGAAAAGTAGTCCTTTACAAACTGAACAGATCCATGTGCTCCGGCATCAATGCGATCCTGCTGAAAGCCGGGATCAAACCCGATCCCCACGTTGTTGCCCTCGCAGCAAAGCTCCACAAGAAATTCGCCTTTGCCGCAACCGATCTCAAGAATTCGCTTGCCGTAAAGTTGATGACGCTGTACGAGCTTTTTGATCAAACGGCTCTGGAAGCGGCGAAATGTTGCCGAATAGTTCTGCGTCTCTTCATATTCGCCCGCGTAGTTCATGAGCGCGGGGTCGAACGCCGAATTCCAGATGAAGCCACACTGCTCGCAAATCGACAGCCGGATGTCGCCGCGCGGAAAGGAAACCGCCTCGTCGCGATTGTCGATCAACAGGCAACTGTGAACCGGAACATGCGGCTGTTCGTAGAAGACGCGGTGTTCGCGAACGGCCAGGCAGCTAGGGCATTGATTTACGGGCGGTGTCATGATCGGCGAACTTTGTTTCTACACGATGGCGGGATCGGGGACGGGAACAATGAACTTGCCTCCGGCGTCGCGGAAGGACTTCTGTTGACTGAGAATCTCATCCCTGAAATTCCAGGCAAGTAGCAGTGCGTAGTCGGGTTGCTGGCCGGCGAGTGAGCTGACGTCCATGATGGGCAAGTGGACACCCGGCATGAAGCGGCCGTGTTTGTGGGTATTCCGATCGACGACGAAGTCGATGAATTCAGAGCCGATGTTCGCAAAATTCAAGAGTGTAGCGCCTTTGGCCGCGGCACCATAAGCCGCGACGCGCCGTCCCTGGCCGCGAATGGTTTCCAACAATGACCGCAGTCGTTGGCAGATTGCTCGGGAACGTGTCGCGAAATCCCGGTAGTACTCATACTCCGTCAATCCGTCGCGCTGTTCGTTGTGCAGCATCTGCGTTACGTATGCGGACCGCGGTCGAGCATGGCTGGCATACAATCGCAGCGAACCTCCGTGAATCGCCAAACGCCGAACGTCGTGGATTATCAGTCCATGTCGACGGAACAAGCGATCGACGGCTGTTAGGGAGAAGTAGCAAAGGTGTTCATGGTAGATCGTGTCGAACTCGCAGTGATCAACGAGATCTCGCAGGTAAGGGAATTCAAGCGTGGCAACACCCCCATGTTTGAGCAACCGAGCAAGTCCCGCCACGAAACCGTTGGTGTCCGCAACGTGAGCCAGAACGTTGTTGGCAATGATGACATCCGCTTGACGGCCAGCGGCCTGATACTGTTCGGCTAGTTGCTCGGTAAAAAACTGGATTTCGGTGTTCACGCCCCGTTCGATGGCGATTTGTGCCGGTCCCTCGGCCGGATCGATCCCGGTAACCGGAATTCCGGCGTCGACGAAGTTCTTCAGGAGATAGCCGTCGTTGCTGGCAATTTCGACAACCCAGCTGTTTGCGTCAAGCTGCTCGTCCACGATCAGTTCATGCGCATGCTGGCGCGAATGCTCCAGAAGCTGATCCGAGAACGACGAGAAGTACGGATAGTCATCGCAGAATAGCGTTTCGGGCTGAACCGTTTCAACGATCTGCACGAGTGAGCATTCCGCACAGAAGACAAGGGTGAGCGGATAGCGAGGCTCGTTTTGGCATGCTTCGCGTGAGGGAAGCAAACCGTCCGCCAACGGCATCTCGCCGTAAGCCAGCAGTGGGCGAAGGTCGCTACCCCCGCATGAACGGCATTTTCTCGCCAGTGCAATCATCAGTGTGTCTCCGTCAGGCAGCTCGAGCCAAGGGTGTCGTGAATGAGGAAATGCGGAGCCGTTCGTCGATGCGACCGCGATCGACGGCGGCTCGAACATGCTTGATGCGCTGCAAACGCGGACTTTCCAATTCTTCAACGGTAAGCCGATGACAGGTGTAGGCGTCATACAGCTCTTCGATTCCGCGCCGCAAATCCCATTGGGGTTCGAAACCGGGAAGTTCATTCAGAATCGTATCGCAGTTCACCCGGTAGCTGCGTTGATCCGCGTTTGCGCCATCCGCAAAGCGAACGGTCGAGTGCGGAACAATTTCAGACACCGCGACCGCGATATCGCGAACCAGATAATTCTCTCTGGTTTGTCCCACATTAAAAGCGCGATTGTGAACCGCAGCGCGCGGCGCCGACAGCGCCGCCAGGAAGGCCCGGCAAATGTCTTCGACATGGACGAGCGGTCGCCACGACACTCCCGTGCTTTTCAGAAGCACTTCTCCCGTCGTGTACGCGTAGCCAACAAGATTATTCACGACCAGGTCGCCGCGGAGGCGGGGCGAGACCCCGTACGCAGTGGCGTTTCGCAAATAGACAGGTGAAAAGCTGTCGTCGGCCAGTTCTTTCAAGTCGTATTCGGCTTGCATCTTGGCCACGCCATAGGGAGTCAAGGGGTTAAATTCACTCGACTCGTCCACCCAGTCGTTCCCCGCCACGCCGTAGATGCTGCAAGTGGACGAATGCAAAAACCGTTCAACTCCGGCGGCCTTGGCCAGGCGGGCCAGCTTCACCGTGGCTGCATGATTGATTTCCATCGTTGTGTCGGCGTTGAGATTGCCCAGCGGATCGTTCGAAATGGCTGCCAGATGAATCACGGCCGCAAACCCTTCCAACTGCGGCGCGTTCACATCGCGGACGTCCTGGTCGAAAGCCTGTATGCACGGCAGGATCCGGCACGCCGACGAATCATTCGGGAAGTCGCAGCCATCGAATAGATGGTTGTCGAGCCCCACGACGTCATACCCTTCCTGGAGCAGCATGGGCACCAGGACGCGGCCGATATATCCATCGTGACCGGTTACCAAAACGCGTTTTCGTTGCGGTTCAACTGCCTTGCTTGGCGGGATGTTCGTACGGGCTCTTGCCCACGGCGCCTGCCCTGCATCCCAAATCTCTTGAAGTTCGCCATGGTCCTTGGGGGTATCCATGCATCGCCAAAAGCCCTCGTGCCGAAAGGCCATTAACTCGCCTTCCTTCGCCAGTGTATCCAGCACGTCGTGCTCGAACGACGAACGGTCACCAGCGATGTAATCGAGCACTTGTGGTTCGAGAGCGAAGAAAGCACCGTTGACCCAGGAATCGGCAAGGCGTTCCTTTTCCCGGAACCTGACAACTTGCGATCCATGCAAGTCGAGTGTGCCGAACTGGGACGGGGGATGGACAGCGGTTACGGTGGCGAGCTTGCCGTGACTGCGATGAAACGCCAGCAAGGCGTCGATGTCGACATTGGCCAGACCGTCGCACCACGTCAAGAGGAACGGCTCGTTCGCCAATCGGGATGCCAGCCGCTTGACTCGACCGCCCGTATTGGTTTCCAGTCCCGTGTCGACCGATTCGATTCGCCAGCCGCTGCCAGGCTGAAAATTTTCGCCGGTTGCAGCGGTGCCGTCAAGAAACTGTTTGATTGCACGAGCGTGATGTCCCAAAGCGATCACAAAATCACGGTGCCCAAAAGATGCATAGTGCTGCATGACGTGCCAAAGGATCGGCTGCGTTCCGATGTGTGCCAGCGCTTTGGGCGCCGCTTCGGCACTGCCTTGAAATCGTTGACTGCGCCCTCCGGCAAGAATCACTACTTTCATTTCTTTCGTCCCTGAACCATGTGTTGGCTGCTAGCAGCCTTCTGAAGGTTGCTGTTTTGTTCTCTTGTTCTGTCGTCCATTAACCGACTGGGGAAAGAGAGAATCGCTGTCTGCATTCAAAAAATCTGATGAACGGACAAGCCCGAGAAAACTCGCAAGGCTTGCGATGAGCGTTCGCGAGTTCAGGCTGCCCGCTTTCCGGCAGGCCGCGCCCAGGCACTTTCTTTTGGAAAGGTCTGCCTGCGCAAGTCCTCTACCGACAAACCGAATGCCCGAAAGCGGTCATTCCAGTACGAACTGTCTTGTAAACGCTGCTCAAGCCGCTGGATCACCGAGGGAGTAATGTGACCTGTCACCTTGTATTGCAAGTAACCGAGGAAGTAGAGCGCAAAGCCGTGCTCGGGCGCGACCACATCGGAAAGGTTGCTTAACAAACGGTGAAGCTGTTCTATCTTGGCAGGGCGACGTTCGTGAAACAAACGATCAAAGTTCAAGTGATAGTTCATGAAGAACCAAATGTCGGTCAACTGTTCGGCCCCAGGGACCTCATCGCCGCCGACCGAGAATGCCTCTTGAAATCCCAGTTGTGACAGATCATCGGCTTCTTCGAGTTCGTTCTGCTTGCCGTAGGCCCCGGCTTTGTAGCGGACTTCGGACGAGTCTGTGGAACGGATCAGTCCCTGAGCCAGCATGGCATCGTAAATCGGTGTATTCGGCAGTGGCTGTAGTTGTGAAATGCGGTACCAATCGAGGTCCATCTCGCGGGCCACTCGCATCGTGTCCCAAATCATACTCATCGTTTCATTCGGGAATCCCAGCATCAGGAAAACGCTGGCGTGAATTTGCTCGTAGCGCCGCAGCACTTCCGCGGCTCTTAAGAGGACGTCCACGTTGGCTGGCTTCTTGACAGCCTTTAAAATCTCTGCATTTCCCGATTCCATTCCAATATTCAGCGCGATACATCCGCTTTCTGCCGCCGCGGCGACTAAGTCGTCTGTGCAGGAAGCAGCCAGGACGCCGTTTGTGGCATCCCATGTCAAATCCAGCTTGTTGCGAACCATCGCATCAAACAGTCGGATCGCACGTTTCGAATCGTAGCAGAGATCGTCATCGAGCCACATGATGTGATCGACACCGTGATCGAACCGCAGGCACTTTAACTCTTCAATTACCGAATCGATTGAACGCGCGCGAACACCCGCTCCATTGAAGTTGCGGACGCTGCAAAACGTGCATTGAGCGCGGCAACCGCGATTGGACAGGCTGGTGGCAAAGACGGAATGTTTCGGTTTGAGAAAATAGAAGGAGCCTATCTTGCCGGCCTGCGAATAGGCGGGAAAGTCCACCAAGTCGTGCGCGGGCATGACATTCATTTCTTCGGCAGTCGGTTGCGCAGGACTGTTGAGTCGATGTCGACCAGCGTTCCCATCCGCTTCCCGGTCGATCAAGACAACTTGCCCCGAGGCGGATGAATCCCGTTCACCACGGACAGCCTGTACGAAGTTTCGAACCGCGCGATCGCCTTCGTGAGTGAAAGCAATATCGATAACTCCGACATCGGATAGCACTCGCTCCAGGTCGTTGGTTACATGCACGCCGCCCACGGCCAGCGGAATCTCGCGGTCGGCAACCTGCAGGCAAACCTGCTTGAACGCCTCGTGCGTCATCGTGAACATGCAAGTGACACCGACCAGGTCGGGCTGGAATTCGTCGATTTTCGCCCGTAATCGCCGTCGCCACACCGTATCAAATTCGAATTCGGAGTCAGCGGCGATCGCCTGGCCGAGAACCTCGTGATTGAGATTCAAGATGTCCGTCGTGACGCCCATTTGCCGCAGGTTCGCGGCAATAACCATCAGTCCGTAAGGCGGATAGTTCGTATAGCGGCCGCGTTTCGCCGTGCCGATACGGAAAAGCGAAGCGTCGGCATCCGGAGGATTCACGAGGAGAACGCGGTCCATCTGCCGGCTGGGAAACAGGCGATTCAGGAGTTCATCCACCCGGCGAGAAGTACCGGCAGCCAAATCGTGCTCTAGTAAGGTCATGGGCCGTATCCTGGGTCATGCGTTTCCATCCCATCGCTCGCCCACGCGATGGGAAACGGGTCATCTGACCGTATCGGAATCGTCGAGATGCATTCGCCACTAGAAATTTCGAGAAGCACGGTTCGTGAATCGAGGCTGCCAGCAATGCAAGCTGCCAGCAACAATTCACAAATCGCGGCAGCTTTCAACGCAGCTGCGCACGGCCGGGCACGGCGACTTCACTATTGACCTGGGTTAGCGCCCCTTGTATCACCCCCGAAGGAATACAACTCAAGTGGCAACTCCCCTACCCTTGCAGGCACGATCCTATGCTAGCGTCGACGACATTCAGAGATATCGAAGGTTATTTCGGCGAAAACTGCGCGCGGTTCTATCGCCATCAAGTTCAAATCGCTCCAGAACAGGCTCGGTTTGTCGAAGTTGGCAGCTTTCGCGGGCGCAGCGCCTATTGCATGGCGGCAGAGATTCAACGAACGGGGAAGCAGATATCGCTCTGCTGTGTCGACACTTGGAAAGATTACGAGGGGAAGGCAGCCGACCCGGATGTGCACTACCAGGCGTTCCTCGCCAATACGGCTCCATTCAAGGCAATGATCCAGGCAATCCGGAAGCCATCCCTGGATGCTGCTGGTGGATTTTCAGATGGTTCACTGGATTTTGTCTTCCTGGACGCAGCGCACGACTACGAGAGCGTCCACGCGGATATTCAGGCTTGGCGCCCGAAGGTGAAAGCATCCGGTATCATCGCAGGTCACGATTACAGCAAGTCATGGCCAGGAGTGGCTCGGGCGGTTCATGCAGTTTTTGGTGATCGAGCCCACCTGTTCGGTTCATGTTGGGCGTTTTCGGAGACCTGTCAAAGCATCGTCCCGTTCTACTTGCCCGAATACTGCCAACGCGCGATCAAGAAGCTGAAACGCAGCTGGCGGCGGGAGGCCGCCTGACGGCTCGATAGCCGTGAAAGTGCTCTGCTTCGCCGAGCCGCATGGGCGTGAATCAGGCGAGTGAGAGTCACTTAAACTTTTGCGGAAATGACTTGCGGCTCGAAAATAAAGACAGCCAGGTCTCCAGGACCGCTGCGGGCGTTGACGACGGCGCTTGTTATGTTCATATGATCCGTATCTCCACTCGCGACGACTATCACGTATCCCAGAATCACCGACGGATCGTCGAAGTGGTTGTCGGACCTGCCAAGGAAATTGTCAACGCGAACCTTACGCTTACGCGGCGATGGAGTGGGGTCGTCACCTGAGCCATCGGAGGAATCTCCGCGTCCATCGGAACTCATGGGAACGTGGCAGGTGCCACAAGTCGCGTCCGCATTCGAATCGCTGCTTGTGTTGCCCGTGACTTCGTCGAAGATAAAGAGGTCGACCGATGAAATCGTCGTATTCGTCGCAACATCTGCCTGGCCGGCCGTGTAGGTGACATAGATTTGAGTGTCGAACGTATTGGTCGCCGTCAGTATGTCTCCGCTTGCTTCGATCATATGAGGAACCGCAAATGTTCTGCGGCCTGATGGATCGATTCGATTGATGGGATTGTTTCCGACAAACGAGTAGCCATTGCCGAGATTAAACGGGTCGCCCCAGATGCCGATGGGGTCACGGCTGAGAAAACGACCCTGGAATGGGTCGTAGTAGCGGGCGTGAGTGTAGTAGAGGCCGTGTTCACTGTCGACGCGCATGCCCTGGAACAGATACGGTTGCAGCTGGCTGATCCCAATGGCAGTGACAATATCATCGCCGCCAAAATCGACCTGGCCGTTCGTGCCTGGATTGATGATCGTGGCAGCGCCATAAGCGTGGTATTGGTAAGCTTCAACGATCGTTCCCGCCAGGTCGGTAAGGGCAAAGATCGATCCCTGGTTATCATCGTGATAATAGAATCGCTGGTCGCCCGGGCCTGTGGCCGTTGCATCGCCGTTTAGATTCTTGTCCACCACCAGCTGTGCGCCAGCGACGAACTGATTAAGGATAGTGTCCGCGGCATCGCGTTCTTCAATGGTGCGACTGGCGTCGTAATAGTATCGAGTCGTTCCATCGAGCGAGCTTCCCGCAGTAACGGCTTTTTCAATGCGGCGGCCGATGGCATCGTAGGTATAGGTCGCAATCGTTTGACCGTCCGAGCTTCTTTCCACCGTTCGGAGCCGATTGAGGGCATCGTATGCGTAGGTGAAGTGACCATTGGCGGTCTGGTTACCGTTGTCATCGTATGCCAGCGAAACAAGGCCGCCGCCGATCGCTGTTTGATCCTGAGTGATCAACTCGTTGATGCTGGAGTATTGACGCGTTTCGAAGTCGACCTGCTGCCAGTTCCCGGCGCCGTCCAGCTGGAAGGTGTTGTGCAGCGGGAGCACCGCTTGAGGTTCGGGCCGCTCGAAACGGATCAACCGATAAGCAGAGTCGTAGCTGTAGTGTTCGTTGTTCTCCGGATCATGCAGTTTGTTGGCCGTCACTTTGTTGTTCATGCGGTCATAGTCGTACTGGAACCCGACAATCAAACTGTTGTCAGGTCGTAGATGCCGTAACTGAATCGGTCGCCGCAATCCGTCGTAACCAATGTTGGTCGTGCCCGTGTCGTCCAAGTAGGTGAGCCGTGTTCCGTTCTCCGGGTATGCTCGCACCAGCACGCGCGTGCTGCCCAAATAGTCGTAGTCGACAATAGGCAGCGGGGCACCAGTATCGGCGACCGTATCTATTCGATCAAGCGCATCGTAGGTGTACTGCAAACTACGGGTATTCGGATACGTGACCGACGACCGCAAATTCTCGGCACGCCAGCCGGATGAAATGGTGTGCGGCGGCACCACGCCGATCTGCTGCGTTTCTTCGATCACGCGGCTTAGGCTATCGTAGGCGAATTGAATAACAGCATCGTCGTCTGGTTTTGCGAGGTTGTTATTGTCAAAGGCTTGTGTCAGCCGGGACAAACCGTCGTATTGTTGGTTCTGCACAGTCGTGCCGACTGTCTGCGTGACCACGCTTGGGTGAGACGGATCGATCAGCGGTTGCGGAGCAAAATCGGGGTCGCCAACATGGTTGTCGGCTTGTCCTGAGCGGAATATGCGCGTGTGGATCGGTCGTCCGATCGCATCGTAACGCGTAAAGGTTTCGTTGTCGTTGGCGTCTTCTTGAATCAGCAGGTGATCGTCGGGAGCATACCCGTAAACGATGGTCGTCGGCGGACGATCGTCGATGAAATCGGCCTGAGGGGGCGAAAAGAACGGCGCGACGACGGCCAGACGGGTCGATACTTCCGCCAATTGGCGGTCAATCAGCCCCGGAGCAATCACTGCTGGATTGTTAATAGTGCTAGCGCTGGGCAGCACGATGTCTCGCGGACCCAGAATCGCCGCCTTAGTAAGCGGCCCGCTGGCCACGGTCAGGCCTGATGTTTCCGCTACGCGGCGATTGAGGTTGTCGTAGAGGTAAAGGGTGACGTTGCCGCTATCGTCGATGAGCGTCGACAACAGCGAATTGTCATCGTAAAAGTAACCCGTCCGTATGATGCCGTCGCCGCCTCCCTGTTGGAGATCTGGAGAAGGCAAGAACGATTCGGGCACGCCGCCATCGTCTTTGACGCCTTCCGTCGACGCGCCGATGTGTGTCCCACTTCCCTCTCCGCTATTGGTCAGGACCAACTCCCGCGCAACGAGGCGATTGATGCCGTCATAAGTCAGCCGCGCAACGTTTCCAAAATCATTGGTCGTGTTCACGGTAAGTGCGCCATCGGGAAACGCTCGACGCGTGATGGTGGAACCCGTCACGGGACCCTGGGCATCTGCCGTCGCTACCAGGTTACCGCGTGAATCGTAGCGGTAGAACGTCGTTTGTCCAACGTTGTCCGTTTGATGGGTCAACCGATTGAGACTGTCGTACAGGTATGTGGTCAGGTATGTTTCATCTGCAACTCCGGGAACCTGAGATACATCGGTCTCCGCCGTTTCAATCAGGTTGTCGTTGTCGTCGTAGGCGTAGCGAATGATGTTGTTTTCAGGATCCATCGTCTGCACGATGCGGTCGCGGCCGTCGTAAAGTATACGAGCGACATCGCCATCGTCTTCCACAGTGAAGCTGATCCGACTCTTGCGGTCATATTCCACTTGAGTGCTGACGCGGCCCACAACGTTCACGCCGCCGCCCACGATTCCACCAAGGCCCGCGATGGGTTGGTTATCGCCCGGCGTGAGGTCCCCTTTCCCGAGGTCCGCGGCGCCATCGGCAACATCCGGAACGCGCGTCGTGCCAATCGTGTTCACGAACAGCACCTGATCGGTTTGGATCCGGCGGCTCAGTTCGTCATAGAGGTACTCCGTGGCTTCCAACAGGTTACAGTTTACCAGGTTGTTCGCTTGCACGACGCCGTTTTCAGAAACCGGGCCGGTTAGCGTATCGGGACCGTCGGCGATAGGACTGGCGCCGCCGACCGGACCAAACCGCGAAGTCCGTACCAGATTGCCGGCCGGGTCGTATTGATAGACGATTTGATTACCGACGCTGTCAATCTCGCTCGTCAGTCGATCCAGTCCATCGTAGACGTAGCGGGTGCGGTCCCCGGGTCCGATGGGTGAATTGTTGGCCGGCGAAAGGTCGGTGTCGTCCGCGTCGACGGATTCAATCAAATTGCCATTGCCGTCGTAGCGATACGTCGTGCACTGGCAAGGTAATCCGCCCCGCTCGTTGTAGTCGAGCGGATCGGAGGGATCCATGAGCGCCGCCGGCGGAGGGCCAAAAGCTCCCTGTGCCGTCCGGAAGACGAGATCCCGTTCGTCGTAGTGGGTGCTGTCCGCGTTGCCGGCCGGATGAATAACCATGACGCCGTTTCCGTTGGCATCGTACCGGTAACGCGTATGCAGGAATTGGGCAATGGTCCCGTTCGCCACTTCCTCGATGGTTTCTGTCAGGTTGTCCAGGATGTCGTATTCGTAAACCGTATCGACAAACGCCTCGCCCCCGACCGGGTCGGCGTCTTGCGCCGTGGGCGGTTCGTCGACGGCCGGGGGATTTCCGTCCACGAGTGACGTGTTTCCACGATCTTCTACCTGGCGACGAACCAGGTTGTCGTTGAAGTCATAAAACAATCGCTCGCGGAATTCGAAATCCGTCAGCGGCAGAGGTTCGGAAGGACTCGGGGGCAAAAGATTGTGGGCGGCAGCGGTGGTTACTTGAACGACCTGGTTCAGTTCGTTGACTGCATAGTCCGTGGCGATTCCGCGACCGTCAATTTCCCGAACGACATTGCCCACCGGATCGTAAAGATACCGCCTGCGAACGTTTGTGGTGGCGGGATTCGTGTTTGAATTCCGTTCCGGGGAGCCAAAAACGTCCTGCGCTTGCAGGTTCAGATAGCCGCCGATGCTGCCGTTCAGCGTACGGCCATCTGGAGGCGACGGTGTTGCCGTGCCGTCGCCATCGGGATCCGTTTCCGGGAAATAGAAGTACAAATCAACATTGCCTTCCGGGTCGGTAGCACTTCTTTGATGCCCCAGTTCGTCGTAGGTTCGCAGTTCGATGATTTCTTGCAACGCATCGCCTTCGACGGCAGCCTGGTTCGATCCGGGCAGATGGTTGACGGTTGGATACTGGGTGCGGATGGAATTCCCGCTGATTTGAGTGGTGTTGCCGTCGAGGTTGACGTCACCCAATCCCATGCTGGTACCAGCGTTGGCGAGCCGCTGTTGCATTTCCGCTTCGGTCACTCCGACTCGAGCGGCCAGGCCCGCCACGTCATTCCCCTCCTGGTAGTCATAGGTGAACGTCGTTGTGTAGCGAGCGGCCGAACTTGTGCCGCCGTTTTGCGGCACGTAGGCGGGATCGTTCCCGCGCGGTTCCGTCACCGACTGAATCTGGTTATAAACGGGCTCGTAGGTCCAGGTGGTGGTAACCCGCTGCTGATCGCCGCGACGAACGGGATCGGCAAGCACGGTCATTTCGAGCAAGTTTCCGTGTTGTAATCGATCGGGATTGGCCTGGTCGTATACGAATTGTATTTCGTTTTCTGCCGGCGGAACGATTCGTTCGAGTTGATAATCCAGGTTCCAGACGTACTGGGTATCGAAGCTCGACGGATCCCCGTTACGAATGTTGCGGTTGGTGAACTCGCGTTTTCGCAGAATATTGCCGCCGCTATTGAATTCATACTCCGTGAGGTTTCCGTTGGCATCCAGTACCGTGTTCCGCAAGACACTTTGGGAAGGATCACTTGGGTCCCCTCCCAGCAGTTCATACTGATACTGAATGAGACCGCCGGCGGGGACAGCGCTCGCATTGTTGCCGCCGTAGGTATGCCTCAACACGCGATCAAAAACCTGGGACTGAGGCGCCTCGAGAAATTCGTTGACGATTCTTGGCGGGCCCCCCAGGGCATTCTCGTTAGGTGCGGTGATTGAAACAAGGTTGTGATTCAATCGAGGATCCGCGAAACCGCTGGAATAGCTGTAGCTCTCCGTCTTGCCCTGCGGGAAGTCATTGTCGTTCGGCGTTCCCACAACAGCAGGCGACGTCACCGACACTAGATCTCCGTTCTGGTCATAGGCGAATCGGATGGTGCGGCCGCTGAAGTCCCGTACTTCGGTGAGTCTTCCATTGAGGTCGTATGCATAGTCGTAGACGCGTCCCATGGTATCCACGACCTGGGTTAGATTGAAAGATTGGGGATCATAACCAAACGACATCACGTTGCCGTTGCGGTCCGCTTGCTGACCCATGCGCAGAAAGGGATCGCCGGGCGTTGCCCGGTGGTAACCGATATGACGCCCGTCCGAAAGCCATTCGGAAAACGTGCCATCCTGATTGTCGACGAGCCTTGTGAAATGGCCTCGAGGCGACGCAAACGTGCCGTCTCCCTGCCTGACGTACAGGTCCGCGCGATGCAGGCCGTCCAGCAGGACCATGTCGTTCACCGCGGCGCGGGGAAAAGATGCTTGCACTTCGCGCAGGTTTTCAACGGACACCGGCAGCAGACGCCGGTCATAGTTGTGAGTCCAATTGGCACCCAACGGACCGTCCGTGACGACGTCGCTGCGGTAAGTGCGTTGGAAACTCCAGTCGAACCCGCGCCCCGGCACAGACAGATCCGTGTGCCGCAGATGAACGGCTCCGTTGTGCAAGTAAACCTGGCCGTTGCTCGTATCCACCACGTCGCCAAGGCAGTTTGCCCCGTCGCCGCAGCGAGGTTCGGAATTGGTGACGTACCCCAACACCGTTTGCGGGGACGGTGCAATCAAGAAGAGAGACGAAACAATATTGGTTTCCGAGTCCCGCGCGATCGCCAGATCGGCGCCGTCCACAATTCGGTCGCGGTTGTAATCGAATCGATTGTCCAGCGCGACCGACCCCGACGGATTGTCTCGAGGACCTGCAAAGTCAACACCGTTGACGAACGTATGTAGGCTGGAGTCGCCCGATTCCCCCACGGCGTTGCCAAAGTAAAACACATCGTCGAACGGCAGCCCCGTGTTGGTGGTTCGCTTGACCGTTACCTCCAGCCACTCGTTCTGGATAGCGTTGTCGGTCCATGTGATCGTGATGCGGTCACTTCCGCGGGAGCCCTGCCCCGCACCGCCGACAATGCTTTGCGGCGACGGCGCTGCGGACCACATGGATAGGTCCGAGGTGTTGCCTACCCGAAACTCAAAGTCGGCGTCTGTCAATCCAGCCGGGTTAGCCAATTCGTGTATGTCGACAACGATTCCATTGATACCTCGCGAATAGCTGGAATAGTTTTCGAACGATGCTACCTCTCCGGGCAACAGCGCCGTCTTATCTGGGGCCAGCGGCGTGTCCGGTCCGGCAGCCCCTTGATAGAGGAGGGCTCGAGCTTCAATCGCCGTGGTCAACAGCTGGCGTTGTTCCAGGCTCTCGAAAAACGCTCTCCGCCGCCGAAAATGAGCACGGCGGGCAGAAGTCTGCAAAGAAGAACGATCTCGCCCTCGCGAAAAAAACATTCGTGTGACTCTTTCTTCTTGGGGGTTGGCGACAGCCAGGAGGCTATCGCGCGGGGGATTAGCGGCGCTGGGGAGCATCTGCCGTTTAACGCCATGTCTTTACTGGCCGTTCTACTATCTCATGACGAGGGATGCAAATGAAATCTCAAAGATATTTGGCATTACGGCTGCCTGATGGATTCACGATGTTGCCGACGCAGACGTCTCGACAACCCACGTATCGTTGCTGGATGTGACGATGAGGTCGCGTGCGCCGTTGGAATCAGTTAAGTCGATATCTGTTGGAAGCGCACAGCATCGCCCTCGTCGCGGCCCTATTCCGTACGACCGTAAGCCAAATCGCGATTCGGAACGGGATGGTCGATGGCCCCAGCGTAGCTTGCCGGTAATCGAGCTACGATTGTATTGTTACAGGAATTTCAGGAATGGTTTAGCGAGGCGTCAAGATGCTTTCATTAAGGTCAACTCTACTTTCGGTATCATTGGTAACGTTACTTGCCGGATGTGCGGCCGAGCAGCCTCCACTGCCGGTGACGAAGGCTTCGCTTCAGCAACCCGCGAAGACGTATCCGAGCATCCCGCCGACGGCGCGGGCCACGGATCTGCACTATCCGAATTTCCACTCGCTGGAAGAAGCGGTGGCGGACGCGGAATCAAGGTTAACGATGCGGCACTATCGCAAAGCATTGCAGAAGGCGGATCCGTTGGAGCAATACCCGGATCGCGCCGGGTGCGCTCGCGCGTTCGCTCGTCCCATTGCCGCCGACGGCAGCCTGGAGCAAGGAGTTGTGGTCGATGTCGATCTGTGGAGCGTGGAAGCGCTCGAATCGCATGCGAACGGAAACTGACGGGGCACGCCAGACGCGTGATCCGGTTCGTGGCACGACCCCCTTGTGGTCTCACCTGCCCTTCCTTTTCGCGCTCACGCCCCGGCCGTTACTTGCCTTCTCGCGCTGGCCGCTCTAAGCTGGGATGCCGATGGCTGTCCATGGAGGTGTCCGATGCGAAACTGGTTCCACGGCGCGGTAATGTTTTTGCTGTTCGTTCCCGGTTTGCCGGCCGCGGAGTCGCAATCGGGCAGCTTCAAGCTTGCGATGTTTTCGGCAGACGTGACGATCCCGCTGGGGCATCGGTGTATGGGGATCCTGCCCACCAAGTCACAGCGCGTTGTCGACCCGCTTTACGCGCACGGTTTTGTTTTGTTGGGAGCCGGGAAGCCGATCGTCTTTTGTGCTGTCGACTGGTGCGAGATACGCAATGGCGCGTACGACCAATGGCGTGATGCCTTGGCCGCTGCCGCGAAGACAACACGTGAACGGGTGCTGGTCTGTGCGTTGCATCAGCATGACGCTCCGGTTGTCGACCGCGACGCCGCGAAGTTGTTGGCGGCTGCTGGGTTGAAGGATGAACTGTACGACCAGTCGTTCCACGACCGCACGGTCCGCCGTGTTGCCCAGGCGCTGGCCGACGGTTTGCCGGCGGCCGTTCCGGTCACGCATCTCGGCATCGGCCAGGCGCGGGTCGAGCGGATTGCGTCCAATCGCCGAGTGGTCCTGCCGGACGGCCGCGTCTCTTTTCATCGATACAGTCGTAGCGGCCGAGACGCGTTCATGGGCGCGGCCCCCGCGGGACTTGTCGATAACGAATTGAAGACGATCAGCTTCTGGAACAACGACAAAGCGGTGCTGGCGCTGCACGCCTTTGCAACACATCCGATGAGCTACTATGGCCGCGGAGAGGTGTCGGCGGACTTCGTGGGCCTGGCGCGGGAACGCCGGCAGCGCGACGACTTTTCCATCCGCCAGATTTATGCGACCGGTTGTAGCGGCGACGTCACGGCGGGCAAGTACAACGATGGTTCGCAGGAGAGCCGCGTCGCGCTCACAGACCGCTTGTATCAGGCAATGGTGGAGGCCTGGCAAAACGTCCGTCGCGTGCCGCTGACCGAGATCACGTTTCGCAACGCAGCGCTCAAGCTGGAGTTTTCAACGCAGGAATCGCTCACGGCAGCGTCGCTCACCAGCCGCTTAAATGATGGGCAGCGGGACGTGGAGTCCCGGATACTGGCGGCCATGGGCCTGGCCAGCAGGCAGCGCGTCGAGCGGTTGCAGGGAATCGATATGCCGTGTATCGATTTCGGCGCCGCTAAGCTTGTCCTCTTTCCCGGTGAAGCATTCGTGGGCTATCAGTTGATGGCCCAGGAAATGGTGCCCGAGTCGTTCGTGATATCCATTGGCTATGGCGAATGCTGGCCGGGGTACATCCCGACCGAAGCCGCGTTTCAGGAGGGTTTTCGAGACAACTGGCTGTGGGTCGCGCCCGGCTCGGAATCCCGGATTCGCGGGGCGCTGGCGGAGATCTTGAATCCCCGCTGACCCGGCAAGATGTTCGCATGCCCTGTGCAATGCCTGATTGTTTCTCGCGCGGATCCGGGTTAGCCTGATCGGTTGCCGCCCTGTATGGGAATGACCGTCCCGTTGGTAGTCCCGTTCGTTCCACTTCGACATAAGGATCCATGTCATGCTTCGCGTTCCCACTGCACTTTTCGTCTCTTTCCTGTGGACATCGCCAGCAATCTGTTTGGCCGAGGCCCCGCACGTTGTTTTCAATGGCAAGAATCTGGATGGCTGGAAATTGAAAGGCGATAAGGTTGATCAGAGCAAGTGGGTTGTGGGACTGGCGGAACTCGATCCGAACAACCCGCGCCAACTTTCTGTCGGCAAGGCTAAGGAAGCCGGCCAGTTGATCAATGCCGCGCGCGGAGTCGATATTTATACCGCCGAGGAATTTGGGGATTGTGTTGTTCGACTGGAATTGATGGTGCCCAAAGGTTCCAATTCGGGGATCTACTTGATGGGCAACTATGAAATCCAGGTGCTCGACAGCTTCGGCAAGGCCAACGTTGGTCCTGGGGATATCGGCGGGATCTACGGTTCCGCCGCGCCCCGCACCAATGCCGCCAAGGCGCCGGGTGAATGGCAAACGTTTGAAATCGATTTTTCAGCGCCCCAGTTTGAAGATGGCAAGAAGGTCGCCAATGCCAGGTTCAACCGCGTGGTGCTGAATGGCCAGGTGATTCACGAAGACGTCGAAGTCAAAGGCGTTACGGGCGGCAACCTGGGCCGGGGGGAACAGCCCACGGGTCCACTGATGTTCCAAGGGGACCACGGCCCAGTCGCGTTTCGCAACATTCGCGTAACGCCAAAATAGCGGATCCTACCGTTCTTGCCGTTGCGTCTTCCAGAAGATTACGTGCGCGTCGAAGCCGTCAGGGGCGACCGCATAGCGGAGGGCCACGTCGACTTTCTTGGCGTCCTCTTTGGTACCGCGGACATGATAGAACTCGGCAACCAAACGCAATTGAAACACGCCGGAGATGCGCGTGGTCGTGGTCGAATCGGGAATGTTGCGGGGGTCGGCATAGCGGTCCGACTGGGGTAGGTAGTCTTCCAGTTTCGTGAACGTTTTTCCGGGGAACACCGCCACTGCACGGTGTTCGGTTTCGAGCGGCGGCTGGCGCCAGCGGGCCGGCAAATTGGCCAGGAAGGCGTCTGCGGCTTCACCTTTCGGAGTGAACTCGATCGGGATCACCGTCAGTGAATAGCTCTTCAGGTACAGATCTTGCCGCAGCCGCAATTCTTCCTTGTCGGGGTCGATCAGCAGTTCTTCGAAGCCACCGAGCAGATCGTCGCCAAAGAAACTGTCGCTTTCGGCAACGCTTTGAATCAAGGGAGCACGCCAGAGTCGAATGTCCACGACATGACGAACCCCCGTATCGCGCAATAGCACCGGCAGTTTGGTTTCGACGTCCGGGGCGTCGACGGCGACCAGGAAATCGGTCACTTGCTTCACATCCAGGTTGTCCGCCCGCCAACCCAGGCAGACCGGGTCGGTGGCTTTGATTTCGCCAAACTGGGTGGCTATCGGTTCGACCAGACGGCGATAGTTTTGCAGCAGCGTTCCTCCGGCTTCCACATACTGGTTGAACGACAGGCGTTCGGGTTTTGGAATCAGCGGCGAGATTTCCTTGCCGTCGGGGCCTCGCTCCCGGTAGTTGCGGCCGATCAATTGGAATCGTTGCACGATGGGAAACCAGTCGCGGCGCTGCACGCCAAACCGGAATTCCGCGGCCACGTCGCCACTCTTGGGATCGAGCAACTGGACGCGGAATTCCACGAAACGGTCGGTTTCGGGGGGCTCGTTCGCCCTGACCGCCGCGTCGAATTTCGCAAGTGTGACCGTGAGGCTTGCCTGAGAATCGAGGTCGGCGACTCGTAACTGCTGCCAACCCTGGGCGTCCGGAGCGGACAAGGACGAGCCGCGCACGGTAATGCCCGAGTCACCGCGGTGCTTGATCGTCTTCAAACGCAGGTCGTACGGCTTGCCCGATTCCAGGAACTCGGCCACGGCCGACAACTGGAAGTCGGCCCGCACGTCAATAGTCTGATCGTTGTCGACGTTAAACACCTCGCCATCCTCCACACCCGTTGGCTCGGTGGAAACCGGTTCCGTGATCGTGACGAAGATTTGAGCGGGTTCCGGATCGCCGAGAATACTCTTGGCAAAGCCGAAGAACTGGTCCCAATCGTCCCGTGTTTTCTGCATGGCCTGCGCGGCCGATTCGTTCCCGGACGTGGTGACTTGCATCAGCAAACGATACTGTCCGGACTGCAAGCGGTAGGTGACTTGATGTCGGCGCACGGAGCCCCGCTTGGCCTCTCGAAAGGCAACTTCCAATCCGGTAGCGGGTTCGGCATGCATTTTGAATTGGTTCCACCGAGCCTGTTGCGTTTCGGACGGGACGTAATCCACGGGCAGGATGGTAATGCTGTGCATGCGCGCGACGTCGACGTCGTCGACTTTCTTCTGCAGGGTGAATCCCCAGGACTTGCCGACCGTATCCGGAGCGCCGTTCCGGAACTGCTGTATGACTTCGCGCGTGGGCGGGTAATCGACTTCGCGGCCCTTCTGCGTGTGCAGCAGCACCTGCGAAATCTTTTCCTCGATGGTCGGCTCTTGTTCATCGGCTGCCCGTGCGGCCGCTGTTGCCAGCAGGATTACCGTTATCGCGAGCGGAATCATTCCATTTCGACTCGGCATTGTCTCTCTCCTTTGTCGATACGAAGCAGTGACAACCACGTTATTCGTCTTTGTCTCCGTCGTTCACACCAATCGGTTGAGGTTTTCGCGGCGGCGGAATGTTCTTGAACGCGTCGGCAAACACCTGTTGCAGCGCGGACGCATCCAGTTCCAACCGCAATCGCGCGGCGTCGACTTCCACCTTCAATTGGCGGGTAAAACTGGCCAGCGTCGCCAGAGCCGCCTCATCTTCTGTCTCATCGCTTGCCGCCGCTTGCGGGACCGCGGCAAGCAACTTCGTCAGCGAACTGCCAAATTCAGCGGCCTCGGCCGGCTGTGCGAAATTGGCCGCCGCGCGAACGGCCGGCTTTTCGCCAAAGTCCACTCCGGCGTACTGCCAATCGGAATCGACGATCTTGCCAATCTGCTTGACGAGCGGAACCAGATGCGCCTCGTCCCCTTTCGCCGACTTGGAAAGCGCCTCAATCCCGCTGGCAATCTGGTCGCGCAGTTTTTCGGTGGCCACGAAGACGACGCCGATATCATGATGACGATTCGACTTGAGCGCTTCCGCGAAGGTCGCGTCGGACAACGCAAACGTGTCCTCCGGCAAAGCCGTTTCGCGATGCAGCACCAGCCAGCCCGGGACGCTCTCGACTTTGGCGCCGAACGATTCGGCGATTTCTTGCAATCCCGCCTGGCGCGCGTCGCGATCCTTCTGGTCCAGGTTTTCGTCTGCCGCGGCCAAAACGTACGTGGAAAACCCTTGCCGCTCGCCACCTCTCCAGGTCAACACGATCAGCACTTGTTCTATGCCCAGTTCTTTCAACTGCTTTGCAGTCCGGTCGGTGACGTCAAATTGATGATTCGGCGCGCGGGCGCTCCTCTGGTTTCGCACCGCTTCATTCTTAGCGAATTCGTGGAGTACCGAACCTGCCAGGACCAGGCCCGGGACGTCCCCTTTCCTCTCGCGCACGATCGCCGACAGATTTCCCGGAATCAGCAGCCCCACGGATTCGTAAACCCGCTCGATCGAAAACCGCCCCACATCGACGGAGGCGACGAGGAATGTGTCCTCGCTAAAGAACTGTGAAGGCAGCGGGCGCTGCAAGGTCTCGGGTTCCGCTGTTGCCGGCGAGACGGACAGGAGGAATGTGAGAGACACACATAAACAAAGGCTGGCTTGGCGCACGGTTCGTTCCTCGAAGGGTTACTCAATGATGCTGGTTCCGACCGATTGTGACACAATGCGGCCAGCGACGCAACAAAGTAACCAAGTATTAACATGTGTTGCCGATCCATTGCTTCCAAGACTTATGAAGAACCATGAGCCAACAGTTCCGCTTCGAGCGTGTATGACGACGGAAGCTGGCGCTGTCGGACTAGTGCTACAGCGCACGGTCGCGACAAAAGGGGACAGGCTCGGTGATCCAAACGGTGAACAGCTCGACAATGACGCCGCGTCGCCGTGCCTGTCCCCTTTTGTCGCAAACCACGAGTAATATTGTGCCG
>CALBSZ010000178.1 GCA_937967665.1 uncultured Planctomycetaceae bacterium
TGCCGGCGGTTGCCGCATTCGGCTTGACCGGCCGATTCGATCGGGTCGTGGCCAGGCGTTCCACGATGGCCGACGACTCCGAAAACGAAAAACTCACCGTCTTCAAAACCGGACGGCCGAGATTCACGGACATGGCCCGTACACTCGCCGACTGCAAGGCCACGGTCTGCGTTTCACACTTGGGCGACCGCGTCAGCGCGGTCTGCCACCCCGTCGCAAAAATCGATACGGGAACATCGACATCGTACGACTCGACTCCGACACGCGCATGGCTATCCGCGGCGCGTGGTCGTGACTCCGATGGTTTGAACAAATTCGTAAACAACAGCGTCATCCTTTAACGCGTGCGAGTTATTTCTGACGCATTCTTCGGCGACGCCCGTCCTTCTTCCTGGACGGCCGCATCATGCGGCCTTGCGACTGTTCTGAGCTTCCTCCAGCGCTTCGCGAATGCGACTGAATGGTTCGCACAGGTCCAGTTGCTGGAAGTGCGTTTGCCATTCGTCCGCAATCAACTGCTTGTCCTGGCGGTGCGCCGCGCTGACCGTCGCCTGCCATTCGCCAAGTGGAAACGAGTCGGCCTGAACATCGCTGGAAATGAACGCCACCGGGCTCGCTGCAAACGGGCGAACCGACATCGCGTCGTGACAATCCGTACACACAAACTTCGGCTGCGAGGGAGACTTTTCCAACAGCGCTTTGCCGATCACGTCGCCGTACAGGTAGGGGCGAATGCTCGTGCCATAAAGGATTTCCTGGGCGCGGTTCGGCTTCACGGGAGTCGTGCAGTGAAACTCCAAAGGGCGACCACCCCCATTCAACAACAAATAACCTCCCAGCAAGCCGACCTCGTCGAACTCGCAAACCGTCAAAAAACCCACGCTGGGCGAAGGCGCCTTCTTGCTAGCACTCATGTTTTGCTGATCAATGCTGGGTGAACTCGGGTCGCGTCCAGGAATGGGGTTGGTCGCGGAGCGGTCGCTGTCGCAGTCCGTCTCGGAACAGCGTAAAGCGGCCACCCGTCGGCGTTTCGCCCCGAATGGCCGGGCATCACCGTCGGCGCAACCATCGAATGCATCGGGTGGCGGCCAGTTTTGACTTTAAACTTGAGGAACAGATGACGAATTCCCTGTGAAACAGGGTGAATTCGCTAGCACTCCGCAGAGCCCCTTCGAGTACGCGATTCCGCGGCAGGGGCAGGCAGCGAGCCGTTTTTGTTTGCGGCAGACAGCGTTCGCGCCTTGAATCGAGCGAATCAGCAGTTAGTCCAGAGGCTATTCACCTGAATGTTCCGGGATAATCCACGGCGGCAGCGGCATTCTGGAAGTATTCCCTGTAGAGCGCACGTCGTGCCGGGGCAGCCGTTCATTCTAGCGATGCTGTCACCCGCAGCGTGGGAGATATTCGACGTGCCTGCAACCTGCATCGCGTTGGACGTGGATTCGCTGGATGAATTGGCAATCGCCCGTTAGTGGCTGGCTTGTCGAGTCTTTCGACGACGCGGCTGCGGCGTTCGACGAACTCGAAACGCAGTTGGACGCACTCGCTAGCACGTTGGATGAAATGCCTGCGGAGCCGGCGGCCGATGCCGCAGCGGCGACACGGACCGCTCACAAGCAAGGTCGCGACCTTTCCTGGTCCGCCTGGTTGCATCTCGAATCCGCCCTGCCGTTTTGGCAGGCACGCAAGCTGCGGAGCCTGCGGAATTCCGTCCGGTCCGTTCTGGCCAGCTTGGACGATGTTGAGGACAACGACCCGACGGCCTGTTCTTTGCCTACTACCAATACAAATCGCCGCGCGTCCTCACGCCGATCAGCCTGGTCAACGCGGGCGTGGGTCCGGCGCTGAACGTGAAGTGGGTTTTAAGAACTCGATCTGGATTCCCACTGAAGCAAGGAGAACAGGTTCATGAAGAAATTCAAAAGCTCGGCTGGTCCTTTCGGAACCACGCGGCAGCAAACAACGACTCAAGTCAATAAGAAGGATATCCGTAATGACCCTTTACGATCTTTGCTGGCGGCGGAGCGCGGCGCGATGCCAGGCGTTGGCGGGAAGTCGCGAAGCTACTTGATGAATAACATTTCCTGGTATGTCGGCAGCGGCCAAAGGTCGTCGGCCACGATCCCTTCCAGTTCATCCGCGTTCGCGCGAATGGGCTGGTTCGATTGCGATCGCCCGCGTCCATGGGAAGCGGAGGCAACACGTCCACGCCTACGGTGAGTGTCCCTTTGGGCAGCGAGGAACTCGCCCCGCCGCTCTTGATCTGTTCGAACACATCGGTGAGCTGATCGCCCAGGAAGATCGACATGATGGCCGGCGGCGCCTCGTTCGCGCCCAACCGATGATCGTTGCTCGCCGACGCTACGGCCGCCCGCAACAAACCCTGGTTCGGCGACGCGTCGCAAGACTGCCGTCAAATGCTCTCAACAAGCTATTAACAAACGGCGAATTCGACATCGGGACGGGGCGAATTCGCAAACGGGTTTCAACATAGCAAGAAGACTTGGCGGTGCAAACTCCGTACCGGACCGCCGGCGCGACGATTATGGCCGTATCTTCACCGACCCTGCTCGAAGTCGTTGCAGCCGCCGCTCGCTTTCTCAGCACGACCGGTCGACCGTCCAGGGTTTCGCTGACAATGACTTTCCCGCCAGCAGGCCAAGTCGCCTCGAATCACAACGGGAGTTCGGCGTATAATGGAGGTTTCCACAGGAGCAACGGCGCGTGTCCGCAATAAGAGAAACAAGAACGAATGGTCCGGCAATCCAGCTCGCCCTGACAGGGCTGATCGTCGCGGTCCTGACCGTGGTTGCCACTCGCGGTGATGCCTTCGAACTGGATGTCGCCTCCGTACTCCAGGAATACTGCGTCCGCTGCCACGGTCCGCAGAAGGCGGAAGGCAAACTGCGGCTGGACCAGTTGAAGGCGGATTTCTCCGTTCGCGACAATGCCGCGACCTGGATCGAAGTACGCAACATGATCAACCTGGGCGAAATGCCTCCAGACGGTGAAGAGCCCTTACCAGTGGAACTCATTGAAAGCACGTCCGGCTGGATTGCGGCGGGGCTGCGGGCCGCCGAGCAACAGCAACTCAGTACCGGTGGCCGGGTCCTGCTGCGGCGCATGAATCGATACGAGTACACTTACACCGTCGCCGATCTGCTGTCGATGAAGTTCCCCACGGGCGAGAGCCCTTTGGATGTCCTGCCGCCGGACGGCACGGCCGCCGGTTTCGACAAGGTCAGCACGGCGCTGCTGCTGGACCCCTCCCTGATGTCACAGTATTACACGGTCGCGCGCCGGATCGCCGAGCGGGCCATCGTCGACGGCCCACCCGCATTCCCGACGGAGAAGATGCGCCTGGAATTCGAAGACATCGCCGAAAGCGGGGCGATCAGCTACCTGGTCACGCGGCTGGGAATGCGACCCGTGCCGGGCGGTTTGGAATTGATCGAGGGGAATACGCGGTCGTTCGGCATGCTGCGTTACCCGGGCCGTCGAGACAACAATGTCGCGCCGGTTAACGGCTTCTATCGCTTCACCGTCCGCGCTGGCGGCTGGCCTGGCGCCGATGGGCAGGTGCCGCGAATCCAACTCAGTCACAGCCACCCCGATGATTCCATGAAGTCGATCATGGAAGTGGACGTCACGGCCCCCTGGGACAAGCCGGCGGAGTATTCCGTCATCGTGCCGCGCGATACGCTGGGCAACGAATTGAGTGTGCGAATCGTCAACGAAGTCTCGTTGTACATGGGACAGCGGCCCGGCGAAAACTTTATGCAACGCAACAATGCGGCTGGCGACGAAAACGATTTTGCTGAGGCGTTGCGGTTGGCTGGGCGCAAAGTAGCCGAGGGCTGGGGCGGAGATCGCTCGACGCCCGATCCCGATAAACTGGATGTGACCAGGTTTCCCCGCGTCTTCCTCGACTACCTGGAAGTCGAAGGACCGCTGTACGATCAATGGCCGCCAGCCAGCCACACGGGTATCCTATTCGGAGGTGAAGACGCCAAGACGGACCTGGCCTACGCGCGAGAAGTGTTCGCACGGTTTCTTCCGCGGGCCTGGCGCCGCCCCGTTGACGACAAGGAATTAAAACCGATCCTGGCAGTTGTGCGGCAGGAACTAGAAAGCGGTGAAAGCTTTCATGAAGCGATTCGAGTTGGCCTGGCGACCGCCCTGACGTCGCCCAAGTTTTTGTACCTGGCCGAACCCGCCGTTGTCACACCGTCCGACGACAACGCAGTCGCCGCGACACGCCCACTGACGGAATTCGAACTCGCCTCGCGACTATCTTACTTCTTGTGGAGTTCGATGCCGGATGACGAACTGTTCCGACTCGCCGCTAGGGGCACGCTGAGTCGTCGCGAGGAATTGACTTCCCAGGTCGACCGCATGCTGGCCGATCCAAAGTCGGACCGCTTCGTCGAGGGTTTTGCGCGGCAATGGCTGCGCACCGACACGTTCCTCGCCTTCACTCCCGACAAGTACCTTTATAAAGAGTATGACGATAAGCTGGCGGACGCCGTGGTGCGCGAACCGCTGGAGTTCTTTCGCGAAGTCTTACAGGAAGACCTGAGCGTCTTGAACTTCATTGATTCTGATTTCCTGGTGATCAACGATCGGCTGGCGCGCCACTATGGGATCGCAGGTGTGACAGGGGACGAGTTTCGGCGCGTACCGCTCCCCGCGGACTCGCCGCGCGGCGGGCTATTGGCCATGGCCGGCGTCCACCAGGCCGGGTCGGATGGGATACGAACGAAACCGATTTCGCGAGCCGTCTACGTGCGGGAAGTCTTGTTTGACAACCCGCCCGATCCACCACCACCCAACGCCGGTGAAATTGAACCGAACGTCCAAGGCGAACGACTCACCGTGCGTGAACGCCTCATGCAGCATCAGCAGATTCAGGCGTGCGCGGCGTGCCACCGGTCACTCGATCCCTACGGTCTGGCCTTGGAAAACTTCAACGTCATCGGTTTGTGGCGAGACCGACAGGACGGCGAAGACTTTCGCGGCGACAAGACTCCACCCATCGATGCCAGCGGGCGCTTGCCGAATGGCAGCGATTTCCGCAATTTCGACGAGTTCCGCCAGGCGTTGCGACAACAAGAGGATCGCTTTCGCCGGAGCCTGGCGCGGAAAATGTGGGTTTATGCGCTGGGCCGGCCGGTCGAACCCAGCGACGACCCCATGCTTTCGCAAGCCGTGGAGGAAATGAAGTCCGGCAAGGATTCACTCCGCTCCCTCATCAAATCCCTCGTAAACAGTAAGGCCTTTGTGACAAAATGAATTTTCAAACCGTCAAACCGATCAGCCGCCGCAATTTCCTCCGCGGAACCGGTGTGTGCCTGGCTCTGCCCTGGCTGGAAGCCCTGTCGGCACGGGGTGTCCGCGCTGCGTCAGCGCCGGCCGTCGTGCCCAGGATGGGCATGTTCTATTTCGGCACGGGCATGAACATGCGCGAATTCTATCCGGACGGCTTTGGCCGTGACGCCGGGCTGTCCCGCATTCTCAAACCGCTGGAACCGCATCGCGGCCGCTTCACGGTACTCTCCGGAACCTGGCTCGAAAAAGGCGGCGGTCATGGGGGCGCGTATCCCTTTTCCACCTCGATCGCGATCGGCGAAAAGCAAGCCGTTTCGCCCGATCAGCTGGTGGCGGAACTGCATGGCAAACAGACGCGTTTCCCTTCACTGCAACTTTCCGTCAAACGTGGCACCGGCTTTGGCAGCCAGGTCTTGGCGACCATCTCCTGGAATCGACAGGGCGTACCACTGGCCGCCGAGAACGATCCCCAAACCATTTTCAACCAACTGTTCCGGCCGACCGACGAACAGCAGCAGGCGGAGCAGGCCGATGAGTTTCGTCAGCGGGGCAGCGTACTGGACGCCGTGCTGGCGGACGCGCGGCAGTTACACGCCCGGTTGGGAGCGGCGGATCGACAGCAACTGGACCAGTATTTCAATTCGATCCGCGAGGTGGAATTGACGCTGCGCCGCGAAATAGATTGGGCCGATCGTCCCAAACCACAGCCCGACCTGGCCGGCAAGAACTACGGCGACTACGAAAAGGCCGTCGCACCCGAGGGCAACGGCAAGTTCGTTTACGACACCTACGCCAAGCTGATGTACGACCTGATCGCGCTCGCGTTTCAAACCGATTCGACGCGCGTGATCACGTATGTCGTCCGGACGGAACTGGCCGGCGGTGTTTACCCGGAATTCGGCGTCTCCAAGGGCTATCATGAACTGACGCATCACGGGAACGACCCGAAGAACCTGGACGAACTGGCGAAGGTCGATACGATCTACATGCAGCACTGGTCTTACTTCCTGGACCGCCTGGCGTCCATCCGGGACGGAGACGGCTCGCTGTTGGACCATACCATGCTGGGCTTTTCCAGCGGCATGGGGATCGGACACAGCAAGGATCTGCTGCCGACGGTCTTGTCGGGTGGCAACGGCTTGGGCATCCGGCACCAGACGCACGTGGCCCTGAAAGAACAGACTCCCCTGGCGTCGCTCTGGCAAACCATGACCGAAAAAATGGGAGTCACCATCGAAGGGCGGTTTCAGGATAGCAGCGGGACTATCGGAGAACTACTTGGATGAGTTGGTTCGTCATGCGAAGGTTCCTGATCGCCGCGCTGCTGTACGGCTTCTGTGCCGCGGCCTGCAATGCGGCGGAAGGCGAGGACGGTGCGGTTGAGTCCAAGACACTGGGCATCCGCTTCGCAAGCATCCCGGCGGGCGAGTACCTCCGCGGGTTTGATACGGGGAACCGTCGCGATCATCGTTTTCACATCGCGCACCGGTACAGCAACCGCCAGGATTTTTCCTACGAAACTCCCGCGCACCGGGTGATTCTCTCCAAGCCATTTCACATCGCTACCACCGAAGTTACCGTCGGCCAATTCCGGGCTTTTGTCACGGCCACCGGCTACCAGACAGACGCCGAAAAGAACGGCGGCGCCTTGGGCTGCTTCCCGGACGAGAAAAACTATGTCGATCGCTTCCACAAGTCTCCGGAGATTTCGTGGAAGTCGCCCGGGTTTGAACAGAGCGAGGACCATCCGGTCGTCGCCGTCAGTTGGAACGACGCACAGGCCTTTTGCCGGTGGCTTTCGCAGTCAGACGGCGCTCGCTATCGCCTGCCCAGCGAAGCGGAATGGGAATTCGCCTGCCGCGCGGGCGGCCGTTCGTGGTACTCCTGGGGCGAAGACCCCGATACCGCGTACAGCCATGCCAACGTCGCGGACGGCGCCCTGGAGGCAAAGCAGCCAGGAACCACTCGCTACCAGCGCGCCGTCCGATTGGAAGCCGATCAAGGGGACGGCGTAGTCTTCACGGCGCGCGTGGCAAGTTTCCAGCCGAATCCCTGGGGGCTGTACGACGTGCACGGGAATGTCTGGGAGTGGTGCGAAGATCGCTGGTCGGCTGACCTTTACGAGCGTTACTTCGCGGACGTACCGCGTACCGAGAGGGATCAGGTGACCGTCCGCGATCCGCTCTTCGTCGAGCGGACCGACCAGCACGCCTACGGAGACTGGCGTGTGCTTCGTGGCGGCGCGTGGACGTGCGCGCCAGCCGCCGTCCGCTGCTCCATACGCACCTTTGCCGAAGCCGCCGACGCCGCCGTTTACACCGGCTTTCGAGTTGTGAAGGAAGCGCGCTGAGCCATCTCCGGTTTCCGCGCATCCGAATCTCGTAGGATGGCAGCCACTGGGAATGGCACGGCCATGCTGCCATTCGCTTCAACCCCGTCGCGGTAATCCGCCAGCGCCGCCCCATCAGAAACCGTGTTCCATCGTCGAAGCATCCGCATTGCGAAATCCGTCCTGTTTTGTACGACACTTGTCCCCAATTGTTTTCCAGCACCAACAAAACCGTTGAGACAACTGCTTCACAGTCCAGTAAATCTCGCCGTCATGCGCCGATTCACGGGACCGAAACACCTTTCCCGATGCTGGACACGACCTTCGGTAACTCGGGGCGTGCGTTGATTCCGGTGTTGGAAGGGAGTGATTGCGGGAGTGGACGGGGATTTCTCGACGCAAACCGACAACGGAGTGTTTTCGCAGGCGTTTGCGATCACTATCGTCCCGCCTCCCAGCATTGTCAGCCGGCACATCTTCTACAACGATTCCGCGTTTCACGGCAACGATCCGAGTGTCAACGTTGGCGACGATGCGGCGATCCCGACGGGGAAGACTCCGTTGCTGCCCGGCAGCGCGGCCGCTTTTGCCAACTATATCACCGGTGCCGACGGAGTGACTGGGATCATGATTGATGTGCGAGGTTTGACAGGGACGACAGTCCATCAAGCTGGACCGGGGCGTCGTTGCCGACGCTCCACGTTCGGCCCGGTGCGGGCGGCCCGGCCAGCGACCGTCTGGTGTTGACCTGGTCCGCTGGCGAAATCGTCCGGCAATGGCTGCAAGTCACGATCCACGACAACGCCGCCATCAACCTCCCGACCGACATCTTTTATGTGGGCAGCGCCGTCGGCGACAGCGGCAACAGTCCCCGTAGGGTGGTGCCACAGCGGGGCGGCGAATCGGCGGCTTGATGATTGAGTCAACTCTGGCGGCGCATACCCGGTTGGATATCCATCCGATCGAGCGCCGGC